>NZ_CP169639.1:3073340-3387511 GCF_042134615.1 Flagellimonas cixiensis
CAAATCTTCGGAAAAATAAAGCGTAGTGGTTCAGGCAATCACAAAACCGGGAAATCCGGAAAAGGGGATGAGCATACAGGTGAATTCAGGGAA
The DNA here is from genome assembly GCF_042134615.1 of Flagellimonas cixiensis. Taxonomy (GTDB): domain Bacteria; phylum Bacteroidota; class Bacteroidia; order Flavobacteriales; family Flavobacteriaceae; genus Flagellimonas; species Flagellimonas cixiensis. The sequence continues at coordinate 3,073,434 of NZ_CP169639.1, forward strand.
TACCGTTTTGGAGATTCTTTGGAACATATTAGTATGACAGAAAGCCTCAAAAATGCCCAAGTGAACCACGGATTGGATAATTTTTCACTTAGCGAGGAGGATTTGGTGGTGGAGGACACGCAATACAAAGCCCAAATGAGTACGGTATTGATGATAGACATCAGTCACAGTATGATTTTGTATGGTGAGGACCGAATCACCCCTGCTAAAAAAGTGGCAATGGCTCTTGCAGAGCTGATTACCACCCGTTATCCAAAAGATACCTTGGACATCTTGGTATTTGGAAATGATGCCTGGCCTATTCCTATTAAAGATTTACCCTATTTAAAGGTAGGGCCCTACCACACCAATACGGTTGCGGGATTACAGCTGGCTATGGATATGCTCAGAAGAAAACGGAACACCAACAAACAGATTTTCATGATCACTGATGGAAAGCCATCTTGTTTGCGACTTCCGAACGGTGATTATTATAAAAACAGTGTAGGATTGGACGACTATATTGTTGAAAAATGCTATGCCATGGCCCAGCAGGCCAGAAAACTCCATATTCCCATAACTACCTTTATGATTGCAGAAGATCCTTATCTAATGCAATTTGTGCGCGAATTCACAAAGGCGAACAAGGGCAAGGCATTTTATACGGGCCTAAAAGGTTTGGGAGAAATGATTTTTGAAGATTACGAGCAAAATAGAAAAAGAAGAATTAAAGGATAAACCAACATATGAATTTGGATCATACCAAGATTACAACGCTGGGTGAACTTAAATCAGCCGGCTATAAAAGTAAAAGCATCAAGGATGAACTTCGTGAGAACCTATTAGAAAAGATAGCTAAGAAAGAACAGGTTTTTGAAGGCGTTTGGGGTTACGAAAACTCCGTTATTCCAGAATTGGAAAGAGCTATTCTATCCCGTCACAATATCAATTTATTGGGATTGAGAGGTCAGGCAAAAACACGATTGGCTCGCTTGATGGTGCAATTATTGGATGAGTGGATGCCCATTGTTGAAGGTTCTGAAATTCATGATGACCCGTTGGACCCAATTTCAAGATATGCGACGGAACTCATTAAAGAAAAAAGAGATGAAACACCAGTAAGCTGGGTGCATAGGAGTGAGCGTTTTTATGAAAAATTAGCCACTCCTGATGTTACGGTAGCAGATTTGATTGGTGATGTGGACCCAATTAAGGCAGCCAATCTAAAGCTTTCCTATGCTGATGACCGTGTGATTCATTTTGGAATGATACCACGCGCCAACCGTTGTATTTTTGTAATCAATGAGCTGCCTGACCTTCAAGCAAGAATTCAAGTAGCCTTATTTAATATACTGCAAGAGGGCGACATACAGATTAGAGGATTTAAACTTCGCTTACATCTAGACATTCAATTTGTTTTTACAGCTAACCCTGAAGATTATACCAATAGAGGAAGTATAGTAACGCCTTTAAAGGATAGAATCGGTTCGCAGATTTTGACCCATTATCCTGAGAGTATCGAGATTGCCAAGCAAATTACAAAACAAGAAGCTAAACTAGACAAACGTCAATCAGATAAAATTTATGTTCCAGAAATTGCCATGGATGTTTTGGAGCAAATCAGTTTTGAAGCTAGAGAAAGTGAATTTGTAGATGCAAAAAGTGGAGTAAGTGCACGAATGAGCATCACCGCTTTTGAAAATTTATTGAGTACAGCAGAGCGTAGAGCCATTATTTCGGGAAATCATAAAACTTCGGTTCGTTTAAGCGATTTTATGGGAGTTGTTCCTGCGATTACAGGAAAAATTGAATTGGTATACGAAGGTGAACAAGAAGGCGCTGGCTTTGTAGCCGAAACTTTGATAGAAGAAGCGGTTAAATCACTGTTCCCAAGCTATTTTCCAAAAATTGAAAAATTACAACGCAGAGAAGAAGAAACCCAATACGATGAGCTGGTCGCTTGGTTTTTTGAAGGAGAGGGTTTTGACTTACTGGACGATGATACTGATGAGGAATATAAATCTAAACTGGACTCAATTGGCCCTCTAAATAATTTAATCAAGGAGTTTCAACCTAAAGTAATCAAGGAAGATTCTTATTTCTTAAAAGAATTATTGCTTTGGGGGCTAGTGGCACATAATAAACTCAGTAAACACCGCTTTGAACAGGGGTTACAATTTAAAGATTTGTACGGCAACTATATTAGGGGTTTATAATTCACTGCCAGATGTTCAATTTGCTGTTGTAGTTATCAAAATTGTATACGCCAATCATTTTTTTGCGCAACCAAAAGGTGTACAACGTCATTATAGGCAGAATGCTGAATAGTATCAAATTTAGAGTGGCCATAGGTTTAAAAGTGGATGGAATTATTTGGTCTTGGTATATTTGAGCTGAATTCAATATTTGAAGGCTCTCATAAATTTTGAAGCCATACACGAATAAAATCAGATATAGTACATATTCTACATTACGCATTTTCGGGTCAGGAAGTTCATCTTCGCGAATTTTGAACCAAACCACATACAGATACAAAAGATGCACTACCGCTAAAGTTGAAAAAATGTAATTATCCACTTTCAAGAAGTAAAATTGATTGGTATGAATTCCATAAAAATCCAATACCATTAAGGTAAGTAGCACTAAAATACTCGCAATGAGGTTACGTTTCCAGGTAATGATTTTTGAAATTGTATTCATATCAAAATTGATTTGGGTTTCAAATTTGATATAAAGTAAGTTCCAAATAAGAATTCAAATTAAATCCTATCGATAAATCGCCAAGTATTGAGGATGATAAGAATAATTGGATAAAACAGGAGAGAATTTAATAATTTACTTCCTTCTATCAATCGTCGAAAAGATCCGATGAAAGATATCGGTCTCCGCGATCACAAACTATGGAAACAATGGTTCCGCTTTCCAATTTTTCCGCAAGACGAAATGCTACGGTGGCGGCCCCACCACTGCTCATCCCAGAAAATATACCCTCCTCTTTGGCTAATTTTTTAGCCATAATCACAGCATCTTCTTCACTAACCTCCATTACCGTATCAACCTTTTTGGGGTTAAATATCTTTGGAAGGTACTCTTGAGGCCATTTTCGTATACCCGGTATCTTGGAATCATCCGTTGGTTGAACCCCAATAATTTGAATATCAGAATTCTGTTCTTTTAAAAATGTAGACGTACCCATAATGGTTCCCGTGGTTCCCATACTTGATACAAAATGAGTGACCTCACCATTGGTGTCACGCCAAATTTCAGGTCCTGTGGTTTTATAATGCGCCTGCCAATTGTCATTGTTCGCAAACTGGTTCATCATAATAAACCCTTCGTTCACCACTTTGGCCTCGGCATAATCACGGGCGCCTTCAATTCCAACATCGGCCGGTGTAAGGGTAACTTTTGCTCCATAGGCACGCATGGTCTGCACCCTTTCCTTGGTTGAGTTTTCGGGCATTACCAATTCAATATCCAACCCAAAAAGGCTGGCAACCATGGCCAAGCCAATCCCTGTATTACCACTAGTTGCTTCAATAAGTTTTGAATCTTTGGTGAAGTCTCCTCGTTCCAAGCCACTTTTGATCATGTTATAGGCAGGACGGTCTTTAACGCTGCCGCCCGGGTTATTTCCTTCTAACTTAAATAGAACTTTTACGTTGGGATTTGGATTAAGGACTTTGGATTCGACCAAAGGGGTGTTTCCGATTAAATCGAGTATGCTTTTAGACATTGGGTGCTGTCTTGATTTTAATTTCTGGGGTGTGATATACTTTTGAATTTGGGGGTACGGATGCCGTTATCCAAGCGTTACCTCCGATAACAGAGTTGGCACCCACCACAGTCTCGCCACCTAAAATAGTAGCATTGGCATAAATGGTCACATTATTTTCAATAGTTGGATGTCTTTTGGTTTTCTCCAGGTTTTTGGCCACATAGAGTGCGCCAAGAGTAACCCCTTGATAGATTTTTACATTATCATGGATTACAGCAGTTTCTCCAATAACAACTCCTGTCGCATGATCTATAAAAAATGATTTTCCAATTTTTGCTCCAGGATTAATATCCACACCTGTTTGACGGTGAGCATATTCTGTCATTAATCTCGGAATTAATGGAACTGCTGCCAAATAGAGTTCGTGCGCCAATCTGTAAATGGAAATGGCGTAAAAACCAGGATATGCCATGTATATTTCTTGAATGGATAAGGATGCAGGATCACAATTTAAAATGGCCTCGGCGTCCAGATTCAATTTCTCCAAAATCTCAGGCAGTTTAGAAATATAAAGGTTCCAAAGTTCGTCACTTGGCCTCTCCAACTCCATGCATGCCATATCCATGAGGTTGTTGAACTTCTTCTCCAACATCTCCAAATTCACACCTACAGGGGTGTTGGCATCAAAAAGGGTATAAAAAAGGGTATTGGTAAACTCCTCTGTTTCTTGCTTTAGCCTAAAATCCAGATAAGGCATTTTTTTGTGCCTGTTGAGTTCGGCTATAATTTTATCTTTATCCATACTGCCTTTTATTGTCTTAAATTTAGACAAATCCTTACCATGCACGCATATAAAAGGGTAACTTTAGAGTAAAAATAACATATCATCAATCAAATGACATCCAAAATCACAATTTCAAAAGACGTTTTTGACTTTTTGTCAGAACTACGATTAAATAACAACAAAGAGTGGTTTGAAGCGAACAAACCCACCTTCAAAACACATGAAAAGTCTGTAAAAGGCTTTTTTGAATCCGTCAAAGAGGGACTAGAACACCACGATGAGATTGAAAAAATGAAAATGTTCCGAATTTACAGGGATGTTCGATTCTCTAAAGATAAAACCCCATATAAAAGTCATTTAGCAGCATCCTTTTCAAGATTGGGAGCACATTTACGAGGCGGATATTACGTGCATTTAAGTCCAGGGGATTCTATGATCGCAACAGGGTTTTGGGCTCCTAACAAGGAGGATTTGATGCGAATTCGGAAGGAATTGGAAATGGATGCCAATGAATTCAGGGCCGTAATTGGACACAAAAACCTGAAAAATATTTGGGGAGACCTAGAAGGGGAGGAGGTAAAGACGGCTCCAAAAGGATTTGATAAAACCCACCCCGATATTGACCTCATTAAAAAGAAACAATTTGTGTTTATCCGAAAATTCTCAGACAAAGAAGTACTGTCAGACACCTTTTTGGATGAAGTAAACACTTCTTTTAAGGTGATTCGACCTTATTTTGATTTGATGAGCGATATTCTTACCACCAATTTGAACGGAGAATCAATCCTGTAAAAGGACTTCTTCTTTCTCAAATAACTGAATTTGGTCCTTTAACCGTTCCACCACAAGGTTCATCATTCTCTTGTTCAAAGCAGATGAATTGTTAATGTATTCCCGATATTCTTCTACGGTAAACTGACCAATGATCATTCCCTTAAGGGAATTCCTAAACTTGATGTCTTTTTGGATGGCTCGTTCAATGTATTCCATCTTTTTTTCCAAAGGAAGTCCGTAAAAAACACCTTTATGCTTGTTGGCATAATTCTTAAATGCTTCGACCAACAAAAGGTTTTGAAGTTTTATTACAGGGCGTAAGGTTTGGTTCTGAAAACGTTCATCAAATCCCATTTGATTGTTGAAATGGGCCTTTAAAATATCTGGACGGATGTCGACCAGACGCTTGGATCTTGGGTCCATGGTTTCAAGTTTTACTAAAATTACATAATCCATTTCCTGTGCCTTTTCACAAATACGATAGTTGTTAACGATGTTATGAACAGGTTGAAATTCCCTAAACTCTTAGATTAATTAAAAAACGGACAGCAGTAAAATGCAACCGTTTTTTTCATTGAATTTTAAATTCAGGGCAATTAAAATTGTTTACTCCTTACTCACTGATTATGAAATGTTCTAAATTGATAATTATACAAATTTAGTAGGGTAAAGAGCTAACAAGCTAAGGGTGTTTAAAGTAACTTTGCCCCTAAATATAAAATAGTTTCACTATGCGATTTCACACAAGAAAATGGGTAAAGCCCGAGGACTTGAACGCCAATGGAACACTTTTTGGCGGGAAAGTACTTGCCTGGATAGATGAAGAGGCTGTGCTTTATAGCATTATTCAGCTTGAAAATAAAAAGGTCGTCACCAAATATATGTCCGAAATCAATTTTATGAGTACCGCCACGGAAGGCGATGTCATTGAAATTGGTATCGATGTGATAAAATTCGGGGTCACCTCAATTTCCCTCAATTGCGAGGTAAGAAACAAGATGACCCACGAAAGTATTGTTACCGTAGACAATATTATTATGGTGAACTTGGATGACAAAGGGAACCCCAAAGCCCACGGAAAAACAAAAATTGAATACGTAAAAGATCGTTTGGCAAAAAAGGAAAAGGAAGAAAATTCCTAGTTCAACGTTTTGGCCACGGCCTGAACTTCGTCAAGAACTCGTAATAGGTTACCTCCCCAAAGTTTGGCAATTTCTTCTTCAGTATACCCTCTTTTTACCAATTCCAAGGTAACATTAAAGGTTTCTGAAGCATCGGACCAACCTTCGATTCCGCCGCCTCCATCAAAATCGGAGCTGATACCTACATGGTCAATTCCGATTAATTTTACCATATAGTCGATATGGTCCACAAAATCGGAAACATTGACTGCTGGTGGGGCATTGGGGTCTTTGGCCGCCAAATCTTTGGCCATACCCTGTACTTTTCTGTAGTTGGCAAAGAATGTTTCTCTTTGTTCTGGTGTTAAAGTAGAAAATTGGGAACGCTCATACCATTCAATACCTAAAGAATCGGCTACTTTTTTGCTGATTTCACTAACATAGGCCGAACGAGCATCATTCTTTTCTGTGTTCAAATAAGAACTGAAGGCAACTGTTTGAACCACCCCACCATTTTCTTTCATCAATAACAATTGCTCATCGTCCAAGTTACGGCTATGTCCGCACAAAGCTCTAGCTGAAGAGTGGGATGCGATAATTGGGGCTTTGGTCAACTCTATCATTTGCTTCATTGCTTCTTTGGAAGGGTGCGAAACATCGATCATAATTCCAACACGGTTCATTTCGGCAACTGCTTGTTTTCCCAATTCGCTCAAGCCATTGTGCATCCAAATACTGTCTTTTTCTCCGGTGTTTGAATCACTGAACTGGCTATGGCCGTTGTGTGCCAAGGAAATATAGCGGGCTCCACGTTTTTGGTATTCCTCAATTTTGGAAAGGTCTTCCCCAATGGGGTAAGCGTTCTCCACACCGATCATGGCTACTTTTTTTCCCGAAGCTACAATTCTTCGGACATCATCGGAAGTCAATGCCAATTCTATCTGATCGGGAGCGATCTCCTCGCACAATTTATGAATGGCCTCAAATTTAGAAATTGCATTTTCAGACGCTTTGGCATAGCCTTCAGTGGTCAACGTATCCTGACCAGTGTACACAATAAACCAAGCCACATCCAAGCCGCCTTCGTTCATTTTTGGCAGGTTCACCTGCGTATCCAAACGCTGGGTGTAGTTGATGCTGTCTGTAAAATTTTGCACATTGATGTCGTCATGTGTATCAATGGTAATCACAGAATCATGGATTCGTTGTGCTTTTTCTTCCAAAGTTTCGGTTTTTTCTGGTTTTTTCTCCCCACAAGAAGCTAGTAGGGCAATACTAAATAGTAGATAAAAATGTTTCATGTTAGGTTGTTTATACATACAAATAAAACAATTTGACAACAAAATAGCGTAGGTACAGAACAATAAATTGTAATCCCTCAATTAATTGGAGATTTTTAGAAGGATTAACCATTTTTTAAAACATATTTTGGGGACGCGAGAATTACTTACCTATCTAGAAAAGCTAGAAATCGGATTAAGCTCATTTTCTTACGAAGAATTGGGCGTTGTGGAGGCCGGTGAACTGAAAAAATCGTTTGAGTTGTTCAAACACGGTTTGGAAAGCAAGGTTTTTGGGATTTCAGAAATGGAACAATTAGAGAAGATTTATCAAAAAGTAGGCATTCAAAGTACGTATACGGCTCCTTTTACCCCTGCGGCACAAGACCGTTGTATTTGTTTGCTCAAAGCTTTGGAAAAAACCCGCTTAAGCGAGGAGCAAACCGAAATTGTAAACGAGTTAAAGAAAATAGCTCAAAATATACCAACCACTTCCGACCAGAACAACATGAATCCCCCAAAGAATTTCACATCGAATTTTCAATTTATAGAAAGAACATTGGAATCTGACTATACATCCAACAAGATTAACCTAAAACCCGTACTCGAAGATTGTATGGGGCGCATGGAGCTTATGGAGGAGTTGGTGAAGGTGTTCAAGCAAAATATCTTGGAGTTTGTTGGCAGTGCCAAAATACACCTAATGAACCGAAATTTTGAGGCCCTGGACCAAGCTTGCCAGAAAGTAGTTCCGAGTCTTCAAATGATGAAAATTAAAAGCCTCTTGGAAATTACAGAGCAAATTTCCCGACTCTGTAAAACCGATAACGACATGAAGCACCACGCTTTTCTTTATGATCAATTCCTTCAGGAATATCCGATTGTGGAGGAGCAGGTAGATTTTGAAATGGAAGTGTTCAGAACTATGTAAAAATCAAACACCATGGCCGAAAACGAATTACCCGAATACCTGCAAAGCATTTTTCATCCTTTGTTCCATCATTGTACCGACGTGGAATGTCAATTAATGTTATTGGAAGAAATGTTGGAAGTAGGGGATAAGAAAGAAATTCCTTTTCTGGCCGAGTTGGAATCGCATGCGAATCCCAAAATTAGCAACAAAGCCTTTCAAATTAAAAATGAGCTTCAATCCAAATTAGGATTGATGACCAATACCGAGCGTAGAAGATTGCCAATGAGTCTTTGCTTCATCTATGATGAATTCAATATTAGACCTAGCAAAGTAGACCCAGAATTGGATTTTGAAGTGGAACTGGACATTTTGCAAATGGAAGACTAACTGAGTTTTCACAACTTTTGTCAACCATTTCACCACAAAATGTTGTTTTCATATAATCTTTAAAATAGATTCACGTTATACCTAAGACCCGAACTTAATACCAATAACGAACTATGTTGTACGACACCTACGGAGAAGAATACTTGGCTTTTTTACAAGAACTCAACGAGATATTGACCATAAACCAACTTGCCGAACTTGATTATTTATAGATAAACACCCCAAATGTTATCCCATGAAAAATTACAACCAAGAAAACAGCGCTTACTTGAATTTTATTCGAGATTTAAATGAACTGCTCACCGATTTTGAAATCAGCTTATTGAGCAAACCTTGATGTTTAAGTAGTATATCATGGAAAAGGGGATGTTAAAAAACATCCCCTTTTCTATTTTTGGTTGATTTGGACTTAGCCCAAATACGATTTTAAAATTTTACTTTTAGAAGTGTGTCGCAACTTTCTAATAGCTTTTTCCCTTATTTGACGTACCCTCTCGCGCGTAAGATCAAAAGTAGTTCCGATTTCCTCCAAGGTCATGGAAGGCTGGTCTCCGATACCATAATACAAACGAACCACATCAGCCTCTCTTGGTGAAAGGGTATCCAATGCTCTGTTAATTTCAGTATTTAAGGATTGATGCATCAAACCTTTATCTGGTTTTGGAGAATCGCCAGCGTTGAGCACATCATATAAATTGGAAGTTTCACCTTCTTTTAAAGGCGCATCCATGGAAACATGTCTACCCGTATTCTTTAGGGATTGTTTCACTTCAGAAACGGTCATATCCAATTCTTTGGCAATCTCTTCAGGTGATGGTGGACGTTCGTGAGCCTGTTCTAAATAAGAAAAGGTCTTTTTGATTTTGTTGATGGAACCAATCTTGTTCAATGGAAGTCGAACCACCCTGGATTGCTCCGCTAAGGCCTGAAGAATCGATTGTCGAATCCACCAAACCGCATAGGAGATAAACTTAAATCCACGGGTTTCATCAAAACGTTTGGCCGCTTTTACCAATCCCACATTTCCTTCATTGATCAAATCTGGTAATTTTAAACCTTGGTTTTGGTATTGTTTTGCCACAGAAACCACAAACCTAAGATTGGCATTCGTCAATTTTTCCAAGGCAACCTGATCACCAGCCCTAATCCGTTGTGCCAACTCAACTTCTTCCTGCGCAGTAATCAAATCAATTTTACTGATGTCCTGCAGGTATTTGTCAAGGGATTTGGATTCGCGGTTCGTGACCTGTTTGATAATTTTAAGCTGCCTCATGCTGAAGTATGGTTTTTTTGTAAGTGTTATAAGCTATCATTATACGTCATATTCGCCTTATTTCCAAGCCTAAAATGTTATTGTTATCAAAATGTTATGAGTATTCCTGTCGATTTGGACAAAAAATTACCTCAAAACAAATTGTTGATAGTATATTGATAGAAAAGCATAAATACAATTGGGCTCACGCCCAAAAAACTCCTAATTTTGTAGGGTTTTTTATTGAAGAACCCATAATCCATATCCTTTGGAGGTAAACAAAAAGATCAAGAAGAAGAAATTATACGATTATCAGGAAGAAGATTTGAATAAAATCTTTAACCAACTGGAAAAACTTCCCGCGGGCACCAATATATTGTATCAGTTGCCCACTGGTGGAGGTAAAACCGTGGTGTTTTCCGAAATCACACGACGTTTTATTGAACAGACTGGTAAAAAGGTGATGGTGCTTACCCACCGAATCGAATTGAGTAAGCAGACCTCCAAAATGCTACATGGGTTCGGGGTGGCCAATAAGGTCATTAACAGTGAAGTTAAAGAATTGCAGGACCAGGATGACTACATGTGCTTTGTGGCCATGGTGGAAACCTTGAACAACCGTTTGCAGGAAGAAAAGGTAAAAATTAACAACATTGGCTTGGTAATCATTGATGAGGCACACTATAATTCTTTTAGAAAACTTTTTAAATACTTCGAAGATTCAACCATACTTGGGGTTACAGCTACACCATTGAGCTCCAACATTAAACTCCCCATGAAGGACAATTACAAGCACCTGATTATTGGAGAATCCATTAAATCGCTGATTGATAAAGAGTTTTTGGCAAAGGCCAACCTTTACAACTACGATGTAAGTCTTCGTACCTTAAAATTGGGAATCAATGGGGATTACACCGTTAAATCTTCCGATGAGTTTTACAGCAACCATAGCATGTTGGGCAAATTGCTCACCGCATACGAGGAAATTGCTAAAGGCACCAAAACGCTTATTTTCAATAATGGGATCAATACCTCCCTTTATGTATACGAAACCTTCAAAAAGGCAGGGTACAATGTCCGTCATTTGGACAACAAGAATACAGCGACCGAACGTAAGGATATTTTGGAATGGTTTGCCAACACCCCAGATGCCATTTTAACCTCCGTAAGTATTCTCACTACGGGCTTCGATGAGCCAACAGTTGAATCAATAATTTTGAATCGAGCCACACGTTCGCTAACCCTTTATTTTCAGATGATTGGACGGGGTTCTCGTGTACTGCCGAACAAAAATGAGTTCAATGTTATTGATCTAGGGAACAATTTGGCTCGATTTGGTCCTTGGGATGCCCCGATTGACTGGCAAGAAATTTTTCATTTTCCTGATTTTTATCTGGAGAACATTAAAAATGACGAGGAAATTGAGCGCGACTTTGTTTACGAAATGCCGGATGACCTACGAGCCAAGTTCAGCAAGTCCGACAATATTACTTTTAATGTAAAAGAGGAGTATAAAAAGATATTTGCCCAAGGAAAAAAATCCAAGGAAGTGCTGGAGCGAAGCATTGAACAGCATGCACAAATTTGTGTGGAAAACAGTGAAGATGTATTCGATGCACGAATTTTGGCCAAGGAACTTAAAGATGAAATACAATATCGGGTAAAACAATATTCGTATTGCATAATGAACAACACCAAGAATTATAAAGAGTGGCTGGAAGAGGATTATGAGCGAAAATTGCGCTCCAGTATCTCCAAAAAATTCGCGGCCAGAATGTAGCCTAGGATTGTTCGAGTACTTAATTTCTAGAATATTGAATTGATATTGTGCCTAGTTGAAGGGAATCTTTGAAAAAGTTGGATTAATTATATGCTTAAATTTTGAACTTGTATTTGCATTTCAACTTTCAAATTACAACTTCGTACTTTTACCCCCATGTCACTTAAGCTCCTAGTCATCGGATATGTTTGGCCCGAACCTACAACCACGGCAGCAGGATGTCGGATGCAACAGTTATTGGAGGCATTTTTATCCTTTGGATATCAAATTACGTTTGCTAGTACTGCCAGTAAAACGGAATACAGTTTAGATTTACAAGAAATGGGCATTTTGGAAACCTCCATCCAGCTCAACCATTCCAGCTTTGATGATTTTATTCAAGAATTACAACCTGATGTGGTGGTGTTCGACCGTTTTATGCTGGAAGAGCAATTCGGATGGCGAGTGGCTGAATTTGCTCCCAACTCTCTCCGAATTCTAAATACCGAAGACCTTCACGCCTTGCGTAAGGCCAGGGAAGAGGCTCACAAGACAAACATCCCATTTGAATTGGGGCAATGGAAAAACCACCCCATGACCTTAAGGGAAGTGGCCAGTATTTATCGTTGTGATCTAAGTTTGATGATTTCGACCTTCGAAATGGAAATTTTACAGCAAGAGCTCAATGTTCCCTCAAACTTGCTAATGCATTTACCATTTATGGTAGATACCTCCGTCGTAACCCATCCTCCATTCAAAGAAAGAGTCGGTTTTGTGAGCATCGGAAATGGTAAACATGCTCCTAATGTGGATGCCATAAAAGTATTGAAAAATGAAATTTGGCCACGAATCCTCAAGCAACTTCCAAATGCAAAAATTCAAATTTATGGTGCCTACTTACCCCAACAAGTCAACGAAATGCATAACCCGAAAATAGGTTTTTACATGGAAGGATGGGCAGAAAATATAAAAACGGTTTTGGGAAATGCCAAGGTATTATTGGCCCCAATCCAATTTGGCGCTGGAATAAAAGGTAAGTTATTGAATGCCATGCAAACGGGAACACCTACCGTAACCACCAGCCTTGGCGCCGAGGGCATGCGTTTTGACCAACCTTGGAACGGAATCGTCACGGACGATTGGGACAATTTTTCACAAGCCGCAATTGCATTGTACCAGAACCAAGAAAAATGGGAAAACGCACAAAAACAGGGTGTTCAACTGCTCCAATCGTTTTACAATAAAGAACGATTTGAATTCCAGTTTAACAAACGCCTGCAAACCTTAAGTAAAGGTTTAAGCACTCATCGCAACCAAAATTTTATAGGCAAAATGCTACATTCCCAAACTATGGCCAGTACCAAATACATGGCCAAGTGGATTGAAGAGAAGCACAAGAAAAAACCATAAAATTATTCTGGAATCGAATCCATGACGGGCATGGGCAATGGAATCTCACTGACGGGAGCGTCCCAAACAATTTTCCAATCCCCATCAATTTTTTCCCAAAGCACTACGTAATTTCCTTTGTCGTTCATTGGTGGAATGGGGGAGTTATCATTCGGAGTGAAAATCACTGTATATTTACCCCATTCAGTGGCCAAGTTGCCCGAAGCTTTTACTTCTTGTGTCTCGAGATTAAAATCCCATTTCCCAAATTGTAAATTCTGGGTCCAACCTGCTTTATAACCTTCAATCCCCACCAATGGCGGCATGTTTGGTGGCATCTGAATACTATTGGAAGCAAATATAGATGCGAGAGAATCCACATTACCCGCTAAATACCAAGCCTCTGCTTTGGCATTTTTGGCATCTATGATTTGTTTTATTTGTTCGGAATACTCAGGTCCGGCAAGTATTTCTTGTTTTTGGGGTTCTTGACAGCTTTGAAATCCAACCAATAGGAGAGTCGCCAATAAGGTAATAGAAAGTAATCTTTTCATAATTATCAAGTTTAGTGTTTATTATAAAGATATATAATTTTGATTTTAAGTGATTTAGAAGGTGATTACGACTATTTAACACTCGTCTTTAAACGACTTGATAGCATATTTGAATATTAACCCATTATACATTAATCAAATTATAACGGTTCTTATTTTTTGTAACCGGGACCACGCACCACTTGACCAGGAAATGCCCCTGTGTGTTCACCGTCTTTCAACACTTGTGTGCCATTAACAAAAACATGCAAAACCCCTTCGGAGTATTGGTGGGGGTCTTCAAAGGTGGCTTTGTCTGTAATAGTTTCTGGATCAAACAACACCACATCGGCATAGTTTCCTTCCGTGAGACTGCCTCTTTTCTTAATTTTAAGATGGGATGCTGGTAATTTTGATAGTTTATGAACAGCTTCTTCCAAAGAAATCACTTTTTCATCCCGCACGTATTTGCCCAATAATCGAGCTACATTCCCATAGGTTCTTGGGTGGGTACTCGATTTCAAGAACACCCCCCTCAGTTGACGGAGAACCTCCATCAGAGCCAAAACTCATCCACGGCAAGGCAATTTGTTTTTTTACATTTTCTTCGGACATTAAAAAATAGATGGTTCCTACCCGACTTCCATCTTGCACCACCAAATCCATAGCGGTTTCTTCGGGAGATGTACCTCTCATCTGGGCTACTTCCTCCAATGTTTTTCCGGTTAAATACTTTAAAGAATCCGCCTTAAAACCTACTAACAAAATTTTGCTTGGGTCGCCTGCGGCCATCATCAAACTTTCCCATTCGTTGGTCGGCGTGGTCATTTCTTTGACCAATTGTTCACGAATTTCTGGGTCTTGTAACCGTTCTGCCCATTTATCGTAACCACCTTCTTGCACCCATGGTGGCATTGAGGCATCTAGACCGGTAGCTCCTGCTACATAATTGTACATGTTGGCACTAACATTAAGACCTGCGGCATTTGCTGAATCCACTTTGGCCACCACGTCATCAAATTTGTCCCAATTTTCCTTTCCACTTTGTTTTAGATGATAGATTTCGGCCCGAATACCCGCTTCATCTGCAATGCGGATCAACTCGTCCAAGCTTTCCAGTAAACTGGAACCTTCACTGCGCATGTGGCTAATGTACATGCCGTCATATTCGGCGGCTACTTTACAAAGTTCTATCAATTCTTCGGTACTGGAATAAAAAGCAGGTGCATAAATCAATGAAGAACCTACGCCTAAAGCTCCATCTTCCATAGCTTCTTTGACCAATAATTTCATGGTATCCAGTTCTTGTGGGGTGGGTGCGCGATTTTCATAACCTACGGTATAAATTCTTAGGGTAGTGGCACCAACAAATGAAGCAACATTAGGCGAAATTCCCTTAGTGGTAAGGTATTCCAAATACTCACTCAAACTATTCCATTTTATGTCATATTGGATATCTCCTTGACTATCTTTCTCTTCCTTCTTCATGGATTCATTCAAGGGCCCCATGGACCATCCTTCCCCAAAAACCTCTAGGGTTACACCTTGTTTAATATCGGCCATGGAACGTCCATCTTCTATCAAGGTTTCGGTGGCCCAACTCAGCATATTGATAAAGCCAGGCGCAACGGCCAATCCTACGGCATCAATTTCTCGTGTGCCAGTCGCATCTCCCAAATC
The DNA here is from genome assembly GCF_042134615.1 of Flagellimonas cixiensis. Taxonomy (GTDB): domain Bacteria; phylum Bacteroidota; class Bacteroidia; order Flavobacteriales; family Flavobacteriaceae; genus Flagellimonas; species Flagellimonas cixiensis. The sequence goes on from NZ_CP169639.1 coordinate 3,089,003, forward strand.
GCCAACAGCTGCAATGGTATCCGCATTAATGCCAACATCGCCAACATAGGAAGGTTGACCCGAACCATCGACAATGGTGCCGTTTTTAATGAGAATATCAAAATTCTGGGTTTGCGAACAACTCGCAAAAATGAAAATGAAAGCAAATAATTTAAAGAAGTGGTTGGGTTTCATGGTACGGTTTTTTTAGTGAGATTACCAATTTAAACCAATTCCTCCTCTAAATCAAGGTTTTAATTCCTTACCAAACCTTTTATTCGGACTATTTCAAGTCTTGTCTTAAAAGACATTTAAAATTCACTAAACGGGTATTTGTTGACTAAGGCAATGTAAAGTGCCAAAACCCCAAATTAAATCGATGGCACTAATGGGGATAACTTCCCTATCCTTAAACGCTTTTGCCAATATATTCAAAGCTTCACGGTCCCTTGAATCATTGAAGGTCGGCACCAAAACAGCTTTGTTCAAAATCAAGAAATTGGCGTAACTGGCCGGCAATTCCAGACCATCGAATTCCAAACGGCACGGCATTGGCAGCTCGATAATTCTTGGTGATTTTCCATTTTCCAATGTTGCGTTTTTCAAGCGCTTCAAATTTTCCTGAAGGGGAATATAGTTGACTGATTTTGGGTCGTTTTCAACTACAGTGACAATGGTGTCTTCATTGACAAATCGTGCTAAATCATCAATATGTCCATGAGTATCATCGCCTTTGATGCCATCTTTCAACCAAATGGTATTAGTAACTCCTAAATATTCCCTGAAAATTGCTTCGTAATCATCTTTTGTAAACCCTTGATTTCGGACTTGAACTTTAGGATCGAGCAAACACTCTTCGGAAGTAATTAAAGTGCCTTTTCCATTGACATCAATAGCGCCTCCTTCCAAAATTACTGGCTTACCTTTATAAATTACCTTTTGCATCGGGACTTTTAAAAAGTCGGCCACGACAGATGGAACTTTTCTATCCAATTTGTAGTTATTGTATTTGGCCCATCCATTAAAATTGAAGTTTAGGGCGATGCGTTCGTTCCCCTGTTTAACAATGATGGGACCTGAATCCCTCATCCAACTTCGATTGGTTTTAAGTATGATAAAGGTAACCTTATCGGTTTTGACATGAGCCAATTCCAAAAGGTCAATTACCTTTACTTTTAGTTTTTCAGAAGCTACTACCAAGAATACTTCTTCAAACGAGGCCACCTTTTTTATAAATTCAACAAAGGCCCATTGGATGGCAGCATATTTACCTGGCCAATCATTACCATTATGAGGAAAACAAAGTAAAATGCCTTGCTGTTTTTCCCATTCAGCGGGAAACCTAAAAGAACTAGCCCCCATGTTAGTCGATGGCTCTTTTGGTGATGGAACCGTACATATCAATCCTTCTATCGCGAAGGAACGGCCAATTTTGACGTACATTTTCTTGCAGGTCCAAATCTACTTCGGCCATTAATATTTCTTCTTTGTCATGGGAGGCTTGCGCCAATATTTCGCCTTGGGGTCCGCAGATAAAAGAGGAGCCCCAAAACTCGATACCTGCCGTATCGGGAAGGTATTTTTCCAAACCTATTCTGTTGGCTGCTGCCACAAAAACCCCATTGGCCACGGCATGTCCCTTCATTACGTTCATCCACGCGCCGTGTTGTTTTTCGCCATATTCTTCTTTTTCCTGTGGATGCCATCCGATTGCAGTAGGGTAGAAGAGGACTTCAGCACCTTGAAGGGCTGTTAACCTTGCAGCTTCTGGATACCATTGATCCCAACAAATCAAAGTGCCGACTTTTCCCTTTTGAGTAGGTATGGTTTTGAACCCAAGGTCGCCAGGGGTGAAATAAAATTTTTCGTAAAAATGAGGGTCGTCTGGAATGTGCATTTTGCGGTAAAGTCCAGCTTCGGTACCATCTGAATCAATAATGTAGGCACTGTTATGATAAATCCCTGCCATACGTTTTTCAAAGAAAGGAACGATGATAACCACTCCCAATTCTTTGGCCAATGCACTGAAAGCAGTGAAGGATGTACTATATAAAGGTTCTGCAAAGGTAAAATTTTCGGTATCCTCACTTTGACAGAAATAATGACTGCTGTACAACTCTGGCAAAGAAATGACCTCTGCACCTTGAGCTGCTGCTTTTCGTACCCAACTTATACACTTTTCAAGATTGTTTTCTGGTGTGTTATTCAAATTCAGTTGTATGACTGAAATGGTGTATTTTCTCTTTGCCATATTATTTTCTAAAACTCATTTTAAGTTATGTAAAGATACTTGTAAAGCTTTAATAGTGCTTATTTTTTATTGTAAGGAACGTAATTCTCCCATTCCCATGGGGTATAAACATCCATAAGTACGACTTCCAATATTTCCTTGAAAATACTATTCCCCTTTTCAAAATTGGTCATGATCATAATGCCTTTTCCCGTATCTGGAAATAGAACGGAATGATGCACAAACCCACTACCATGGCCTTCTTTAAAGACAGCTTTGCCATATGGGGTTTCAAAGTAACCCCAACCCAAACCATAACCTAAATTGATTTTATCATATTTGTCGGTGATTATGTTGGCTTCCTCACCAAACTGTTTTTCTGTCCTTATTTTAAAATGCGGGCTAAAAATCTCGTGATATGATTCTTTGCTGATCAATTTTTGATTGAGCAATGCAGTCAGGAATTTAGTGTAGTCCTCGGCGGTTGTTTCCAAGGTTCCGCCACCCCTAGGTTCATTATCCTTATCTTTTTTAAGGGGTTTTCCATCCTCATTATGTCCAAGGGCAAAATCATTTTCAAATTTAGCTTTCCATTCGTAGGCTGAATTTTGCATGCCCAAGGGTTTGAAAATGTTTTCTTGAGCGAGTTCTTCCAAGCCTTTACCTGTAAGTTTCTCCAGTACCACTTGCAGATAAATAAAGCCTTCACCGCTATAACCGAATTTTGTTCCAGGTTCCCAATGTACCCTTAGTTTATAATCATCCTCAAACCATCTGTAGTTTTTGAAGCCCGTTGTGTGGTCCAAACACATGCGAGCGGTTATTTTGTGATACAAGGAGTCTTCTTTCAAACTGGAAAAATCATCATGCCAGCTTGTTTTTGGTTCGTATTCATGTATTTTCTGGGGTAGATAAGATTCCAGCGGGGTATCCAGATCTATCACTCCATTTTCTACCATTTTCATTACCAAAACCCCAAATACAGCCTTGCTAAAAGAAGCACCATACATATTGGTGGTGTCGGTCAACGGAATTTTATTGGGATAATCTTTATATCCAAATTGCTTTTCGTATACAGGTTGATTTTCGTTAAAAACGGAAATAGCCACTCCATGTATTTGGGCATCTTCCATTAATTGATTGATTTTTCTTGTAACAGAGTCTTTTGTAATCAAAGACCCATCCAATCGTTCTATAGTTTCCAATTTTGGTCCTGAGCAGTTACAAAAGAATAGTATTCCCAATAGAAGCAGAAGTGTGGGCGATTGGTTTTTATTCAAGTGCAAAAACGGAATAGAAAAAGGGTAATAACATTTATTCTTTTGCACCACATATATAATGTTGAAAATTATAATTCCAAGACAAATGGGTACAACAGAAATGAAAATAAAAAAGCCCCATTTTTCAATGGTAAGCAGGCTTAGAAATGACAGTACGGCCAAAATCAATACGGTTATTTGAAAATTGACCACCTTTATACCATGTTCGTTATAAATGGGATTGTCCTCTCTTTTATGAATCCAAAGAAACAGTGGAATAAGCACATTGAGCAAGGGTAACAATAATCCGACCAGCGGGGTCGCATGCATTAATAGTAGCCATTTCTTTTTTACAGTCTCTTCCTTGGGGTCTGATAGCACCACCAATTCGTCCACTTCGATTTCAAGTGCAACTGCCAATAATTTAATGGTATTGAGGTGAGGCTTAACCTCTTCTTTTTCTATTCGCTGAATGGTTCGAACAGTAACATTGGTACGATGGGCAAGTTCTTCTTGGGAATATCCCTTTATTTTTCTTTGATACTTTAGTCGTTCTCCTATGGATGCATTGTTCATAAATTATGGCTTTAAATTCACAAACAAAGTTATCCTTCGCATATAGACAGCACCACGACATTTAGATGTCACCTTTATGTCTTCATCAATAAAAATAGGGGTAACGACATATTTCTTGCGATAAATCAATTTGTCATTGAACTTAGCATTATAATTCTACAATACCTATAATAGGATTAAAAGTTACCCTCATAAACCACTCTTTCCGGTCTGGAAAACCAATCTAAGTACATAGGCTGGTGAATCGCTTCAATACGATTTCGACGTATTTTCATGGAAGGGGTCATTAAGCCGTTGTCAACGGTCCAATTTTCTTTCATGATTACAGCTTTTTCAATTTTCTCATGCTTTTTCAATCGTGGATTTAATTCATCAATCGAGTCCAAAATGGATTGGTTCAAACCTTCCTTTCCCTTGGCCTTTCCGGCCCCAGACGGAATTAGGAGAACTATGGGCTGGGAAATACCTGTTCCTACCACGCAAATGTGCTCCAAATCGGTGTTTTTGGACAGTTCCAGTTCAATTAATGAAGGTGTGACATACTTTCCCTTATCCGTTTTAAACTGATCTTTAATGCGACCTACAATGGATAAATAACCGTCATGATCAAACTCCCCTAGATCTCCAGTTTTTAAAAACCCATCTTCGGTAAACATTTCAGCAGTTTGTTCAGGTGATTTATAATATCCAACCATTAAGGCATCACTTTTGATCTGTATTTCGCCTTCTGCCGATAATTTAGATGTTACCCCTGGCAATGGTCTACCCACAGTGCCAAACTTATTGGTTCCTGGCAGGTTGAAATGGGAGAGGATACAATCTTCTGTCATCCCATAGCATTGGTGTATTTCCACACCTATCTTTTTATACCATTGCTGAAGACTTACGGCCAATGGTGCAGCTCCGGATGCACAGAATTGAACATCGCCCAATCCTAATTTTTTCTTGATTTTATTCTTGACCAAACTTTTGACAACAGGAATGGAAAGTAACTTGTCCAATTTCTTTTGTGGTATTTTGTTCAACACACCCTCTTGAAACTTTTGCCAAATTCTAGGAACAGCAAAAAATATATTAGGCTGTACAGAAGCTAAATCTTCCGCGAACGTCTCCAACGATTCTGGAAAACTAACGGTTCCACCCATGTATATTGCCCCCATTTCAATGCCAATATGCTCAGCAATATGGGACAACGGGAGGTAAGAGAAAAACTTGGATTCATCCTTGAGTTGAAATGATTTAATGCCATTTCGCACCACAAGGTCAAAGGATTTTACCTTGTGCATCACACCCTTGGGATTACCCGTGGTGCCCGAAGTGTACATTATGGTAATTAAATCTTCGGGACGCTGTTTAACAGGCTCAAAATCGGTGGTCCTGTTTGCCAAATCTTCCCAAGTAAACGCTTCTGAAATGCCATAAAGTCCCACCCCAATTTTAGGAATATCGGGGATACCTCCTTTTTGGGCCTTGTAGTCATCTAACTTTCCAATGATGATGGCTTTGCTTTCACTATGCACCAAAATTTCATGAATACTATCTTTATCCAAGGTAGGGTATAGCGGCACCGAAATAAAGCCCCCAAGCATCAAGGCTAAATCGGCCATAAACCAATGTGCACAGTTTTTGGATAAAAGGGCCACATGGTCGCCTTTTTGTAATCCCATTTTATGCAAGGCTGCTGCCACCCGCAATGCTTGGTCATAAGCATCCTTTCGGGAATATTCAATAAAATTTCGATTAATAGGTTGTCTTAAAAAGATATGGTCGGGTTTTTTGTCCAGCCAAAAGAAGAATGCTTCCAGCGGAGTTTGAAAATTTTCCATTTGTTTGGTTAATTATGTGTATATCAATATAATGATTTTATGGATCACAAACCACAATGCCCATTTGTATAAGGGTTCTTCCATTTGAAGATGGGTAACAAATAGACATGATCTAGAATTTCCGTTATTTTGTATTCCATTTAAACTGTAAACCTATGGAATCACCCAAATGGCAAACCGCCATGGAATTTGAGGATATCACCTATAAAAAATGCAATGGCGTAGCCCGTATCGCTTTTAATCGCCCTGACATACGGAATGCATTTCGCCCAAAGACCACCAGTGAATTATACAAAGCATTTTATGATGCACAAGAAGATACTTCAATTGGTGTGGTGTTACTTTCAGGCGAAGGACCTTCATCCAAAGATGGAAAATGGGCATTTTGTAGTGGGGGAGACCAAAAAGCACGTGGCCATAAAGGATACGTGGGAGAAGACGGCTATCATCGATTAAATATTCTTGAAGTACAGCGTTTAATTCGATTTATGCCCAAAGTGGTGATTGCCGTGGTGCCAGGTTGGGCCGTTGGGGGAGGACATAGCCTCCATGTGGTCTGCGACATGACCTTGGCCAGTAAGGAACATGCCATTTTTAAGCAAACCGATGCCGATGTAACCAGTTTTGATGGGGGATATGGTTCTGCCTATTTGGCAAAAATGGTGGGACAGAAAAAAGCCCGTGAAATCTTCTTTTTAGGGAGAAATTATTCTGCTCAGGAGGCTTTTGAAATGGGCATGGTCAACGCTGTAATTCCGCATGATGAATTAGAGGACACAGCCTACCAATGGGCACAAGAGGTATTGGCTAAATCCCCGACTTCCATTAAAATGCTAAAATTTGCAATGAACCTTACCGATGATGGCATGGTGGGGCAACAAGTATTTGCCGGTGAAGCAACACGTTTGGCGTATATGACCGACGAGGCCAAAGAGGGTAGAAATGCCTTTTTGGAAAAACGTAAACCTGATTTCGGTAAGGATAAGTGGATTCCTTAAGTCAAGGATCAATTGACAATAACCAATTTACCATAGGATTATTTATTTAAGGGAGGAAACTATTGAAGCATCTAGATTTCTCGTCTGCCCTTTGACTTCGCTCAGTATTATAATTGAATTTGAGCAATTCGCGACATTCATGTCAAACCGAACAAAATCCCCCTAAATAGAAAAGAGTCTTGCCGTTTGGACAAGACTCTTTTACGAGAACACTATATGAAAATGATAATTTGTAAAATTTATAAGGATTTATAAACACATTATAAATCCTTATAAAATATGTGCCTTCCAAGCTTTTTTCAAAAGCTAAGCCTTATACTGATTAATAGTGATTATATAAACTATTATAAATGTTTATGGGCCAAATGTGGGAAAACACGTGGGTCAAATATGGGGAAACACTATATAAATTATGCATATAGTGTTCATTTAAAAAGAATGGGAGGGGCTAAAAAAGAGAAAAGCCCCTAAGTTTTTGATGACCAAGAGACTCTCCTACGAGAACACTATATGAAAATGAAAAATTACTTTCGTTTATTATTACATGGTAAAAGTAGCTCGTGACTCTGCTTTGGTGAAATTATTGTTGTGAATTGTCCGTGAATTGTTGTCAAAGCATAAGAGAGGGTGTTTTACATTTTTAAAGCATAAGAAAAATTCTTAATTTTAAGTGTAACCTTGATTAACTATAAAAACTGATAACCATTACATCTTATTAATGCTAGTCAGATTTTGTTTAAACACTAATACCATTCAAATGAAAAATTCACTAATAGTAGTAGCAATCCTATTCCTCTTTTCATGCAATTCAAAAAATAAAGAGATAAAGACAGATGAAGAAAAGGATATAGTCTCCAACGAAATGAAATATTCCCACGATGGAAAGAGTTTTAATGTGAAGGAAAACCCACTTAAAGAAGCCTATTTTGGAGAACAGCACTTGCATACGGCTGCCTCCATGGACGCTTTTATTGCGGGTACTCGACTTACCCCAGATGACGCTTATCGTTTTGCACAAGGGGAAGAAGTACTTGTAAACGGGAAACCTCACACCATTAACAGACCTTTAGATTGGGCTGCTGTTACGGATCATGGTGAATTCTTAGGAGAGACCTATACGCTCATGAATGAAGGAACTCCAGGTTACAACAGCGAGGCTGCGGTTTCCATGCGAGAAGCTCCAGATTTACAAACCGCATTAGCTGTTTACAAAAAATATGTTCTTGATGCCTTGGCTGGTGGTAATGCCCACCCCGATTTTTGGCAAGGATATGATGCTGTTAAATCGCAATGGCAAAAAAATATCGAGGCAACGGAAAAAAATTATAAACCAGGAACATTTACCACCATTCATGCTTATGAGTGGAGTTCTGCACCAAATACAGCGAATTTACACCGAAACGTGTTTTTTAGGGACACCAACCTGCCCGACATGCCTTTTTCATCCAATGAAGGTCCATCACCACAGGAGCTTTGGGATTGGATGATCACACAAGAAAAAAATGGCGTGCAGGTTTTTTGTAACCCACATAACTCCAACGAAAGTAAAGGAATGCTATTCCCAGAAGTGGCTATGAACGATAAACCGATTGATAAAACATATGCCGAAACACGTCAACATTTTGAAAGAAACCTCGAAATGATGCAAACCAAAGGTAATTCTGAAGTAGTTCCTGATTTTTGGCCCAACGATGAATTTGCCGATTTTGAGAATGCGGTTTCCTTACAGGAATACAATGGTCGCGTTTTTGAAAAACACAATTTTGTCCGCTACGGACTTACCAGAGGTGTGAAATATTATGAAGAATTGGGCGTCAACCCTTTCAAATACGGTTTTGTTGGAGGAACCGACAGTCATAACGGGGTAATGTCCAATGTTGAAGAATGGAATTACGTTGGTCACCATGGTATGGCCGATGAAACCGCTGAGGGGCGTTCAAAAAACGAACAAGATGGCGAAATGTACAATAGGGATATGAATCCTGGCGGATTAACTGGTGTTTGGTCAACGTCAAATACCCGCGAAGCTATTTGGGATGGCATGCACAACAGGGAATCATTTGCAACTTCTGGCCCACGAATAAAAGTGCGCTTTTTTGCAGGAAATGGATATAAATCCTCCTACGGTTCTTATGAAGAAATGGTAAAGGATGCCTACGACAAAGGTGTGCCAATGGGGCAAAATTATACTGGGCAAGAATCCCCTGATTTTTTGGTTTGGGCCATAAAAGATCCTATTGCTCCAAATTTGGACCGCATCCAAATTATTAAAGGATGGGTAGAAAATGGAGAAATGAAAGATACTATTTATAATGTGGCCGCTTCAGATGGTCGTTTACAAGCTGATGGAACCGTGCCTCCAATCGATGCGCCAGTGGATTTAAAAACTGGCGATTTCAATAAGGAAAAAGGAGACCCAGAACTCATGGCCGTATGGAAAGACCCAAATTTCGACCCGAATCAAAATGCTTACTATTATGTACGAGTAATCCAGTTACCGACTGCACGATATAGTTTATGGGATGAAATACGAAATCCCGATGTACATTATCCAGATGACACAAAAAGAGTGATTCAAGAACGTGCTTGGGCATCACCCATTTGGGTTGAACCTACGAAATAACAACATTCCTTTATGAAAAAATTTTTGAAAGAACCCTTGCTACATTTTTTGCTCATAGGGTTCTTGATTTTTGGATACCATTCTATTGTCAACGAAGATATAGAGCCTGAAAACACCATAATAATTGACGATGCGGAATATGATTACTTGCTTGGATTATGGAAAAAACAATGGCAACGTGAACCAAATAATGATGATATTAAAGCTTTTTTAGACCAATACCTTCGTCAAGAAGTTTTTTATAAGGAAGCTTTAACCATGAATTTGGACCATAATGACATTATTGTAAAAAGACGACTATCACAAAAAATGGAAGCCGTTTCCAATGATTTAAATGCCATGATCAAAGCGCCAACAGAAGAGGGTTTATTGTTGTTCTATGAGGAGAATAAAGATTTATTCAAGCTTCCGCCCACATACACGTTTCAACAAGTTTTATTTTTAGAAGACGAAACAAATCTGGAGGAGAACCTACAAATACATAAATCAATACTTACCCAGAAAAAGGAAATCCCTTCAGAAAGAAAAAGGAAACTTTCCTTGGCCAATTCTTGGGAGCAAGTAACTGCTTTGGAACTCAATAAAACATTTGGAAGAGATTTTGTCTTGTCGCTGGATTCTTTGACAATGAATCATTGGGTAGGCCCTATAGCATCTGGGTATGGTCAACACTTAGTATATATATCAGACAAAGAAACATCCAAGGTTGCAGATTTCAATGAAATAAGGCCTTACGTTGAAAAGGAATACGAATACCAAACAGAGCTTGAAACACAAGAACAAGTATATCGGAATTTGTTGGATAAATATCAGGTAGAAATCACATCTGGGAATGTACCTGGAGAAATTAAAAATAGCTACAGCAAATCATGAAACATGTATTCAGGTTCCTATTTTTATTCTTGTTAGCATGGCCTCTTTGCGAAATTACGGCCCATGAAGTACGTCCAGCCTATTTACAGGTAAACGAAATAGCTCCAAATACCTACACCATATTGTGGAAAGTACCAAGAACTGCTGACAAAGTACTGGACATTCAACCTGTGTTTGACAAAAGTTTCAGCTTAAAGGAAACCCTTCCGCCTCGAATATTGGAAGCCTTTGTGTTATATACCTATCAACTTGTAGGAAAAAATAATTTATCTAATACCAAATTAACAATTGACAACCTAAATACCACAGGGATTGATGTTTTGGTTGATTTTAGATTGCTTGATGGTGAGCATCATTCTTTTTTAATGCAACCCTCAAAAAACACCATTACAATCCCTGCTACACCAAATAAATGGATGATTGTAAAAACCTACATTGTATTAGGTATTGAACATATTTTGTTGGGTTTTGACCATTTACTTTTTGTTCTGGCTCTATTATTAATTACCAAAGGGTTCAAAAAACTGTTAAAGACCATTACCGCTTTTACAGTTGCCCACAGTATCACCCTCAGTTTTTCAGTACTGGGAATAGCAAGTTTACCTGGTCCACCAGTTGAGGCAGTTATTGCATTGAGTATTGTATTCCTGGCTATGGAAATTCTAAAAATTCAAAAAGGAGTTCCAACGCTAACAAGTCAAAAACCTTGGTTAGTGGCCTTTAGTTTTGGGTTATTACATGGTTTTGGGTTTGCAGGTGCCTTGCAAGACATAGGACTTCCGCAACAAGAAATTCCCTTAGCTTTGGCCACATTTAATATTGGTGTAGAACTTGGACAAATTTTTTTCATATTGGTGGTCATGGCACTTATGAAATTGCCAAAGTCCTTCATCCCCAATCAAAATTGGATATCAAAAATTACCCCTTATGCTATAGGTTCATTAGCTGCCTTTTGGTTGATTGAACGTATTGCAGGGTTTTAAATAATGTGTGGGTCTAAATGTGGGCAAACAAAAAAAGAGAAAAGCCTCTAAGCTACTGATAACCAAGAGACTATTCTACGAGAACACTATATGAAAATGAAAAAATTACTTTCTGAATTAATTACATGGTAAATGTAGTTTGAGTGTTCCCGTAAATGAAATTATTGTTGTGAAGTGCTCCTGAAATGTGGTTTTATCGCGATTTTAATATATCTAACCATTTATGGAACTGCTTTTACAATGTTCGATAGTACCTCATTTATTTTAAAATAAGGGTCTTCGGCCAAGCCGGTCCTTACCACTACCAAATCTTTGGATGGAATCATAAAAACGTATTGTCCTTCAAATCCGTTACAGGAAAAAAGGTCTTTCGGCACATCAGGATAAATCCCATTGGCGTTCAACCAAAAATGTGCTCCATAGGTACCATCAGAATGTAAAGTAGGGGTGGTGATATAGTCAACCCACTCTGGATGGAACAATTGTTCCCCATTCCAATTTCCTTTATCCAAATACAATTGACCAAAACGCGCCCAATCACGGGTGCTGGCCCAGCTATAGGAAGAACCAACATAATTTCCGGCGATGTCAGCTTCAAGGACCATGGAATACATTCCAATTTTATCCAGCAGTTCCGTGTATGGAAAATCTAAATAATCTTGATGATTCCTAAATTGTTGTCGAAGTATGCCCGATAACAAATTTGAAGTCCCGGAAGAGTAGTTCCAAATTTCGGTAGGTTTGGCAATAGCTTTTTTATTTCGTTGGGCAAGCGTCATATCACTGTCCAAAAACAACATACGAGTAACATCTGATATTCCCGTGTAATCCTCATCCCATGCCAAACCACTTTGCATGCGCAACAAATGATTCAGGGTAATGTTTTTACGTTCATCATCTTTCCATTCCGGAACCGGCGCAGGCCAATCCATTTCCAATTTACCTTGACGCTCTAAAATTCCATACAAGGTCGCCATCACACTCTTTGTCATGGACCACCCTAAAATTGGAGTGTCCTTATCAAAACCATCAATATACTTTTCAGCAATTAGATGACCTTTATATAAAATAAGCAGGGTTCTTGTTTTTTGAACATCAGGTTCCGAAAACGCCATGGCCATAGCTTTATTGATTTGATCCATATCCACCTCGGGCAAAACGGTATCAATCGGAGCAGCCTGTCCATACGGATAGGGAATGGTATCAAAAGGTTGGTTCCTTTTCGGACGTAGCGTCATTTTCCCTGGATCGTAATCATCGTTAATCAGTACCGCGCCCAAACCATCACGATAGACAGCAGTACGTTTCATTAAACCATAAACGGTTGAAGATGCGGATTTTTCACTCTCATCAACCTCTGTGGAGGCCAATTCTACCAAAGGAGCACTATTATCGTATAAATTCATGGATGCTGCAGAGCGTTCTGCCACATAAACACCAGAGGCCATATTTTTGGCAGCATATCCGGAAATAATGTTCAATTTGGGGTAATTAAGGTAAATGACCACTCCAATCACAAGGACCAGAATAAGTAAGACTCGTTTGAGTAGTTTCATGTTTAGTAGATGTATTTGTAACTTTCAGTTTTTAAATATAAACATTAAACATATGTCTAACATAGGATTGATCATCGAGGAACGCAGCAGGGATATAGGTGATTTTTTAGTAGGCCGTCTTATTCCATTTCGTAAAAAACGAATGATCGGCCCATTCATTTTTATTGATCATATGGGACCTACACAACTAGGGCCATCAAAATACATGGACGTAAACCAACACCCGCATTCTGGGCTCTCCACACTCACTTTTATGTTAGAAGGTGAAATTATTCATGAAGATAGTATGGGAACGCACCAACGCATAAGGCCAGGTTCTGTGAATTGGATGACCGCAGGAAAAGGAGTGACCCATACCGAGCGGACACCACAGGATCAACGAAATGGAAACATCTTCACTGCCCATGGATATCAAATATGGGTCGCCTTGCCTAAAGCGTTGGAGGATATGGAACCACAATTTCATCATATTGAGGGCAAAGACCTTCCTAAATGGACCAATGATGTTGCAGAATTCACCTTGATTGCAGGTAAAGGCTACGGTAAAGAATCTCCTGTACCCGTTCACTCTGATCTTTTTATGGTCGAAATCAAAAACACTGACGAATACACCTTGAACATTAATGGGAACCTAAAGGGAGAAATTGGAATTTGCATTGTGGAAGGAAGCATTAAAGCTTGCGGAGAAAAAGTGCAGAAAGGGAACATTCTGGTCTCAAAGGTTGAGGATACCTGTAACATCGTTCTTGAACCAAACACCCATTTATTATTGTTCGGGGGAGAGCCTTTTCCTGAAGAGCGTTTCATTTATTGGAACTTTGTCTCATCCAGTCAAGAAAAGATAAATCAGGTAAAAAAAGCCTGGGCCGACAAAACCTTTCCCATGATGGAAAATGACGACACCTATGTTCCACTTCCATCATAAATTGTATTTATATGTACATTTAGGTAAAACATATACCTATTGAATAAAGTACTACTCATTTGTATGGTAATGGTCTCTTGTGCCCAACATCCGCAAACAAAGCAACCGGCCAAATATAAATGGTTCGGATACGAAGTAACGGCCTCGGCCTACAATTCGGTATACTGGCAAACCGATACGATAAATCCTTCGGTAGCAGCTTGGGGCGATACCCTAAAACCCGGAATGAAAACCATAGCCGTTTCCAGGGATTTGATTAAAATGGGACTTACCCATAATACCATGGTGAAAATTGATACCTTTCCAGACACTTTTTATGTGAAGGACAAAATGCACTACCGCTGGAAGAACCGGATTGATATTTATATGGGAAAAGACGTGAAAAAAGCACGGGAGTGGGGCAGAAAAAAATTGATGATTTGCTATGCAATTCCGATAGACACCATTCAAAATAACCTAGAATGAAAAAAATTGGATGCCTTTTTATAACGACCTTATTAATAGGGGCATGTGCCGCCAAAAAAGAAATTGTGGACATTCCCATTATTTTTGATGAACAACGCATCGAACTCACCAAAGAATATCTTTCGAATAGATATAATCTGGTTCAAGATACACCAGAAATCACACCAAAAATGGTGGTACTGCACTGGACGGTGATTCCCACTTTAAAGGAAACTTTTAAAGCCTTTAATCGTTCAACATTGCCCAATTGGAGACCCGATTTGGAGAATGTGAGCGGACTCAATGTTTCCTCACACTTTTTGGTGGACCGTGACGGTACTATTTACAGACTAATGCCCGAGACAACCATGGCCAGACACACCATTGGATTGAACCACTGCGCCATTGGAATCGAAAACGTAGGCGGAACCGACGATTTGCCCTTGACCAAAAAACAATTGAAAGCCAATATTTACTTGGTGAAATACCTTGCGGGAAAATATGACATTGACTACGTGATTGGGCATCAAGAATATACCTTGTTTGAAGACCACCCACTTTGGCTGGAAGTGGATGATGGCTATAGAACAGTTAAGGATGACCCGGGCATGGATTTTGTAAATAAGGTGCGAAATGCCACCAAAAAAATTAACTTTAAACCCGTACCAACGAAATAACTATGATGATTAAAAAAATCTGGTTTGTTGCCTTTGCATTAATTACACTTTCAACGGAAGCACAAGATGCGATAACTACTAAACTATATGATGCTTACGAGCAATACAAGGAGACCTCTTTGGGCAAACGAAGAATTAAACACTCCGATATACAACCTTTGATTCAAGAATTTAAGGACAATCCAAATTTTGAAGTACAAAAAGTAGGGGAGAGCATTGAAGGCCGAGATTTACACTTGATCAGTATTGGTTCGGGTGAAAGCAACATTTTTCTTTGGTCGCAAATGCACGGCAACGAACCAACTGCCACACAGGCCATTTTTGACATCCTTCATTTTTTGGATGCCCCAGAGTTCAAGGAAGAGAAAGAAGTGATACTTTCCAAATTGAAATTGCATTTTCTCCCCATGTTGAATCCAGATGGGGCCGAAGTTTTCCAACGCAGAAATGCCTTGGGAGTAGACATTAACCGTGATGCACTGCGCCTGCAATCGCCAGAAAGTCAAACTTTAAAAAGAATAAGGGATAGTCTGGATGCTGATTTCGGTTTCAACCTGCACGATCAGAGTAAATATTACAATGCCGAACTTACCGAAAAACCAGCCACCATTTCTTATTTGGCCACTGCCTTTAACTACGAAAAGGACATTAATGAAGTTCGTGCCAATGCTATGAAAGTGATTGTGTACATGAACAACATCATCCAAAACTATGCACCGGGACAAGTTGGACGATACAGTGATGATTTTGAACCCAGAGCTTTTGGAGATAATATTGCAAAATGGGGGACCAGTTTAATTTTGATTGAATCTGGAGGATACCAAAACGACCCAGAAAAACAGGAAATTCGCAAACTCAACTTTGTTTCCATCATTTCGGCATTGTACACCATTGCAAACAAATCCTATAACAACATTCCCACCGAAGATTATGAAAAGATTCCGAAAAACGACCGGATGCTTTTCGATTTAAAAATCACAAATGCGAGCTATGAATTGTTGGGTAAAAAGTACATTATCGATTTGGGAATCTTCAGAAATGAGGTGGACCTTAAAGGTCATAACGATTTTTATTATCAAAGTACAGTCGCCGACCAAGGAGATCTATCCACTTATTATGGGTATGAAACTTTTGATGCCACAGGATATTCCATAGTTCAAGGCAAACTAAATGAAATGAAGAAAATTCAAGACCCGATGGAATTGCTGCAAAATGGAATTGCATTTGTAAAAACCCAGCTTCCGCCAGAAAAACAAAAGTTCACCAATCAACCGATACTTTTGGTCAACAAAGACTTTAAATTGAATGATTTTAGGTTAGGCCCCGGGAATAACCCAACTTTCTTTTTAAAAAAGGATGGAAAATATGCCTATGCCGTAATCAACGGATTCCTTATTGATCTTTCCAAGCCGTTGGATGAACAACAAACCGGAAATGGTTTAATTGTACGATAAAAACAAGCAACACACATAAAAGCAAACTAAATAAACATTACTTAAAATGAAGCAACTGATTACAATTGTATTGGCCTTTTTGGCTTTCCAAGGAGTTATGGCTCAAGAAACCATTAATTTGTTCAACGGTGAAAATTTGGATGGCTGGGTGAACCATGGAGAAGAAAAATGGTATGTGGAAAATGGGGAATTAATTTGTGAAAGTGGTCCGAAAGCCGAATATGGCTACCTATCTACCAAAGATTTTTACAAAGATTTTGAATTGACCTTGGAATTTAAACAAGAAGCTGATGGCAATAGCGGAGTCTTTATCCGTTCCACCTTTGACGGCACCAAGGTGAGTGGATGGCAGGTTGAAGTTGCACCACCGGGACTACACACGGGCGGTATTTACGAATCGTACGGTAGAGGGTGGTTGATAAAGCCTGACCCTGAATTGGACAAAAACCTAAAAATGGGGGAGTGGAACACCATGAAGATACGAGCCGTGGGCTCTACAATTACCTCTTGGCTCAATGGAGTTCAAATGGTGCATTTAGAGGATGAAAAAATAGGTAATGGCAAAGGTGCCGTAGCACTACAAATTCATGATGGAGGCGGAATAAAAGTGAAATGGAGAAATATCACAATAACTCCCTTATCGGCTCAGTAAATCAATACAAAAGGAGCTACAAAATATGCAGCATCGTCAACCTGATCTTGATTCAGGTTCTCATCAGAAGAATACAATACAATTGAGATTCCGAAGCAAGTTCAGAATGACATCTACAACAAATAGCATCTCTACCAAAGAAAAACCCCGCCAATGAGCGGGGTTTTTTGAATGCTATAATTTTCAATTACTGTTTTAGCGGGGTCACTTCAAAACTTCTAAATTCAACAGGACCGTGGTCTCCTTGAATCATAAAAGGTCCTGGTTCACCTTCTTTGCTGTCCAAGGCTCCACCTGTTATCCCGGGAATAACGGCATCAGAAATAATGGTCTTGCCATTGAGTTCAATCGTTACTCTATTTCCAATCAAAGTAATATCATAAGTTTGCCATTCTCCACCAGGCTTGCCTGCATTTTGATTGGGTTCCAGAAAGCCGTAGACACCACCAATATAAATATCGGAAGGCTCTAAACCTTCGCTGTCCACAATCTGAACTTCATATCTACCTCTCAAATAAATACCGCTGTTACTTCCTTTTGGAAAACGAAATTCAGCATGTAATTTAAAATCTTGGAATTTTTGATCAGTGATAAAGTTGGATCCTGATTCTGGACTGGTCAAAATACCATCTTTTACCATCCATTGGTTTTTATCGCCATCCACATGCCAGCCAGATAAATCTTTACCATTAAAAACCTTTATGGTTTTATCCCATTTAGGGTTTTCGGTGTAGGCAAGTTTTGGAGCCTTAACTCCCGTCCAATGTAAAACAGACCCGTCGGTATAGATTAAAGTTCCTTTTAATTGATCATCCACCAATTCCCCATGGAAAATCATATCACTTCCTTTGGGTTCCCATTGGTTGGGAATACTAAAAGTGAATTTATTCTCCCCATAAGTTTCTATTTCAGCAACAGGTCTGGCACTACCAAAGGCAAATACAAATCGACCCAATAAGGTAGCATGACCAGAATGTTTGATTTCCAACCAAGAAGGGGCCGTTTTGCCCATAAAATCCATTTCCAAATCCCATCTACCCTCCAAAGGGCTTATGTTTTGGGCCTGAACGTTAATAATAGCTCCTAATAATAGGGTGAGAATAAAAATCGGAATGGAGTTTAGTTTGGATGTCATAATGTTGTTTGGTTAAATTAAAATCGACGCCCAAGATAAGGATTAATTACCGTTACTCGCATCCCCCGGTAAAGCCGTTGGCGCTAAATTTGGTCTGCACCGCACCTTCCAATCCACTGTGGTTTACTTGGATCACCAAATTGTTTTCTCCACTACCGTCACGTTTTGGCGTACAGTATTCAAACAGATAAAAACTATTGGCTTGTTCGGAAACTCTTTGGGATATTTCGTTAAAAGTATTCTCCAGTTCCTCTTTATTACTGGCGAACACACTGGCTGTTTTTCCAATTTCGGTAAGAACTTCAGTATCAATTTCAGCACCTAGACCAATGGTGAAATAAGAAATGTTTCTATCTGCCTCATCCACTGCTTTTAAAGCATCAGATTCACGGTATCGGGACGCTTGGTCGGTTCCATCCGTAAAAAGCACGATGGAAGCTGCTCCAATAGCATCGGCATTATCGTCCAATAAATCTTCGGCGATATCTGTAGATTTTATCACCGCTCCATACAAATCGGTTGAAGGGTCGTTGCTTATATCTGCCGTAATTCCATCAACGGCTGCCGTTAGTTCTGTAGCCGAGGAGGTAAGGGGATTTAATAAATGGAGTTCGTCCTCACCATCGAACCAATAAATGGCCATTTTAAAGGATTCTGTTGCTGGAGATGGCATCACATTGTTGATAAAACTGGTTGAAGCCGCTTTCAACTCGTTCAAACTACTTTGAAGCACACTATTACTTAAATCGAGCACCAAAAGTGTATTGTTGTTGAACACTTGGGTATTGGGCGATATGCGTGCAAATGATTCCGAAGAAGAAATCAAATTGAAACAGTCATCGTTTCTTCCTTGCTCATATATGGTGAATTCATCTGCCGATAAGCCAGAAACCGGATTGCCCATTAAATCGGAAACCTTAAAAAGGATGGATACTTTACCGGGTAGGGTGGTGAACTCGTCCTGAATGGACAGTAAAAGTTCATTTTCGCCAAATCCCAAACAATCATCAGGTTCTTGACCAAGGCCCAATTCGCTGTTGTCGATGTTAAAATTTACATCGTCATCGGAATTACCACAGGATGAAACAATTAGTGCAAAAGCCAAAAGAAGAGTATATCGAAATACGTTTTTCATTTTCATTTAAAATTGAGGTTCTGCATGCAGAACGTTCAAAATTATGGAAAAGTATGTACGCCTGAAGGAAATCATCTAAAGAAAAGTTAAATTAAAACTCTGCTTGTTAAAATGACGAGACTGTGTTTGAATTTTAATAATTTCACTCACTTAAAATAAAACCTACCAGCCTATCTAACCAAAATTCAAACAAAACAGAAACTAATAGGTTGATTTTATGACAGTTCTTTTATATGGTGAAGCCAAGGACATTGTGGGTACCCCATCGCTATCCATTCCAACGTCGAATATTTCGGGCAGAAAAATTCCAGCTACGGTTGGAGATTTAAAAATTTTCTTGGAGCACACCTATCCAGATCTTAAACGGTTGCCCTCGGTATTTTTTGCGGTGAACCATAATTACGCCAAAGAAAACGAAAGCATAAATTCGTATGATGAAATTGCCATGATTCCATCACCGAATTAAAAATCAAACAATGAAACCATCTGAACTTTACGGGTTAATTTTAGCTGGAGGCGCTAGTTCCCGTATGGGTTCGGATAAGGGTTTGTTGGAGTATTACCAAATGCCGCATCGCGAATATTTGCACCAGCTATTGGGTAAATATTGCTCAAAAGTGTTTTTAAGTATTCGAGAGGCACAACGGCAGGGCGTTTCCAATGAGATTGAATGTATTCTTGACCAAAACAAATATCAAGGACCATTTAATGGGATTCTAAGTGCCCATGAATCCAATCGCGATGTAGCGTGGTTGGTTTTGGCCTGCGATTTGCCTTTTATGGATGAAAATACTTTGGAGCAATTGACACATAACAGAAACCCAGAAAAAGATGCCACCACCTTTATTTCCAAGATAGGAGAGCCCGAACCTTTGATTTGTATTTGGGAGCCTCACGGATTGGAAAAAGCAATTTCATTTTTAGCAGAAACCAATTCCCGAAGTCCTAAACGATTTTTGGCCAATGCAAACGTCGAATTAATTCAAGCGACCAATAAAAAGGCATTGTTGAATGTGAACACATTGGATGAATTTAAGTCCATCCAATCTGGGAAGGAGACTTAGTCTTTGGCGTTGGAAGGCTTTTGCGCATCAAGGTTCAACACTTCCAAATCTTGAAAAATTCCACAGGAAATCTGTTTTTTGATCAAGGATTGGGATTTTCTCTTTTTGGCTAGCGCCTCAATCTCCTTATTTAAAAACTGCATGGTAAATGTTTTTTCAGAGAACGAAATTAGAACTATTTTATTTTGACTTTCAGAAGATTAACCTTTTTTAACGCTCATTTGACTTTCAATTTGTTCCAATACTGCCATCCAATGCATTTTTAAAATAAGTGATGCCGTAGGAAGGTTATCGTCGGCAATGGCTTCAATGATAGCGTTGGTTTGCACTCCCATTTTTTGAAAAAATGAGCTGTCTTGGATGAAATCATGCTCGTAAAAGTGAAACCGAAGTTTTAAATCCTGTAAAATCTGAAGCAAAACTTTGTTTCTGCAATTTTGGATGAGCAGGTTATGAAACTGGAACTTATGACCCAACGACTGAGCAACGGTTTTTGCTTCTACCATTTGAGTTTGCAAGCTTATCAGGAGCTCTATTTCCACGGTGTTGAATAGGGAATTCTCCAAAGCCATCACTTCCAACTGAGCTATAGTTTCCACAATGTTCTTTGCTTCATCTGGAGTTAATCTGGCCACCACGAATCCTCGATTGGGTATCGCTTTTAAAATACGGGCATGTTCCAACTGACTCAAAGCCTCGCGAATCGGCGTTACGCTTATTCCTGTGGCACGGGACAATGCTGCCAGATTAATGGTCTTTCCAACTTGTAGCGCTCCTTGTTGAATTTGCTTCAACAATTGTTGTTTCACCTTATCGCGTAGTACGCTTGTGTTTGCCATATCACTAAAATACAAATAACAAGCTCATTCTGCACTTCATCGAAAAGAGTTCCTCCAAAGCACGAAAAGGGAACCCATTTCGTTTGTTCATTAACGACCCAAAAACTTTTACCTATGAACAAACTTACACTACGACTTTACGCCCTGACATTTATGGGTATGGCTTTGCTTGGATTCCAATCGTGTAGCGAGGACGCTATGCCGGGTGAAGACGAAGCGCTATCCGCAACAGATTTGGAGACCATTATGGCCGCCGACGAAATTGCTGGAGTAGCTGATTTTGCAATTGCTGAGCTTTATAACAGTAATACCGCAAAAAGTGCTTCAACCGCTAAAGATGATTGCTACAGCGCCACCTATTTCGATACAGGTTTTGAGGCCACTTTTAATAATTGTGTACTCAATGGAACCGAAAATGTAAATGGAACAGTAACTGTTGCATACGTGGCAGGTGGGGAGAACGCCTCTTTTACCGCAACTTATACCGATTTTTATGTGGGGACCATTAAATTAAATGGAACCAGAACTTACACTATTGTTGGCAATTCCGATGCCAACACCATAGCTCTTACGGTTGTGAGCGATATGTCCGTTGAAATGGAAGACGGTTCCATTATCTCCGAAAATGGCACAAAAACATTGAGCATCACCTTTGGTGAGACTTTGGATGACATCACGTTTACGTTAGGGGGCGCCTGGACTGTTGAAGTTGACGGGGATACCTACGAAGTGGAAACCTTAGAGGACCTTCAGGGAAATGCTTCTTGTGAATATGCTTCCAGTGGAACCATGATTGTTTCCAAAAACGGTCTAGCTGTTACGGTTGATTTCGGAAACGGAGAATGTGATAATCTGGCCACTTTAATTTATCCAAACGGAGCTACTCAGGAAATAACATTATAGATTTCCTTCTTAAATAAAATAGAAGAGCACCGGCATTTGTCGGTGCTTTTTTTTATTGAGTTTGGCTATATTTAAAAAATCAAACACGTCATGGTGAAACAACTTGCCGAAGTCCAAAACACATTTTTTACTACTCAGCAGACAAAGAATGTACCGTTCCGAAAAAAGTACCTAAAACAATTACGAGAAGTGATTTTGGAGCAGGAGGATGCCATTTGTGAGGCGCTCTATGCCGATTTTAAAAAACCAAAGTTCGAAAGCATGGCCACAGAGACCCAGTTTGTGCTGGCCGAGCTCAATCATGCCATAAAAAATATAGATGAGTGGAGTAGACCTCTTCGCGTTCCCAGTTCGTTGAGTAATTTTCCGTCCAAAGATTGGATACAGCCCGAACCTTATGGAAAGGTATTGATCATTGCTCCATGGAACTATCCGTTTCAATTGGTGATTGCACCATTGATTGGGGCCTTGACCGCAGGAAATACGGCCGTATTGAAACCTTCGGAGTTTAGTCCCAATACCTCCAAAATAATTGTTGAAATCATTGAAAAAGTATTTCCGCCAGAGTATGTTGCGGTGGTTGAGGGTGGAGTAGAGGTCTCCTCCGAACTATTGGCGGAAAAATGGGATTATATTTTTTTTACCGGAAGTACCAAGGTGGGCAAAATCGTGTACAAAAGTGCCGCCGAACACCTTACTCCAGTTACGTTGGAACTGAGTGGAAAAAATCCATGTGTGGTAGATGAAACCGCTAAAATTGATTTAGCTGCCAAGCGAATAGCTTGGGGGAAATTCATCAATGCAGGGCAAACCTGTATTGCACCCGATTATATTTTGGTACATGTTTCCAAACAAGATGCTCTGGTTAATGCCTTAAAGCAACACATCAAGTCCTTTTATGGTGAAAACTTGGAAAATTCGAAAGATTTTGCCCGAATTGCTACCACAAAACATTATAAAGAGCTCAAACAAAAATTAGAGGGAGAAACCATACTTTTTGGAGGCAACACTAACGATGACGACCAATTTATTGCGCCTACATTAGTGGACCAGCCCAAACTTGACAGCAAACTGATGGGAGGGGAGATATTTGGCCCCATTCTACCCATTCTGTCTTATCAAAACGAAGAAGAAATTCACGATATGGTCAAGCGATTCGAAAAGCCTTTGGCTTTTTATGTGTTTTCACAAAACAAGAAGTTTCAACAAAAACTCATGAACCAATATTCCTTTGGTGGGGGTGCCATAAACGATACGGTGGTGCACATCAGTAACAAGCAATTGCCGTTTGGGGGAGTGGGTGCTTCGGGTATTGGCGGATATCATGGAAAATACAGTTTTGACCTATTTTCACATCATAAATCCATAGTAAAGCATGCCACTTGGTTAGATGTGCCTTTGCGTTATGCACCTTATACTATTTCAGAATATTTAGTGCGAAAAATTAAATATTTATTTTAATATTTTTTCATTCCAATATTTTTGAACACATAAAATTACACATTCTTCATTTTAATGTTTAAGAAGAGTTAAACTATTGATTGTTAGGCATTTTGATGTTACATTTAAAGAAATACATCAAAACTTGACCTAATGAAAATCTATCAAATCTCTGTTCTGCTCGACTTATCCAAGGACTCTGAAATTGTACTTGCAAACGCGGTTGGTCTAGCAAAGGCCATTGGCGGAGTGGTGGAAGTTTTTCATGTAAAAAGTCCGAATGCTTTTTATAGGGACGATACCACCTCAAAAGTGGAATTGGAGGTAATGGTTTCAAAATATAGAACTAAAGGAGCTTTACCCATAAAATATGTGATCAAAAAAGGGCCTGTAAAAAGAAGGGTGATGGAATATTTGTGCAGCGAACAGCCTGATTTTCTGGTTTTGGGCAAGAAGAGGAGGTTTTCCAGCTTTTTTGGCCGCAGCATTACTGATTTGGTGATAAAACAAACGAATAACACCAACATATTGCTCTTGGGCAAAGATGATGAGCTGTATTCCTTTAAAGAAATGAATCTAGGCATATTTGGGGGCGGTATTAAAGAAAGTGGACTTCAAATCATTAAAAATTTAAATCCTACAGATGATAATCCTGTTCGTTTATTTCACATTAAAAAAGATAAGATGTCGAAGACCAAAAAGTTTTTGGGCCATAAAACGATCTCGTTTGTCTTTAGTAAAGGAACCAATGCCTTGGACAGTATGGTGAATTATGTCACTAAAACCAATATTCAACTGTTGTGTGTATCCAAAGAAGAAGGAAAACATCTTTGGTTTAAAACGAGTCCTATAAAAGCTGTTATTCGTAAATCGAAGGTACCCTTGATGATTTTGGCATAGCCTTGAAAAAGGTGAGAAATGAGAGTGGCTTGATATTTTCTATTTTACATAATGTAAATTATAGTACAAATGTTGTCGTACAGCAAATTGCGTATAGCTTTGCTATTCGGTTCAAGCTATTCTGTATGCCAATTAAAGTAATGAAAACAAAAAAACGCCCTACCAATGTGGTAAGGCGTTTTTATATATCTGAAAATGTATGCTTATAAAATTTCAACCAATTCTAGGTCAAAAACCAAATCTTGACCAGCCAATGGATGATTGGCATCCAAAATAATATCGTCGGCTTCAACTTTTGCTACCCTAAATTGTTGTTGTTGTCCCTCAGCATTGGAACCCACCAAGCCCATACCAACTTCTGGTTTTAAATCTTCTGGCAATTGTGATTTAGAGATTTTTTGAAAAAGCGAATCATTGACTTTTCCATAGGCTTCCAACTTATCAATGGTAATGGTTTTCTTCTCGTTTACCTCCATATCAATTAGTCCTTTTTCAAATCCAGGTATAAGTTGACCTTGACCCAATGCTACCTCCAATGGTTCTCTTTCCAAAGAGCTGTCAAAAATTTGTCCGTTGGTCAATTTACCTGTGTAATGCACCTTTACAGTGTCATTCTCCTTTACTTTACTCATAAATTTGCTTTATAATTTAAAAATCAAAACGTTGCAAATATAAGGGGTATAAATTGGTTGAAAGAATTAGGACTATAAAGCTTTCCCTAAAACCAAATATCTTATGAATTTTTGAACTTAAATTACTACAAGGAGCTAATAATCTACAAAAATCAAATAACTGTTTCGACTTTCGTTCCCCGCGGCACCAATTAAAACCTGATTATTAGTTAGTTTGGTTCCTATAATTTGAAATGACTCTGCTATATTGGGTGCTATTGTTTCCCTAAACGTCCATTCGTTATTTATTAATTGAATCAGATAAGCTTCTTCTCCTTCAAAAGGTGACATTAAAGCATATCCTGCTACCATACTTATATTATCCTCATCAAATCGAATATCTGCCGATAACTGAAAATTTGTATTCACATTTATGGTTTCAAAAGACCCATCTAAGGCAAGTCTAAAGGATTGTAAACCCAGAAATTCAGAATAATACAAAAAGACATCTTCATAATGTGCTAAATCTGCAGTCTGCATTTCCGATTCGGTTCGCAGTAATGTCCATGTTCCATTTTCAAGTTGGTAGAGATGCAAAGGAGTAGATATTGAGCCTGTTAAAATGAAATTATTCCAAATACTTACATCTTGTCCAAAAAAATCATCCGCCTGGCTGTTCTCAGCATAAAAATCTTGAGTGAATGACCAATTGTTCCCATCTTTAGAAAATATATGCATGCTCCCAGGGTCTACATTGGGCTCTGAAAACGATTCATCCCAAATGGCGGAAGCCCCAACCACTAAATAATTATTGGAAAAATCCATATCGTTTCCGAAATAATCTTGTCTTCTTCCTTTTTCATATTTTAATTCGAACTCCCAACGAGAACCGTTCTTGGTATACTGAAGCAATGTTCCCATTCCAGAATCATAGGAACAACCTAAAAGCAGTTTTCCATTAACGAATTTCATACTGGTTAGCCAGAGCGATTCAACAATATCAAATTCTTGTATCAAATCGATAGCGGTGTCCGATTTTTCAAACACCCAAACCTTTTTACTTCCACCAACAAAAATCGTGTTTTGATATACTTCTATTTCAAAACCAAATGCGTCACAATTTTCACAAATGATTTTATCTGCTTCAAAACGAATTTTATTGACCCCTTCAGGTGGATCTGACTTGGAACACGATACCACTAACATATAAAGCGTTACCCATAAAAAAGTATATCTGGTTTTCATAATCGGATAATTTAATGGATTAGCCTACAGTAAGTTAATAAATATAATTTGATTCGTATTTAAGGTAAATTGAATATATACAATTGGGATAAACCAAAAAACCAGCCAAATTTGATTCGACTGGTTTTTACTTTTAAGGAGTTCCAAAGGAGGTTAAACCCCACCTTTCAGCACATCCTGCCATTTTTTAAGCTCGTCCCATTGGCCAATTTCAGCCAACTTTGCCTGTGCGGGCCAGGTCAAGGTTTTTCCACGGTGCGTTGTATATGCCGGACCGGCATCTTCAATGATTTTCTCCAATGTCGCTACATCAGTATTGGATAAATCGTAAAAGCTTTTTATTCCTTTATTGTTCAACAAACCTTCAATTTTTGGACCAATGCCCTCTACTTTGGTTAGGTCATCTTTTCCATGGGAGGGGACAGCCCCTCCTCCACCAAAAATTTGTTTAAGGAGCCATCCTAGGATCAATCCTATAATAAAGGCGGCCAAAAGCCATAATATCCAGGTCCAGAACACATCTGAACCATCGCATGCGGTTGTATTTATTTGTAATGCCATGATTTTATTTTTATAAAGTTTAGTCGATTATTTTGATTTCCACTCGTCGGTTCAGTCTTTTGTTTTCCTCTGTATCGTTGGGTTTCCATGGGTCGGCTTCGCCTTTGGTCTCAACCGCGATTTTGGTTTCGTCCACCCCAAGACTTATCAAGTGGTTTTTATACTCTTGTGCTCGTTTAAGACCAAGTTCGAGGTTGTACTCCTCTTCCCCATCAGCATCGGTATATCCCGTAATCAGGATGGCGTCACCAGATGATTTTAGGAATGTGGCCAATTCATCAAAATAGGCCAAAGTTGCGGCATTGGTGATTTCCTCATCGGAATCGAACTTGTAAAAAACTTTGGTGTGATCAAGATGCTCAATAACATCGTCGCTGCGGGTTACCCATTTATACCTCAATTCATGAAGCATATTGGTTTTTGTAGTTTCACAATCCCCTGCTGGCCTTGAATCGACCAAAATGTTTTCGGGTGGAATCTCAGCAAATAAGGTCTTTACTTTTTCGGCTCGTGCCAGACCGGCACTTTCAGATTCGCCACTAAAATAAGGTCCAACCAATAAAAGTTGTTTTCCTGATGTTTCACCTGCAACTATCTCGGCCCTTTTATCGGGCCACAGATCGTTGGTAATTACTTCTCCTGAGTCGCAGTCGAAAATTAACGGACCGTACTCGATTTCCACTACCTCTTCGGGGCAGCAGACTACTGTTTCTTTATACCATCCCCAGCTGTACCATGCCAGAAATAGAAAAAGAAGCAATAGAAAAATGGCTAGTGTTTTTTTCATTTCCCTATGTTTATGATTAACAACACCTTAAGGTAATAATAAAAGGTGTTCAATATCCAAATAAGGAGAAAAAATCACATCGAATTAATGTAATTCCAATAAGAGGTTACGGAAAACCCCCTCAAAAAAGCCTGCTAAATTGATTTAATTGCCGTAACTGCTTCTATTAAAATTGAAGCTAAAAAGAAGTGTATTGCTATTTTTTGTTGAGTTTGACCAACTCATCATCATCCCATTCTCCACCAGCGACCACATCTCCGTCGGAATCGTAAAACTTGCCTATGCCGCTTCGTTTGTCGTTTTTCCAATCTCCAGTGTATTTTTCACCATTGGGCCAGTAATAGGTGCCAAATCCACTGCGTTTATCATTTTTATAATTTCCGACATAGTATTCACCATCCGCCCAATAAAATGTTCCTTCTCCGTGTCGCTGATTGTTCACCCATTGTCCTTCATAGCGGCTGCCCGTATCCAGTAGGGCAACGCCATATCCGTTTGCCTTGCCATCTTTAACTTGTCCGATATAGTGCATTCTGTTCCCTTTGGCACTTGTGAAGGTGAGATATTCCCCGAAGGATTTTTGTTTCAATTGCTTTTTTAATCGCGCTAATTGCACTTTGGCTTTTTCCAACGAAAAATTAATCGAATCATATTTTCGGTTAGCTATGTCTTCCGACCAGTTGGTTTCGGGCATGCTATCCGTTTCAGTAGCCTGTGTGTTTAAAGCAGGACTGTCTTCCGTATTTTTATCCCTCAATTTTTCCGTCAATGCAATTCGCAATGGAATATTCATACGGTTCTCCGCTGCTGTATTCAAAGAGGCTGTGTAAGAAGCAATGGCCTCATCATAGTTTCCATAGAGCACCAATGAATCTATTTCTGCCAAGCGTTCAAAATCTGCCACTTTTTGTGCATTTACCTCATTTTGTTGTTGTATCTGACTCAGCTGCTTTTTGTATTGGATAGATTTTGATGCAAAAAACAATAGGCCAACAGCAAAAACTGCTGTTAATAAATAAGGGGCAGACTTTTTAAGACTCATAGGTTAACTACTTGGTTCAAAATTAAATACGAATTAATCTGTTAAATGGACGTCGGGAAGCTTATTTTTTACTTTTCTGAAGTCTGGAGAGAAGTATACATGAAAGCGCAGCGTCCATGCCTGCTTATAATACCCCCCATTATATAGCTCTTGCCCTTGTGAATACATGACTCCGGCTGCAAAGGTTAATCGAGGAGTGGCTATATAACCCAATGTTGTAGTCAATCGCAAATCTTCCATTGGGCTGTCCACCACTTCTTTTCCACTTTGCATGATCAATTCGGCTTCTGGAGATAAATAAAATGTTTTAGGTTGTAATTTGTGGTCGTTCAATGGAATTTTTGCCCTGAACATGTACCGCCAACGGTTTCGGAAAATATAATCGCTGTTCTCGGCAAAACCTTGGGTCCAACGATGCTCAATTCGGATACGATGGTACAACATGGCGGAATAAAACGGCATGGCAAACTGATATTGGTGCCAAATTCGCCACTCAGGAACCACGTTTCTATCATCCGATTCCTCATCCGTATTAAAATTGATTCGTACTACACCTCCCAAGCTTATGTTGGTCTTTTTGGAAACAATATAACCGATGGCGTGTCTATTGTAAATTTGGCCAATTTGCCCCATAAAGGGCGTATTTTTTGTTTCCTCAAACCGAAAATGCGTTTGCGCATCCCAAAAAAAGTGCTTTCCAATACGAATGTTTCCGTAGGTATTGACCCATAACTTGGTTTTGGGGTCTTTATATTGTGAGGTTTCCGGTAATGTTTCCTGAGCACTAACTAGGTTCACCATCCCAATCGTCATTATAATCACCAATAAGGAGCTCTTGCTATAATTTCCCATGCTTATTGGTTTTTACGGGTTAGTTCCTGATTCAACAACCTTAAGATTTCCTCTGGTCTTTTTTCACGGCGTAGCTTTCGTTCCAGTTTACGGGTATCCTTATTGCGAAGGGCCAATATGGTTTGGTGGACTTCTACTATTTGGCCGTTCAATTCTGCAGCGTTTTCACAACTTAATGAATCGGTAACAGAAGTTAGGAAGAACGGAATCAATTGGTTTTCGTAAGCCCCAACGATGTGTTTTTTCACTTCTTCATCCATTACATTGGCCATAAAAGGGTTCCACACTGCGGTGGTGTACTCATCTTTAATGACTTTTTGCTGAGCTGGAATGCCTTTAATGGTTATTGCCAAGATTTTCAATTCGGACAAACAGGTTTGCAAAGATTGTCCGTAAGCCAATTTCTCTGTTGGATTTTCAATATCGGCATAGGTGGTCAAAGCACTATCTGCCACCTTTTGAATTTTGGTCAATGCCTTTCTATAGTTTTCAGTAAGCCCAGTAGTGGAATCTATTTCTTGTACCAATTCATCGTTGAGTTCGATGAGCCCCTCTTCCACCCCGTTCAACATTTGCAATTGTTCCTCATTGGTGAGTCTTGAGGCCAAAGAACCTTTGATGAACTCCAAGCTCATTTTGGCGTAAGTACCCAAGGCTGCTACAGAAAGTAAATCGTCTCCTTCGTATTCAAATTCATTGGCACTGGGCAGGCTAAAAGTTCTTTCATCGCCATTTTCATTGGCCATTACCCTAATACCTTTATCTGGCTTTCCATTGGGCCACAACCTGCTTATAACATTTGGGATTTGTTGGTACTGTACAATGTGATGCTCAGCGTAATTGGCCAATTCGCCTAAAGGAGCCACAAATTCTTGTTGAATTTTTTGAGCAACATTATAGTAATAGTAGGCCTCAGGGTCAGTTCTTTTAACAATGTTAAGATGGCTGTTCTTTAAAATAGTCTCGCTTAGCTGCTGTGATACTTTGTAATCTGCCACAATCTGCTCCAAAATTCCATTTTGAACAGAATCCAAAGGATAATACGGAACTTTCACTTGCATGTTCACCTCAAATTTTGAGGAACCTAAGGCGTTTACCACTTCGCTCATTTTTTGAAAATAACCGTGATTCTGTTTCAAAAGTTGAGCAATATGGCTTTCACTCTCCACATCATTCAATAATGCTTTCAACAATACAAGGTAACTTTCATTTAACGGTATAACCCTAAATTGTTCAGTCTGGGTTAGATTAAATATGGAAATTTCCTTAGAAATCCTATCCGATTTTATCTGCACACTGCGAAGCCATCCATCCTCAAAAAACCAGTCCTCGATATCGTCAACTGTTTCTGTGCCATAAAAAGACCATTCATCGTGGGCCAAACCATCACGCAGCAACCTACCAACTAGCACACTGCTATCGTTTTCTATCTGGAAATTCTGCTGTGGAACCCCTTCTTCAAAAGAAAAACTGCTTTTAAAATCAATTTTTTCAATTTCGGAATCTTTGATTTGATTAATTGTATAGATCCAATTCCCATCGGGTTTTCCTTCAAAAAGCACTCCCGTCCCTATTTCTTGCACCCCACTGACCAACACCCGATACTCGTAGTCCACCACTTCACTTTGACTATTGGTCTTGTACTCCCCAAACTGAAATTCCCATGGACCATTGGCCACTCCCATATCAAAAGCACCTTTAAACAAGAAGGAGGCATCCTCATTTTCCATTAATGTTTCCAGGTTCGATTTCTGTAATTGAAAATCACCATCAAGAACCGTATCTAAATCAACAAGGGTGTATTGGTAGCTGGCTTTTCCCAAATAAGGACCAACCTTAAACGGGCCTTCATATATTTTTCGTTCTTGCCCATAAGTCATCGTTAAAAACGAAAATGACATCAATAACGAAAAAAGCCATTTTTTGGAGGGTGGAATCATATGATTATAATGGTTTAGCTGATAGTCTTTATAATTTACGAAAAGATGGACGCGTTTGGACGAATCCAAGGGGGTATTTTACCATATCCGCCAATTTTATCTTAATAAATTAAAAGGTCATCAATTGTATTACGCAATTCTTTAGAAGTAAGCTAAATCTCTGATTCATAATATCCGGAAGGCAAATTTTCATATCTTGTTAGCTTTAGTCATGAATAAATAACTTAAATGAGAAGAAACCAAACATTAATGATCTTGGGCTTTTTAATGGGGCTTTCGCAACTTTTTGCACAAGATGCCGATAGTACCAAGAAGGCGACCAAAGAGCTCCCATTGGAGCCCGAAAGAACTATTGCATATACTACAAAAGAGGGCACCTGGCTGTCCTTGGATGTGAATCCCGACGGTTCGACCATTATTTTTGATATGATGGGTGATTTATACACCATTCCAATTACGGGAGGAAAAGCCACACAGATTACAGAAGGAATGGCTTATGATGTTCACCCAAGGTTTAGCCCTGATGGAAAATCCATTGTGTTCATTTCCGATAAAAGTGGTTCCGATAACATTTGGACCTTGGAGTTGGATTCCAAAGAAACCAAGCAAATCACCAAAGACAACAACCAAAACTACTTTTCGGCAGATTGGAGTCCTGATGGTGATTATATTGTTGGTGCTCGCGGCAGAAGAAACATCAAACTGCACATGTACCACAAAGATGGTGGTGGTGGAGCCCAACTAATTGACAAACCAGACAATCTAAAAGCGATTGACCCCGAGTTCGCTCCTGACGGAAAACTCATCTATTTTTCACAGCGAAGAGGTGGTTGGAATTACAACGCACAGTTACCTCAATATCAGTTGGGCACCTACAACACAGAAGATGGGGAAATGGCGGTAATCACATCACGATACGGCTCTGCATTCACCCCTACCCTTTCCCCAGACGGAAAATGGTTGGTGTATGGAAGTCGGTTTGAAACCGAAACAGGCTTGGTATTGCGTAATTTGGAAAACGGTGATGAAAGCTGGTTGGCCTACCCTGTGCAGCGCGATGAACAAGAATCCATCGCACCTTTAGGGGTATTGCCTGCCATGGCCTTTTCACCAGACAGCAAAAATTTGGTAGCAAGTTATGGTGGCAAGATCTATTCCATCGATATAGCTACAAATTCTGCCACAGAAATTCCTTTTGAAGTGGATGTAAAATTGGAATTGGGACCCCAACTTTCCTTCAAATATCCTATTGATGACGCCAAAGAGGCCTTTGTGACCCAAATTCGTGATGCAGTGCCCTCTCCTGACGGCACTAAATTGGCATTTACGGCATTGAATAGGTTGTACGTAATGGATTTGCCGGATGGAACTCCAAAACGATTGACCAAAAATGACTTTGTGGAAGCACAACCAGCTTGGTCACCCGATGGCGAAAATATTGTTTTTGCCACTTGGGAAACCGATGGTGGATTTTTATACAAAGTGAATGCCAACGGTCGTGGGAGAATTACCAAACTTACCGAGGAAGCTGCTGTGTATTCCAACCCGGCTTGGTCGTACAAGAGTGATAGAATTGTATTCACCAAAGGTGCTGCCCAGGTATATCGAGATGCTATTGGGCCAACTGCAAGGAATTCGCAAGAAGATTTGGCTTGGGTTTCCGCAGAAGGTGGTGAAGTGACTTTTATTGACAAGTCTAAGGGACGTTCCATGCCTCATTTTACAAAAGTAGATGACCGTATTTACTTAAGTAAAGGGAAAACCTTGTTATCCATACGATGGGACGGAACTGATGAAAAGGAACATTTGACCTTAAGTGGAATCACTACTTTCGGTTCTTCATCATTCGGTTTCCACGATAAAAATGGTGGACACAGTATTTTGCCGGGTTCTGAGCAATATCAAGAACCAAAGGATAAATCATCATCACCATCCGAAATTAAAATATCGCCCGACGGTACTACAGCTTTGGCAAAAATCAATAATGACATTTATACGGTGACTATTCCAAAATATGGAAAAACCCCGAAAATTTCTGTTGCCAGTGCAGACAAAGCAGCTTTCCCTGCCAAAAAGTTGACTGTTTTGGGTGGTGAATTCCCTGCTTGGTCAGGCAATAGCAAAGATGTGCATTGGTCTTTGGGGTCAAGTCACTTTATCTATAACCTTCCAGCAGCCCAAGCCTATGCCGATAGCGTGGCCACTGCGAAAAAAGAGGCGGAAAAGCTGAAGGAGGAAAAGAAAGATGAAGAGGATGAGGATGAGGATGAAGAGGAAAAAGACAAAAAAGAGGATAAGGACGAAGGCTATAAAGCCAAGGAACTGAAGGTGAAAGTGAGTTTCACCAAGGATATTCCAGAAGGCACGGTACTTTTGAAAAACGCCAGAATCATCACCATGAAAGATAATGAGGTGATTGAAAATGGGGATATCCTAATTGAAAACAACCGTATAAAAGCCGTTGGTGACACGGGAACCTTGGATGTTCCTAAAGGAACCGTAGAAATAGATGCCACTGGTAAAACCATTACGCCCGGTTTTGTGGATACCCATGCCCATATGTGGCCCAATTGGGGAATCCAAAAAAATCAGATCTGGATCTATTCGGCTAATTTGGCCTATGGTGTTACCACCACCAGAGATCCACAAACGGCCACCACAGACGTCCTAACGTATTCCGATATGGTCAAAGCCGGAATGATGCACGGGCCACGTGTGTACAGCACTGGACCTGGCGTTGGTTATTGGGCATATAAGCTTAAATCATTAGAACATGCCAAGGAGGTACTGAAACAATATAGTGAGTATTACAATACCAAAAGCATAAAAATGTATTTGGTCGGAAACCGACAAATGCGCCAATGGGTGATCATGGCTGCCAAAGAACTGAAATTGATGCCCACAACCGAAGGTGGATTGGATTTTAAATTAAATATGACCCAATTGTTGGACGGTTATCCCGGTCACGAACACTCATTCCCTATTTACCCTATTTACAAGGATGTGGTACAATCCGTTGCAGAATCCAAAATGGCGGTCACCCCTACCCTTTTGGTGTCTTATGGCGGACCATGGGCAGAAAACTATTATTATGCTACCGAAGAGGTGTACCATGATAAAAAGTTGCAATACTTTACTCCTTATGAGGAATTGGCAGGGAAATCCCGTAGAAGAGGAGCCTGGTTTATGCCCGAGGAACATGTTTTTCAAAAACATGCCGAATTTATGAAGGATTTGGTTGAGGCTGGCGGACTTGCAGGCGTTGGCAGTCATGGGCAGTTGCAAGGGTTGGGCTTCCATTGGGAATTATGGTCCGTCGCAAGTGGCGGCATGAAGAATATGGATGCCTTAAAAGTGGCTACCATTATCGGAGCCGAGGATATTGGTTTGGATGGTGATATCGGAAGTATTGAAGCTGGTAAATTGGCGGATATCCTTATTATGGAGAAAAACCCATTGGAGGACCTCCGCAATACCAATACGTTGACCCATGTGATTAAAAATGGAAAGGTATACGATGCCGACACCTTGGATGAGGTCGCCCCTCTAGAAAAAGAGGCTGAGCCATTTCATTGGCAAACCAAAAGACCTGAGGGTCTCCCAGGTATGAAGAAATAAGGTTTTAAAATAATATAAAAACGAAAGGCGCACCAAATGGTGCGCTTTTTTTAATATTGATTATTATTGAATGTCCAATTATAATCTAATCCTAATTCGTTGATTTTAGCAATGGTGGTTTGATCAATCAAATCCGTACCTGGATTATTTTGGAAGTCTATATACCCTGAAGTGGTTGAATTTAAAATAGCCTGATTATAAACAAGGGAAATCATTTGATCAAGTTCTGTTGCCAAAAACTGATTAGCTCCTATTTCAAGATCAAAAATTCTAGGGTTTTGGGATATATCTATTTGACTAAAATTATTGCCTTGAATAATCAATCTTTCCAATTCAGAATTTTGAGACAAATCCAATTCACTCAACATATTATCATTTAAATATAAGGCTCTTAACTCCACATTTTTTGAAATATCAAGTGAGCTTAGCTGATTGTTATATAAATCTATACGTTCTAAATTGGTGTTTTTGGTAAGGTCAATTTCGGTTAGATAATTTGCACCTACATTGATAGAAAACAAGCCTATGTTTTGTGTTACATCAATATTGGAAATTGAATTACCACTTAAATCAATTTGATTTAACATGCTGTTCTGAGACACATCAAGACCCGTTAAATTATTATCTCTAACAAATAACAGTTGTAATAACGAATTATTAGTTACATCCAAATTGGAAATTTGATTACCATTAACCCATAAAAGTTCCAAATATGGGTTTTGTGTTACATCTATTTCAGTTAACTGATTAAATCTAACATACAACTTCCTTAGTTTCCCATTATTGGATAAGTCCAAATGTGTTATTTGGTTGTATCCCAAGCTAAGGTTTTCCAATAAAAGGTTACTTGATGTATCCAAGGATGTTAATTTTCCGATATGGAAATCCACTTCTTTTAATAAGGTTAGACTACCTAACTCCGCTGCGATAATATTACTTTGATTATTAAATTCTACTTCATAATTGCTAAAATTCAAATATTCAATAACCTCTACGGCTCCGATAATTTTAATTTCATATATGCCATTTTCTTCATAAGTATGACTTACTTCATTTTCTATATCAATAGTATTTAGGGTAGATACATATTCTTCAATGGTTCCATCGCCCCAATCAATTTGATAAGTTGAACCTGTTAACGATTTTAATGCAATTACTTTGGCTGTTAAGTTTTCTGAATCATCAACCGTAAGCGTAAAGAAATCTTCTGCTTCAGAAAAAACCATGTCATCTTCCTCATAGCCAAATTCTACCCAAGAATAGCCAGCTGCTTCAATATTTTCAATAGGTGTGTTTTTGGAATCAGCTTCTTGAACTGTGAAATCATAGGGAAGTGAAGTTCCTGTAAACTGAGATAAGGCTGAAGTTGCTTTTGGTACCAAGGAAATAACCTCATCGGCAGAATCTATAACAATAAACTCTGTTAGTTTATAAGTGCCAGGATCCAATAGTATTTCTTCTGTAACAAAATCACCACCATTGTCAATAACATCCAGTTTTTGTCTATCCATAATAATGCTGCCATTACCCGTCTCTACACTTACGAAAACATAGGATGGGATAAATTCTTTGGCAGTGAAATCCGTTGAATTTTTAGAAGTAATCTTTTTGTTGTTAATTCCAAATGATTGTGCCCCCTGCTCTATGGCATCTGGAGTTTCTGGAATATTTGGGGTTGAAGTTTCTTCACTTTCTGAGCAAGAAATAAATAAGCACAAAAAGAAAAGGAAAGCACAAGCTTTTCTCATAAATAGTTGGTTTAGTTTAATTGATTATGCATGTTTAGGTTTTGAAAATAATATATTTTAAGAAAAAACCTACACTAGCTTCTGTGATTAGCGAAGTTTTTCGTTAAAAAGTTTAATCGATAAAATTCAACTCCACAAAAAAAAGCGCACCATTTGGTGCGCCTTTTGTATGCGTTTGATGTTATCTAGGATTACCAGATTTTTATACGTTCCTCCTCAGGTTTGTAATTTTCTTCCCCTGGCTGTACATCAAAGGTTTCGTAGAAAGGAGTGAAATTCATCAGGGGACCATTCACCCTCCAAATGGCGGGAGAATGCGAATTGGTGTTCACATAGTTTCGCATAAACTCATCCCGTGTTTTCACCCTCCAAATTCTTGCGATGGACATAAAAAAGCGTTCATCAGGTGTGTATCCGTCAATCTTTACGGTGTCCTGTCCCTGATCCGTCATTTTAAAGGCATCGTAGGCAATGGCAATTCCACCATTATCGGCAGTGTTCTCGCCAATGGTCATGGCTCCTTTTAGGTGAACGGTATCCAAAACAGTAAACGAACTGTATCTGTCTATCAACTGTTGGGTTTTCTCTTTAAATTTTTCCAAATCGGAAGGTGTCCACCAGTTTTTAAGGTTGCCCTCGCCATCGTATTGTGAACCATTATCATCAAAAGCATGGGTTAGTTCGTGACCGATTACCATCCCGATTCCTCCATAATTTACGGCATCATCTGCAGCCATATCAAAATATGGAAATTGCAAAATACCTGCAGGGAATACAATCTCATTTAAGGAAGGATTATAATAGGCTGTTACGGTGGATGGTGTTGTGCCCCAGCGATCTTTGTTCGGGGGTTGATTGAGGTCTTTTACATTGTACTGGTAATTGTTTTTTTGAAGTGCCACTACATTTTCAAAATATTGGTCTCGTGCAATGTCCACATCATATTCGCGCCACACATCGGGGTATCCAATTTTTTTGGTAATGGCATATAATTTTTCCTTGGCTTTGGTCTTGGTGCTGTCACTCATCCAATCCAATTGCGACATTCTGTTTTCAAAAGCCTTTTGTAGGTTGTTCACCAAATCCAACACACGTAGTTTCGCAGCTTCATCAAAATAACGTTTTACATACAGTTGACCCAGGGCAAAACCTAATTGTCTGTCTACCTGTTGTGCCATAATTTGTGCGCGTGGTTGTTGCTGCGATTGCCCCAATAAAACTTTGTTATATTCAAACAGAGCATCTTCAAACGGAACACTTAAAAATCTGGAATAATGATCTAAGCTGTGTGCTTTTAGATACGTTTTCCAATCTTCAACAGGAACTTTAGCTAACAATTCATCCAACTTGTTGTAATAATCAGGTTGCCGCACATTAATGGAATCAGCTTCAAGATCTAAGTCACTCAACAACATCTCCCAAGCAATATTGGGGTTGGATGAGGTAATATCACTCACCGCCAATTTATTGTAGTTGGCTTGAATGTTTCTTCTTTCGATACGTGTTTTATGGGCTTCTGCCAGTTGCTTTTCGATATCATACACCGTTTCAGCTTTTTCGGTACCATTTTCTATCCCTGAAAGATCAAACAAAGTGGCCAAATAGGTTTTATACGCATTTTGAATCTTCACCGATGGCTCATCAGTTTTAAAATAGTAATCCCGATCCGGCAATCCCAAACCAGACTGACTGGCATGCAGAATATTCAATTGGCTGTTCTTGTTGTCCGGAGCCACGCGTAACCCCATAATGGAATTATTCCCCTTGGTTATTTGCTCGCTAACAAAGCCCATTACTTCTTTTGGGGTGGAAATACCCTCGATTTCATCCAATAAAGGTTGAATAGGCTCGTATCCTCTTTGGTTTAGGGTAGCCGTGTCCATGCCCGAAGCAAAGAAATCGCCCACTTTTTGCTCAACGGTACCTTTAGCATGTTCCGTAGCCGATACTTCTTCCAAAATATTCTGCAATAATTTGCGCTGAGGAATATTCAAAAAACTGTACGAGCCCACACCCACTTGATCATCGGCAATTTTAATGGTGTCGTACCAAACTTTGTTCACATGGTCAAAGAAATTGTCTCCGGGTTTTATGGATTCCGAAATCCCAGTAAAAGCAATTTTTGAAGGTTTTTCTTTTGGTTTATTTTCCTGTTGGCAAGATAGCAACAGCATGCCTGCAAGGGCCATTGTTATTGAGTATTTCATAGGGTTGGTTTGTTTCCTCAAATATACCCATTAATCCAACGGGGTTCTTTGGTGAACTTGCCAAAAATTAGTTAAGGATTTTATAAAACCCCAAAGGTTGCACATCTAATTTTAGGTCGTTTGGGCTAAGAATTTTCTGTCTAATTCCATTTGTTTACTATTTTAGGGGATATAATTATTACCTACTAACCAAATGCACAAACCATTTACCCTCCTCCTACTCTTTCTGTCTTTTTATGCTTCCTACAGTCAAGTTTCCATAACCGAAGAGCCTTCTTGGATCATTAATGAAGCGCATGACCCTAACGCGGTGGCTCCGGAAAACGGACTTTATGGTGGCAGCCATGTGTTGTTGTATACCGAGCAAGTACATGTGGACCGTGAAGAAGTTTACGTTAAAAATGTTGCTAAAGCCGTTGAGTATAGCGGCGTTCAAAACATATCGAGTGTTGTTGCCGATTACGACCCAAGTTATCAAAAACTCCGATTTCATCGCATTGATGTTATTCGAAATGGCGAGACCATCAATAAATTGAAACTACAGGACATTCAAACTGCCCGACGCGAGACCAATGCTGAAAGTTTTATTTATGATGGCTCTATTTCTGCCTTTGTCAACATCCCAGATGTGAGAATGGGTGATATTGTAGTTTATAGTTATAGCTTGAAGGGCTTTAATCCCATTCAAAAAAACAAATTCACCACCAGTTTTGTGTTGAACTCCACCCAACCCATTGATCGTATTTCGGCGCATGTTTTCACCCAAAAACCACTTCATTATAAAATGCTCAATTCGGATTTGGTGGCCGACCTTGAGGTGCGTGGAGGCATTAATCATTATAAATGGGCCCAAGAAGACGTTCCTGCGATCTTACTGGAAGAACAAACACCTTCTTGGTATATTCAAAATGAAACCGTTTTGGTTACCGAATACGATTCTTGGAACCAAGTTATAAATTGGGGAAATACAATTTTCACTTTTGACGAGCCTCTAAACCCAGAACTCCAAAAAACCATTTCCAACATTGAGTCCAACCATAAAACAGAAGGAGAACGCATTAAATCGGCTCTTGCTTTTGTTCAGAATGAGGTGAGATATCTTTCCATTGCTTCTGGTATAGGCGGGTACAAACCCAATTCCCCCAATAAAGTTATGGAACAGCGTTTTGGGGATTGCAAGGACAAAAGTGTGCTGTTTGCCACCATGCTCAACCAAATGGGCATTGAGGCCTATCCAACTTTGGTGAATACCACCCTAAAACAGGAGTTGCCAAATCTAACTCCCTCATCTAAAATTTTTGATCATTGTATTGTAAAGGTAGTCGATAAAAACGGCACAACTTTATGGTACGACCCTACACTCACGGACCAAGGCGGCACTTATGCCAATACGTATACACCTGACTACAGATATGGATTGGTCTTGGATGAAAATATGTCCGATTTGGATACGATTGCAGATTTCAGGAGTAATATGATTGAAACCTTCAGTACCCTTACCTTGGAAAAGGACGGCATGGGCGCTGATCTAGAAGTACGTACGCATTATTACGAAGGAGAGGCGGATTTTATGCGTTCGGTGTTTAGAAACAACAGCAAAGATCTTATTCAACAAGAATTGATGTCATTTTACACCGATAATTACGGTAAAGTTTCTTCTTTAGACCCGCCCACGATAGAAGACGACACGCTAAAGAATGAATTTTTATTGTTGGAACGTTATCATTTGGATTCTATTTGGAGCCCATCCGTGGAAAAGACCAACACTATGAATCTATCCATCTTCCCAAATGGATTGATCTCCAATTTGAGCATGCCTACCCAATTGGAAAGAGTAACCCCTTACGCACTCAGTTATCCTTTTGTTCGCAAGGAACATATTAAAGTGAAATTGGCAGAAGGCATTAGGGTTCAACCAGAAAGTGTGACTATTAATTCAGATTATTTTTATTATGATTTTAGTTCAAAGTATAATGCTGCGGATAAGATCATAGATCTGGATTATTATTATAAGCATCAGGATGACCACGTACCCGTTGCCGGGTTTGATACCTATTACAACGACATGGTAAAACTGGACCAAAACCTGGGGTATCTAATTTACACCAATAGTAACAGTGGGGTAAACACCTCTACCTTCTCTTTGGGGTATACCGTAGGAACCTTGATTGGTGTCGGAATTATCATTGCAATTCCTTTGGGGTTGATCACATTGATAATCATCCTTGTGGTTCGATACAATAAAAAGAAAGCTGCCAACCCTTCTTAATTGGATAAACAATTCCTTAAAATTGAACCTCGGAATATTCCATCCGTTCAATAATTTCAGGAAAATTACTGTCCACGGTTCTTGAGTAAAGGTCACGGGAAACGGGATAGGCCTCCAATTCACCCTCCCAGAGATCATCTTGGATAATTTGTTGTACATCTGCTGCCGTATTGCCATGATGCAGCCACGAATCTACGTCCTCATCTTTTAGGATAACAGGGCGGCGACGTTCCGTTTTAGGTTCTTTATTATGGATTTTGTAAAATAGACTATCCTCCTCAGGCATGGCCTGACGCGTTAAGACCGTAAATGTATTGCGGCCATCGGCATTGGTGGAATAAATTCCAGCCAAGCAAATGGGATCGTTGTTTTTCCGATGAAAATAAAAGGGCACTTTAAAATCCCTACCCTTGACTTTGACATGGGTATTATGGGGTTCAAAAAAGCCATCGATGGGAATCACACATCTTTTATGCAAAGGTTGATACCGTTGTGCATAATACCCGAACAGTTTTTCCGATTGCGCATTTAATCCACCAAAAGCCTTGGGGTTATTTTTAAAGTATTCCTGAAAGTCTTGCTGTTTTTCATTCGAAGGCATGATGCCCCATTGCGCCGCCACCAGTTTGTTGGGGTCTTCTTGCGGAATCATCCACATAATGGGATGCGACCAACCATTGGCATGAAAATAAATCAAATCCAATTCCTCTTGGTTATCTTCCAAAGGAACAGCATCAAAGATTTTTTTCAGCTCAGACGTTTTTTTGGTCTGGCGAGTGGAATAGCACATACTTGAGGTTGAAGACTCAATTTACAAAATGTGCCTAAATTTTCCACATCCCCTATGCTAATCCCTCAATGAGCTTTAAAGCCCTGTCTATCTCTTCTTTGGAATTATAAATATGTACGGAATGACGCAGCATTTCAGTACCCACCGAACGGGGTTGCAAACGCTCTTTGTCCCACATATATTTTTGAAGTTCTGGACCAGACATACCCTCTACCCCATAGGTGGTGATTCCAGCCGCCAAATCTTCATTAGTGGACGAATAAAAGGTAACGTGCTTCATCTCCTTGAGCCCATCACGTAAATATTTGCCCAATTCCTTAACTCGGCCCAACCACACATCATGGCCAATGGTATTGAAAAAGTCCACCGCAGCATCATATCCTGCCATGAGTCCTGCATTTCCTGTTCCGTTTTGCATCAAACGAAAACCATGATCATCTTGATTGTCCCAATTGTAGCTTGCTATGGTAGACCAGATACCCTCTACCACATCTTTATTGATGTAAAGCAAACCACTTCCTGAGGGTGCCAACAACCATTTGTGCAAACTGGAATAATAGGCATCACAACCAATATCCTTAACATCTACAGGAACTTGACCAACGCATTGCGCACCGTCCAAAACAGTGAAAATGCCACGTTTTTTAGCTTCAGCACAGATTTCCTTCACAGGCATAACCGTTCCAAATCCAGAAATAATATGAGGTATGGCAATCACTTTCGTTTTTGGGGTGACTTCCTTAAAAATAGCATCGATAATTTCTTGTGGGTCATTGGCAGGTTCCGGCATGGTGGCCTGTTTGTATACACAGCCTTTCCGTTTGGCCAACAATTGCCAGGCACCAAATCCGCCTCCGTGTTCTTGGTTGGTGTTGAGCAGCTCATCTCCTTTCTTTAGGTTGAGGCCCATGCCCACATAGTTCATGCCAAACGTGGCATTCTGGGTCAGGGAGATTTCCTTAAAATCGCAATTGATGATCTTGCCCAATTTGGCACGCAGTTCCTCGTAAGGGAAATAACCCGTTAACAAAACAGGACCAGACCCGTTTTTATAATCCACCGTAGCGGCCTCCACATTCCAGTGCATCATGTGGTCGAACATTTTATCAAGCACATAACCTGGGGTTGGCCCCATGGTTCCGTTGTTAAAATAGGTTTGCCCCTCCTTTAAAGGAAACTGTTTGCGTACCATTTGCCAATACGCCTCATCTTTGGGGGCATTGGTTTGCAAGGGTGCTATGGACCAGTCTTTTTTGGGGTCAAAGGATAGCAAGGGCAGGGACATCATTGCCGCTGCGCCTTGTTTCAGGAATTTTCTACGTTGAGACATATTGGGTTTTAAGGTTGGTTTGCTGTTAAAGTTAAAATAATCCTTTAAAAAAGCACATTAACCCCTACCCATTCTTTATTTGGATACAATCATCCCCTTTAACGACCATAAAATGGCCAAAACGTCCTTTTGGGTGACTTCATCGATGCTGTTTTGATCCAAAGCGCGCATAATGTCATCCAATACATGATAGTATTCCCCAGGACTGATGTTCATGCCTTTATGGGCAGTTTCCATATCCATTCCAGTGTATGCAACATTGCCTCCACTCCCAGCACTAA
This sequence comes from Flagellimonas cixiensis, assembly GCF_042134615.1. Classification (GTDB taxonomy): domain Bacteria; phylum Bacteroidota; class Bacteroidia; order Flavobacteriales; family Flavobacteriaceae; genus Flagellimonas; species Flagellimonas cixiensis. The sequence goes on from NZ_CP169639.1 coordinate 3,132,755, forward strand.
AAAATTCCACGGAATGTTCCTTAACAATTCTGAGTTTTTCGGGATGTTCCTTTAAGGGCAAAAACCGAGCATTAACGGCTGGATTTTCCATATGATTGTTCACTGCGGTGTCCACAATGGTCGAAATGCCATCAGTGCCGCCCAGACGTTCAAAAAGTGTGCGTTCCATTTTATGTTTGTTTAGGTTGTTACTTGTTCGAAAATATCGTTCGGTATTGAGAAGTGAACGAAAATCAATTGAGAAGGGGCGGATAGAATCTAAGTAGACGTCAAAACAGCATCTACTTTTATATTTAAGTAAGTTACTAAAAATAAACGTAACCTCTGATTTTCAAGGGGTTTAATTACCTACTGAAATCTTGTGATCAAATGTACAAAGGGAGGGCTACCTTTCGTTGTAGCCTTTCCCTTTGTAGATATTGGGAATGCACTTTTCTATGCGATTGATGCGGGTTTGGGATTGTTTGGCCTGAGAAATAAAAAGCATATACCCACGTTGGCGCCCTGGGGTCAGAGCTTCAAATGCCATTTTAAAATCAGGATCCTCATCCAATTTTTGTTGAAGTTCTTCGGGCATTTCAAATTCGGATGTCTTCTTCAATTGGACTTCCAAGCCAGCTTTTTCAACTTCAATGGCTTCATACATGTACGCCTTGAGTGTTTTTTCCTGCTGTATGATTTCATCGACATTCGTAAACCGTATCTGTCGTGCCGATTGTACATTTTCAGTTTGTTGAACCAAAATATGCTCCATGTCTTTCAACAAAACACCTTTATGAAACAACAAAGCGCAATACTCTTTAAAGCCGTGTATCAAAAAAATATTGCCATCATTATAGGTATAACAAGGTTTGCCCCACTTCAGTTCTTCCACAAGACCTGTATCCAATGCAATTCTTCTCAATTCACTATAGGCTTTTTGCCATTGGGATGGTTTTTCAAAAAAGAAATCAACTTTCGGATTCATATCTTGTTTTATCAATTTATGGGACGCTATTCAAAGAAAATGTAAATTCTTTAAAAATTTGGCATCACTTCTCCCCTTTTTACTTCATTTACTTCAAGCAAACCCTTAAATTTAGAGAGCTAATTCAAAACAATGAAAAATAAATTATTACCCCTGCTGCTCCTTCTGGGAGTTGTAGGTGTCTCGGCCCAAGACAAAATAATTGGGTTCAGCGAAAAAGCTTCGAAAGCTCAAACCCAACTCGAGGCCGCTTACGAAAAAGAACTTTCCACTAAAAATTTGGACGAATGGATGAAACTCATGGCGGCAGAACCGCACTGGGTGGGTACCGAATATGGTGAAGAAAACGTAAAATGGATGGAAAAACAGTTCAAATCGTGGGGCTATAAAACCAAGATTGACACCTACCATGTGCTGTTTCCCTATCCAAAAGTGAGGGTGCTGGAAATGACAGGGCCAACCCCATACTCCGCTAAGTTGGAGGCCGTTCCTGTTGAAGGTGACCCGTACACCGCCCAAGGTGACAAATTGTTGCCCAGCTACAACGCTTTCTCCACCGATGGAGACGTAGAGGCCGATTTGGTTTTCGTGAACTACGGAATTCCAAGCGACTACGAAGAGCTTGCCAAATTGGGCATCGATGTAAAAGGAAAGATCGTGATCGCCAAATACCAAGGTTCTTGGAGGGGTATCAAACCAAAATTGGCCGCCGAAATGGGCGCCATTGGTTGTATTATTTACTCCGACCCTAAAGATGATGGCTATTACCAAGGTGATGTGTACCCCAAAGGGCCATTTAAAAACAAAACAGGGGTGCAGCGTGGTTCTGTAATGGACATGCCGTTGTACCCTGGTGATGTATTGACCCCTGGTTATGCCGCTACCAAAGACGCAAAGCGTTTGAATCGTGAAGAGGCACCGACCATCACTAAAATTCCAGTTTTGCCAATTTCATACGAAGATGCACAGCCGTTATTGGCTGCGTTGGAGGGTCCTGTTGCCCCTGCGAACTGGAGAGGTGGATTGCCAATTACCTATCATATTGGCCCTGGACCAGCCAAAGTGCACCTAAAATTGGAGTTTGACTGGCAATTGAAACCTGCCCACAACTTGATCGCCACTTTAGAGGGTGATGAGTTCCCAGACGAATGGGTGATTCGTGGAAACCACCACGATGCGTGGGTACACGGTGCCAGTGACCCTGTGAGTGGTATGGTAGCTTTAATGGAAGAAGCCCGTGTGGTTGGTAAATTGGCGAAAGCAGGCAACAAGCCCAAACGTACCTTGGTGTACTGTGCTTGGGATGCCGAAGAACCAGGATTGATCGGTTCCACCGAATGGGTGGAGGATCACATTCCAGAATTGAAAGAAAAGGCCGTGGCTTACATCAATACCGATGGAAACAGCCGCGGGTATTTGGGTGCTGGAGGTTCCCACTCCCTACAAGCCATGGTGAGCCAAGTGGCCAACGTGGTGACCGACCCACAAAAAGGAGTTTCTGTGGCGGAGCGTCGCAAAGCGGCCAACGTAATGCGTGGTGGAGACAATTCGTTTAAACTGTCCGCATTGGGTTCAGGTTCGGATTATACCCCGTTTATCCAACACACAGGTATCGCCTCTTTGAACTTGGGCTACGGTGGTGAAGGCAGTGGCGGTGAATATCACACCATTTACGACACCTACTCCCACTACACCCGTTTTAAAGATCCTGGGTTTGTCTATGGCGTTGCTTTGGCCAATACGGCAGGCCGTATCTCTTTGCGTTTGGCAAATGCCGAGGTTTTACCGTTTGAACTCACCCAATGGCACAGCACCATCGAAACGTATTTGGGCGAGGTGATGAAAACCTTGGAAACCATGCGTGCCGATGTGGAAAAACACAACAAATTGGTAAAAGCGGATACCTACGGATTGGTGATGGATCCCAAAAAACCGATAGCTCCCGCAAAAATGGAGGGCGAAGTACCGTATTTGGACTTCTCTCCCATCCAAAATGTGGTAGCAGAATTAAAGAAAAGTATCGAAACCTTTTCCAAGGCAGATGCATTGGCGCTGTCCCCAGCCAAAAAGGCAAAACTGAACCAAGAGTTGATGGGCATGGAGCAAATTTTGTTGCAGGATAAAGGGCTACCCCGTAGAGATTGGTTCAAGCACCAGATCTATGCCCCTGGATTTTACACAGGGTATGGGGTAAAAACACTTCCAGGCGTGCGCGAGGCCATTGAACAGAAGGAATGGAAAGAAGCACAGGAACAAATTGGGGTATTGGCCACCACCCTAAAAGCTTTTGATGCGCAGGTACAAAAACTGAACAGCATAGTGCAGTAATTGGATTTCTCCTGAAAAACCAAAACCGCTTCTTATGATTAAAGTGAGGGGCGGTTTTTTATTTTTATTGAACACTGTCTTAATTGTTATAAGAGCAACGGACTTGAGTTTAAAGGTGATTGGGGGGATTTGAGAAGTATGGTAAAAACAGATTATCCTTGTTCTTCAATCACTGGGATAATTTCTTTAAATGTCCTAGGTAAACCAACCCTACCAATATAACCTGAGTACTTTTGCTGAAGATTGGTTATATGAGGAGGCAATAACCTTTGAACTCTTTTATCAACAATTTCATTAAAAGGAATTTGAATAAGACTATTGAAAGAAAAAGACACGAATTTTGAACCTTCAATACCAAAAACAATATATTCATTATCTCTTTGAGATATATAACCATATTTTTCTTTGAAGTTTCTGCTAATACTTGAGTTGCTAGCCTTTGCTCCTTTCAAGCAATATGCATACCCATCACATTTTTCTCTACCGATTACTGTATCACAAATTGGCCTGATATTAATGTAAAATTCATTCTTTTTTTCAGCATAAAAAATATCTCCTGGCCGCAAGTCGTTAGCAGGAATACTATTATTAAACACGAATTGGGAATTAACAACTAAAGATTTAATTTCTTCAGGAGACGGTGCCTCATCTTTTTTACCGTTGTTTACAATTTCAGGATTGAGCTCAAGAAGTGGTCCCCTACCTTTAATATTCCTATAAATAATTTCATCTATACTTAAACCTTCATGAACTGAATCCTCATTAAAAGCTTCCCATAAAACAGTGGGCCAAACAGGACTACTACTATACAACTCTAAAAAGGTAGAATTTTTAGCTTTATAAAAATTTTCCTCCCACTTTTTTAAAGTATAAATAGATGGGTTTGAATTTATCCAGTCTGAAATACTTTCAAACATTTGATTCTTCCCTGTTATATCGCCTTTCTTTCTTATTAAAATGAAATTTTTGCTTTCATCCTCAACATTGTACAAATTCTTTTCAGATTTTAGCAATTCCTCTATAACTGTACCTGGATCCAATTCTGTAAAAATGAAAACTGGTGCAAAACAATTTTCTTTAATTGATTCAATAAACTTTACATTATCTTCAAAAGAAGAATCCTTAAGAGCATCACCAAGCTGTAATTCCACTTGTTCTTCCGAATGCGGCTCTCCTTTATCACTCGGATTCAACTCCCAATCCAAAATGAAAAAACTTACTGATTTTATATTTTTAATAAAGTTTTTATTTTTTGGGATTGCATCGTACTTAACCAATGGAATGCCTTCGTCCTCAATTTGCTTAACTATATCTAATATTCTATCATCAGACTCTGGTGTGTTAATATTTTCATCAATTGCAATTGCATAGCCAGAATACAATTTTTCAATGGTCGTTTCAATTGTTGATTGTTCTTCCATATTAACTTTAAAATTTAATCTTGAAATTAGCTCCTTTAAGCACCTTTGAATCTTGTTTTTGGATATAGGAAATTTCATAGTCATACCTTTCTAAAAGTTGTTTAGCTATATAGAGACCCAACCCCCTTCCTTCATTGCCTTTTGTTGAAAAGAAAGGTTCAAAAATGAAATCAATATCATCTGGTTGTACACCTATTCCATTGTCAGCGATAACAACTTGTTCTTTGTGACCGTCAATTTCTACAGTAATGTTCTTGGGTTCAGCATCGTCTATTGAGTTTGCCAGCCAATAAACAGCATTATCCAATAGGTTAATTACAACTTGCATAATTACTCCATCATTACATTCAATTACCAATGGCCCGCCTTTTTCAATTACATCCAGAGAAATATTGTATTTATTGAATACTGAGTCAAAATATTTAATAACCTTATCAAAAATTACCTTAAAACGATGGGATTTGACTTTTCTCTTAGTACTTCTAAACATGGGCTGAATCCCTTCAAGTTGGTCTTCAATGAAAGAAAGCTGCCCTCTAAGTTTTTCCAATTCTTCTCCCAAGAGTTCATAGTCAATATCTTCATAATAACTTGATTTTAGAAGATTATCCAAAAGACCTTTGGCTCTACCCATCATAAACATGATATCATGAGAAGCAGTCTCAACTGCTAACCCAACAGCCGCTAAATCTTCTGTTTGTTCAGCTCTTTCAACTAAGTAGTTTTTTTCCTGTTCATAATGTTTTGAGGCTACTTGAAGCATATTTGAGGCCTCATTATATTTTTTATTGGATATGAATTCTTTGATTAAATCCAACTCATTGCTAATTGTTTTCTTTTTGAATACTTCAACCGCTTCCTTTTCTTTGTTGGATAATCTGTATTTGTCGTATTCTTTTTTTAGCCAACCCAAAAAACTTTGCAATAGAGCTTTAAAATCTTGGAAAACACCTCCTATTTCAATTAATCCTTCACGGTTGGTTTTATCCCTTAAGTCAGGATTATCTTTCTGTGTTATTTGAACAAAACCTACTGTTTGATCCATACTCAAGTAATCACCAGCACGATGTACACCTCTTAAAACATCAATACCGAGCCAATCATCATTTGGGTCACCATATGGATAAACCCTTATATCATCCCTATATAAATAAATCCGATGTTTTTTAATATAATCCTTATCAGACTTTTGAAGTTTATATTTTGGAGGTGCCTTTGTTGTTAGGTCAAAAACATAGAATTCAAATTCAAAAGGCCCACAAGTAATATTTTTTTGCAACTGCTTGCCATCTTTTTCTTTTAGGAATCGCTTTTGATACTCCCTTATTCCAGTTAATTGATTTAAATCAACCGTTAATTGCTGGTCATTCAATTTGAATTTGAATGCCCTTGCATCATCATCAAAATGACCATCAGTTACTCTTAAAGGAGCACTTGAAAAATAGGAGTCTAGTTTATTTATATTTTCTTCTTGAAAAATCGAACTTCCATTTAATTTTATATCATAAATAAATTTAGTTCCACTTGTTTTCTTGGAAGAAAGTTCAAGTTTTGACATTTCCTCGAGAATGTTGTCTAGTTTTTTCTTAGACCATTCCCCTTTAAGATTTGATATTTTTATTAACGTGCCATATGGCTTTCTTTTCTTTTTATCTAGCCTTATGGTTATATCTTTTTCTATGATTGTTTTAGCAGTAGGCCTTATTTCATATTCCAATTCAATATCATCCAAAAAAATTTCCTTTTCAACATCATCTTCTTTTAGAAAATCAGAATCATATCTTGATAAATCATTATCAACATATATTTCATTTCCTGTTTCCTTACTTCTTGAAGTAATCTCAATCGTTGAACCCAATTTGTAGATTGCAAATCTTCCAATACCTTTTTCTCCTTGGATGATTCTATTTTTATTTTTGGTCCTACGAGATTTTTCATCTTGCTTCAATTTTAGTTTTGCAGGAGTAGCAGGGTTCATCCATGATTTCTCAATTGTATCAAAGGTCATCCCTTCGCCATCATCTTCAATTTCAATCGAGGAACTACTTTTAGCTATAAGTTTATCTTCATCATCTTTGTCGATATCAAAATCATTCAACCTAATTTGTACCCAGTTAGCATCAGCATCATAGGAGTTTTTAATCAACTCAACTAATGCTATGGTCTCATTTTTTATGAGTTGTTCACCAAGCATTGTTAGCAATCTGGCGTACGGCCTAATTTTAAATTTATCTTGGCCCATTATTTCCTTGCTATAATTATATATTCCTCGGGATATACCTTTTTACTGTTTTTGTTATCCACCGTGGTAAACTTGCCTGTATTTTTATCCCTAATGGTAGGTATTAATTTGTGAGGTATGGCCCTCTTGATCACTTCTTGGATTTCAAAACCGCTCAACTCCAATAATTCCGCAAATATTTCTGCGGATAAAATCTTGACATTTTTAAAAGTGGTATTGCCAATAACAATAAAAGCTTGACCATCTGTTTTCAATATCCTATACATTTCATCTGCAACCAATTTCATGTCATTAAAATAATTGGTTACCTCTTTAGCAGTTCTTAAGTGGATTTCCCGAAGTTTATCAATTAAATCTTGAGCAATTTTGGATTCGGTTTTAAGTTCCGTACCATAAGAATAAAATGTGCCTATAAAATTCTTTCTAAACTCCAAAAGATTGGACACATAATCAAACCAGTACCCCGTTAGCTGATGCAAATCGGCATATTCATATGAAGTAACATACGGAGGGGAAGTAATTACCGTATTAATTGATGAACCTTTAATTTCCGTTTTTCTTGCATCCCTTAAAAATATTTTGCTTTCCACATTGCTAAATTTGAGTTTTTCCAGCTCTTTAAAAAAATCTGAATTCTTTCTCATCATTGTCCTCACCTGTCTTTTAAAAGCAGTGAAAGCATTTATAGGATTTTTATCAGGGTCAATTTGCGGTTTTGTACTGGTTTGAAGCCATTTGGAGCAGTTCTTTAAAATATTGGATAAGGCAACCAAAAAGAAATCTTTGATTTGAGAAGATTCGTCCAACCCTGAAATCAATTCATACAAAAAAGCAATCCTGTACTTATTTTCTGGATAAAACCAATAATCAATTCTTTCGTGTTTTTCAATATTGTGATAATCTACTTCATTGTATACTTTAAGCGATTGAATCAGTTCATTAAAAACTTTTTCCAATTCGATTGGATCAATTGGTTGTGTTTTAACCCTAGCTATCAATTGAGCGACAGGATTAATATCTACCCCAACCGATTTTCTACCATGTATTTTGGATTCAACCAGTGTGGTGCCACAACCAGCAAACAAATCCGCAATCAAATCCCCTTCCTGAGTATGATTCTCAATGATTTTTTTTACAATGTTCGGAAGAAACTTTGCAGGATATCTATGATACCCATGTGTCCACTGTTCTGTGGATTTAACATTTTTAAATGTCCAATCTTCACTTACAGGAAGTCTTTCAAAAGGAATAGCTACGTCCATTTATACTGGTTGGTTTGCTTACCAAATATAATTCAATTAAGTTCAATTTTAAACGATTGATATTCAAGTACATACTCGTCACTCTGTCATAAATATGTTTAAAATGAACTTTAAAAATCCATATTTTTCACTGTTGTATGGGGGGAGCTAAATCCAAATATATAGAATGCCAGATGAAAATCCTTGTGTCAAAATCTTAAAAAAACTGAGGTTTTTCCATAATAAAACAAAAAAAGCCCTAAAGGGCTTTCTCCAATATTCTAAAAAATCCAACAATCTAACCCTCCTTAAAAAACAACTATCCCCTGCACCCGCTTCAACAACTCGGCTGCCATTTCAGGCTTCAAGCCATAATCCTGTAAGCTGTGCACGGGGTTTTTAAAACTCAGTTGGGTGGTGGTCTCATCCAGTTGGTGCAGTACCAGTTTTAGGGGAATATCGTTTATGGCCAAAGGATCGTTCGCCATGATCTCCGCAATATATTTCGGGTGAAAAAAGAGCAATTGCCGCAAGGGCGCTATGCGCACCCCATGTTTGGCCACAATGGCCTGGGTGTCTATTTCGTGTAGGAGCAAAAAGTCGTGGTCCACGATCCGTTTCTTTAATGCGCCGTACAACTGCCCAAAGGGCACGGGCAGGGTCTGGCGTATTACATGTGCTTTCATAGGTTGGGGTTAGGCCATGGCGGCACGGGCAAAGCCCACCGTTTCGCGATAGGTTTTGGGCGAAATGTCCGCATTGTTCTTAAAAAATCGGCTAAAGTAGTGCTCATCGTCATACCCAAGGTCGTAGGCAATCTCCTTTACCGTTTTGTTGGTAAGGTACAGTTCGCGCTTGGCCTCTATAATGATCCGTTCGCTGATCAGGTTGGTCATGGTTTTGTTAAAATGGTTCTTGGTCATCTTGGCCAGCGCCTTGGGGCTAATGTTCAACAGATCGGCATACTCCCCAGCGGAATGCATGGTCTTGTAATGCGTTTCGATCAGGTTTTTGAGCTTTTGCAGGATAAAGGGCTCCTTTTCTTCGGGAGTGCCCTCCAAGGCTTCGGGCTGTTGCTTGGCCTTGGCACGGGAGGCCGTGATCAAGAATATTTTAAGGTAAGAGACCAACAGCTCGTACTGCGCCAGTTCCGATTTTTGCACTTCGGCATACATCTGCTCCAGTACCAGTTCAAAACTTTGGCACATATCGTCCGTAACACAGAGCATGGGCGGACTGTAAATATTGTTGAACAGCACGCCATTGCAGGCCACCTGTTCGTGGTGCTTGTGGATGCAGAAAAAATCGGGATGGAAATTCAACACCACGCCCTCCAACGGTTCTTCCTCGGTGAACGCAAAGGGTTGATAGGGCGTTACGGCAATTAGGGTGTTTGGCGTAAACGTGTACTCCGAAAAGTCCACTTGGGCGGTACCCCTCCCCTTTTTTATCCAGATCAAGGTATAATAATTTAAACGGTGCGTGTCGCAAAACTGGCAACTGCTCTCAAATTCGGAGAGTTTAAAGGCCAGGTTTCCCGTTTGTTCGTCGATGAGCGTGTTGGTGTTGTAAATGTCCATTTTTTGATTGTGTGTTTTTGTCCTAGTGCATTCAATAAAAATTCGTCATTTCGAGTGGTTTTTGGACCGAGGGCCAAAAATTGTATCGAGAAATGTGTTTTTATGTGCCGAAAACCTTGTTCTCGATACTTTTTCATTCTGAAAAAACTCGAACTGACGGTTTTTAAAATACATTGAAACTAATCAAAGTCTTCTCTCCGATTCGGCTATCGGCAGGTCGTTGATGCTGGCATAGCGCTTTTGCATAAGCCCATGCTCGTTGAACTCCCAATTCTCGTTTCCATAGGCGCGAATCCACGCTCCCTCGGCATTTTGGTATTCGTATTCAAACCGAACTGCAATCTTATTGTCGGTAAAAGCCCATAGTTCCTTTCTCAATTTGTAATTTTTTTCTTTTTGCCACTTCTCGGTCAAAAAGGCAACCACTTCCTCACGCCCGTAGATGAACTGGGAACGGTTGCGCCATTCGGTGTCAATGGTATATGCTTTGCTTACTTTTTCGGGGTCTTGGCTGTTCCAGGCGTCTTCGGCCAATTGAACCTTATCGCGGGCAGTTTCTTCGGTAAAAGGGGGCAATGGATATTTCTTTTCTGTTTCCATGATCGTATTTTTAAATAAAAAAAGGGCAGGACCATTACGACCCCACCCCTACACTTAATCAAAACTATTTGCTGTGTTGCACTTTGGGCCAATTGGCATGGGCTGCTTTTTTAAGCTCCGTAGTGCGTTGTCCCCAATCCTCGTAGGTATTGAAAGGCTCCCCGTTGAACGGTCCGTTAAAGAATAGGTACAGTTTACCATCAATTACGGTATAGGTTTCTGGGTTGATAGGAAATTTGGCTTCCTTGGCACCCACACCCCAAGCACAGTACCCATCAAACTGAGGTAAATAACTGTTCGGTGATTTTTTAAAGGCACTTTGGTTCGCCTTGTTGGCGAAATAATAGGTAGCACCGTTGTGCTTTACCGCATAACTTTTGCTTCCGTGTGCGGCTTTCCCCGAAAAATAGGAAACCACATCGTACCCACCAATGGCAAGACCATTATCGTCTACAGGTGGGGTTTGGGCCTGCGCGCTGATGGTGGCAAACAATACAATTCCAAATAGAAATAAATTTCTGAACGTTTTCATTTGTTTTAATTTTAAGATTACTGATTGATTAAACCGTAGCCACTTCCACTACTGGGAAATCGATATCGGTGTTGGCCGTATTATTGAAATAATTCGTCAAGATGTTCAAGGCTACGTGCGCCACGATCTCGCCCACGGCACCATCGGTATAGCCAGCGGCTTTAACAGCTTCCACATCTTCGGAAGAAACGCGTCCGTTTGTGCTGATCAAGGTTTTTGCAAATTGAAGCGCTGCAGCCACTTTTGGGTCAGAGTTGATACCTTCTCTTGCGGATTGAAGCGTATTGGTGTCGATACCTACCAATTTTTCACCGATAAAGGAGTGCGCGGATAGGCAATAGTTACAGGCGTTGGACTCTGCAACGGTCAAGGCCAACAATTCGCCCAATCTTCCGCCCAAGGATCCTTTTCCAAGAGCGTCGCTCAAGTTAAGGTAGCCCTCCAAAACGGCGGAAGAGTTCCCCATGGTTCTCATCATATTGGGAACCATTCCCAATTTGGCTTGGATACCGTCGAATAATTCTTTTGATCTACCGGTGGCTTCTTTTGGATCTAATGCTTTTAAACGTGTCATAACTTTTGTTTTTTAATTCATAAATGGTTTGTCACTATTGACATTACAAAGGTGCTGTGATGCTTGTTCGGATAAAATGGACAGATGCCGCAACTTCTTGGACATTTTTCCTGAAGTGGAATTTTTAGCCGTAAAAGTGTTTAGAAAGTGGTAGTCGAAAAATAAAGCAGAGCGTCATTCTGAATTTATTTCAGAATCCCATCAGACTGATAAACCAATCATTATGAGAACCTGAAACAAGTTCAGGTTGACGAAAACTACTATTGGAGAAACCTCTTCGATTTTAAAACATCAACAAAAAAGAAAGGCCGAACCTATGGTTCGACCTCTCTTACTCAACTACAACATCACAAACACAGACGTTTATTTCTTGGGTTGCATTTTTAATTCTTTCACCAATTCTTGGGTAGTGAATACTTTGCTGGAAATCATTTTATAGTTGGTCTGGGCAGCTTGGTCGCCGTCCAATCCAGGTAATTTTGCAGAAGCGGTTGCGTCTCCGACAACGGCAACTTCAAAACCGTTCTCTACCAATTCCCTCATGTGCGATTCGGCACAAAGGTTACCAGACATACCTGCCAAGATCACTTTGTCCACCCCTTGTTTTCTTAATTGCAAGGCCAAATCGTTGGATTCTGAACCAAATACTTTGTGTGGGCTGGTCACCACTACCCTATCCTTATTGATATATTTTTTGTAACGAGGCAACCAATCGGCACCTGAACCTTCAAAACCTTTTACGTTCAATTGGTCCCCACGGTCGAACATGTTGATGTTGTGCATCAATTTTTCAAGGGTCCCCTCAAATTTCCACACGTGATCGTGCTCGTAGTAGTAGTGAGGGGAAACAAATACGGGAATGTTGTACTGTTCGCCCAATTTAAAAATGGTCTCCAAGTTTTCGATGGTGTTGTTTTCCTGAACACTTTGCCCCACGGCACCCCAAGCCACTCCATCAGGGCTAAGGAAATCGTTTTGCGGATCGGTGATCACAATGGCGGTGGTTCCATCAATGATAAAACCTGGTTCTGGCAATTGAGCATACAAGCCCGTAACGGTAATCAAGAACAGGGTTACTATTCGCATCAAATTTTTCATGATATTTTTTTTAACTGATTAAACTTAAATTTTGATGGAACAAAGTTGCGGCGACACCGCACAGGAAAAAATGGACGAACATCGCCACTGAATGGACAATTTTTCCGGTTAAACCAAAAAATTTAAAAAGACCAAAACCGTACCCATCAATGGTGTAGCTATATTCCTACCTATATATTACATCCATCAATCCAAAACTGGTATCCATATATTCAAACAGGGCATTGGTCAATTGGGAATAAAAAAATGAAGCAAAAGGGGGTAGCTTGGCAAAAAATAGGAAAATGACCACTTTAGAAACCATAAATACCTTACAGATTATTTGTCTGGTCGTTGCAGCATTTATTGTATACCTCCTTGGATGGCTGCATGGCGCGCACTGGGGCACTAGAAATCGATATTGAATACTATCACTATAAAAATAGCGTTAGCACAAAACCAAACCAACCTAAACCTACTAATTATCTACTGGCAAGATAAAAATATTAAAGCTGTATTGGCTTTTTGCAGAGATACTGAATTCATCATCCGGATTGATGAACTGAATTGCGGAAAGCTCCGCTATCTCTGTTGGCACAAAAGCAAAAGTATTTTTAACCTCCCCTGTCTTATCCTTAGGGATGGTACCATCGAGAAATCGGCCAGTGGAGATAAATTGGAGTTCGTGTTTACCAATAAGGATTCCCTTTATGTCATGGAATACCTGCTGCCCAACACGGAAGATGGTCGTCCACAGTTCTTTTTGGAAATCACGGATTACCGCAATAAAAAAAGTACCTGGAAAATGGAAGAGATTCCATTGCCCAAGTACCTTTTAAATTTATAATCTTAATGTTTTACCCTTTATAGGTGACTCTGTAAATGGCATCGCCAAAATCATCCGAGATCAACAGGGAACCATCTTCTAAAAACAAAAGGTCCACTGGTCTACCAAATGCCTCTTGGGCCTCTTCATCCAGCCAACCATCAATAAAAGGTTCGTAACTTACGGCTTCACCATTGTTCAATTTTACCAATGAAATACGGTACCCTACTTTTTTGGAGCGGTTCCAAGATCCGTGCTCGGCCAAAAAGGCATGCCCTTGATAGGACTCGGGAAACATAGGGCCTTGACCAAATTTAACGCCCAAAGCGGCTACGTGGGCTCCCAAAGGTTGTACTGGCGGCACAAAATCGGAGCAAGGTCGTTGGTCACCAAATTCTGGATCGGGAATAGTTCCACCGTGACAGAAGGGATAGCCAAAATGTTGTCCAGCTTCGGTCAATTTGTTCAACTCCCCAGGAGGTATGTCGTCGCCCATCATATCCCTACCATTATCGGTGAACCAAAGTTCTTTGGTATCGGGGTGCCATGTGAATCCTACGGTGTTTCGAACTCCATTGGCCACTATTTCACGATTACTGCCATCGGGGTCCATTCTTGTGATGGACGCATAGCGTTTGTCCACTGTGGCACTATCACAAATATTACACGGCGCCCCTACGGGAACATATAATTTATCGTCAGGACCAAAGGCGATGTACTTCCAACCGTGATGGAACTCGGTGGGGTAATCGTCATAGATCAATTCGGGTTCTTGAGGGTTTTCCAATTGCTCTTCAATATTGTTGTATTTGAACAAACGGCTTACCGCAGCCACATACAATGCCCCATCTTTAAAGGCCACACCATTGGGTTGTTCCAAATCGGTAGCAATGGTATATGTTTTATCTGCCTTAAAATCACCATCGGTATCTTTAACCGCATAAACCTTCCCTTCGTTTCGTGTACCCACGAAAAGGGTTCCGTCTGCCCCCATGGCCATGGAACGTGCACCTTCCAATCCTTCGGCGTATACCGAAATGGAAAATCCTTTTGGAAGATTCAATCGCTCCAACGGAAGACTGGTAGAATCGACGGATACTTCTTGGGCCACTTCCTCACTATCCTTTTCTGCACTTTCTTTTTTTCCATTACAGGAAACAACAAGTGCCGAAACAGCGAATACAAAAGCGAACCGCTTTAATACTGGATTAATTTTCATTTTGTTAGATGAGTTATTTTGGTTTCTGAACTTATAAAACTATAATAAATTCATGGAAACGATGCAGAGATTTGCATCTTCTTTACATATATCTATTCTGGGTTGTATTCGGAAAGGTTGCCTTGATACCAAATATTGGTGCGCTGTGAACTGGCTACCATTAGTCGCGCAGATTGATTGGGATAAATGTTTGCAACCACTTGATAGGATTCCGCTCCTTCGGTAATATTAAATTTAAGGGTATAGCCATCTCCTTTTTTTGCGGGTTCAAATGTCATATCCCTTGGTTCCCCATCAAACTTGATGCCTACCTTATCGTTAGAATAGGTGCCGCCCATGCGCCTCTCCCCATAAAATGGGAGGTCTGCTTTCACTTTTCCATCAGACAGTCTAAAATAACCGCCTGTTCCAGTTATGTCAATGCGGTTTGCGGTACTTCCGGGTGGCAATAAGCCTGCATTGGCAATACTGTTCAAACTTTGTGTAGCCATAGGTTGTGCCCAAGTGGCGTTCATTTCAAATTGTTTATTTGCTACCATTTTTTCAAAAACAGCTTGTTCTTCTGAAGTTGCATTTGTTTTTGAAGTAGCTGCACAGGCAGCAAAAAATAAAAGTATTCCTAGTATTCCAAGTTTAAAAATCGCTTTCATTGTGTTGTGATTAGTCCCTTCAATTTACGAAATCTCGTGTACATTCCTTTGAATTATAGCTTATATTTAACACGCCAACTAAACTACCGCGATGTTCAAAACCTTAAGCCAAATGCTGTTTGCTCTAGTGTTCGGATGTTTGTCTACCGTTCAAGCTCAGCAAAATTCTTCATCGATCACCAAACCAACCTACCAAGCCACTGCTTTGGAACAAGATGTTCAAGTGGATGGCGATGTTATTAACGACCCCGTATGGCAATCGGTTCCCGCCATCACCGATTTGCTTCAGATTCGACCCAATTATGGTGCACCAGTATCTGAAAAAACTGAAGTACGGATTGCCTACACAGCGACTACTTTTTATGTCTCTGTGGTTTGCTTTGATTCCGATCCGGATAAGATTGTGGTGTCAGACTCCAGACGGGATGCCGATTTGAACGACGAGGACAGTTTTCTGTTTATTATCGACACCTACCACGACCGTCAGAATGGCTTTTTATTTGGCACCAACGCCCAAGGCATGGAGTATGATGCACAAATTGACAACGAGGGAAAGGGCAACAACAATGCCAATCGCCAACAAGGAGGTGTAATCGGGGGGACCAATATTAATTGGGATGCTACATGGAAAGTAAAATCAAAATTAGGTGATTTTGGATGGAGCGCGGAATTCGAGATTCCTTTTAGGTCTTTGCGCTTTGCTCCAGGTGACCATAAAACTTGGGGATTGAATTTTCAACGAAATATCAGCAAGAACACGGAAACAGCTTATTGGACTTCCCTACCCCTTGGTTTTGATATGAAGCGATTGTCGCTTGCAGGAAATTTGGAAGGCCTGAATCTCAAAAATCCAGGCAACCTTAAGTTGATTCCTTATGTATTGGGTCAGTATGTAAACGATAAATCGGTTGAGCCAAATGAAACCGACACCCATTTTGATGCTGGAATGGATTTAAAATATAGTGTAACGCCAAGTTTAACCTTGGACTTGACCTATAATACGGATTTCGCCCAAGTGGAAGTGGACGACCAACAAGTAAATTTAGATAGGTTCAATCTATTTTTCCCCGAAAAAAGGGCCTTTTTCCTTGAAAATGCAGGACAATTTAGTGTGGGAAGCCCCGGAGAGGTGGATTTATTTTTTAGTAGGCGCATTGGAATCAGTGAAGATGGTAGTTTGGTTCCCATTATTGGAGGAGCTCGATTATCGGGTAAAGTAGGGCAAACCAATGTGGGCTTTTTGAGCATGTTCACCGACGATGTAAGTGATGCGGGTATCGAAAAAAACAACTTTACCGTAGCAAGGGTAAATCACAATGTGTCCGGTACACGTTCTTCTGTGGGCGGTATTTTTATCAATCGCGCTGGACTGGGCGATTTGGAAGATGATTACAACCGTGTTTTTGCGGTTGATGGCAAGTGGGGCATTGGAAACAAAGCTGAAATTACTGGTTTTGTAGCCAAGAGTGTTACCCCGGGGATAGAGGAAAAAGATCTAGCCTTTAAAATTCTTGGGAATTATGACTGGAACGGATGGCGCTTAAACCTAGGCTATACAGAAGTGGGCGAAGGATTTAATCCAGAAGTAGGCTTCTTGCAACGTACCGCCTTTAGAAAACCAGAAGCATTGGTTTTTAAAACGCATAGATTTAAAGATGCTGGACAGTTACTTGAAATTCGTCCCCATATTTCATATCGTGGATATTGGAATTTTGATGATGAATTGGTCACCAGCTTTTTACATGTAGATAACCATTGGGTATTCAAGAGTGGTTTGGAAATCCATACCGGAATCAATTTTACCGCTGAGCAGGTATTTCAAGATTTCACTATTTCCGATGTAACCGTACCTGTGGGTTATTATAACAACGAGGAACTGCAGTTGGTCATTACCACTAATCCCAACAATGCCTTGGCATTTGACACACGAACTATAATTGGAGGGTATTTTAATGGTCATCAAATTTCAAATAGTGGAACGGTAAATTACAGGGTTGGCGATAAATTCAACTCCTCACTTAGTTTTAGACATAGCGATATTCAATTGGACACAGGTGATTTAACAGCTTTGGTTGGTGGACTTCGACTGTCTTATTCCTTTACCCCAAGAATTTTTATTCAAAGTTTGATTCAACGCAACAATGTTTCCAATATTACTTCTGTAAATGCAAGGTTCGGATGGCTTCAAAATGCCAATACAGGACTCTTTGTTGTGTTCAATGTGGTAAAAGATGATGATATTTTGGACGTTTTGAACAATCAAACATTGACCATCAAATACACCCACCGATTTGATTTGCTGAGATAAAATGCAGATTTATTTCTAACGCTTAAACCTTTCGAAAATGGCCAAGGTCTTTTTGGTGTTGATAAAGTAAACCCCCGTTAACAATATCACGGCTGCCAAAACAGATTGTAAAGTGATTTGTTCATCCAGAAAATACCATCCCAAAATCAAAGCCACAATGGGGTTTACGTAGGTCGAGGTTGCCACTTTTTCGGGAGAAACGGCCTTTAAAAGGTAATTGAAGGAGGTGAAGGCCAAAATGCTGCCAAAAATCACTAAAAGCACCATTGAAAGTTGTACCTCGCCACTCCACGTATTGGGTAGAGACCAAGATTCACCAAAACCGAGACTCATTAAGGCCAAAATTATGCCACCCGTGAACATCTGATAGCCCGTATTTACAAAATAATTGGTAGGTAAATCCGCTTTGGCAACAAAAAGACTTCCGTAAGCCCAACTGAGCATACAAAAGAAAATCATCACCATGCCCAAAACAGAACCTTCTTGCGCTATTATTTGTTTTTGGGAAACCAGCAGGTAAATACCAATAATGCCAAAAAAAACTCCAACGACGGACATTGGCTGGATTTTTTTTCCTTGCAAAATCCGCATCAACAATAAAACAATAAGAGGTTGGGCAGAAATTTCCAAGGCGGCAAAACCACTATCCACATAACGCAATGCCCAGACCACTACCCCATTTCCAAAACTCAGGAAAAGAATACCGGCAATAATGGTGTTCAAAAGTTGTTTTTTGGTGATGGTCAACGGTATCTTCATGATTTTGGCCAAACCAAAAATGAGAAGTCCTGCAGTGATAAAACGAATGGAGGCCAACATAAAAGGGTCCAATTCGGTTACCGCAATTTTATTCATCAAATAGGTGGAGCCCCAAATGACGTAGATGGCAAAAAAAGCCAGAATGACCAAAGCTGAATTAGAGGATTTCGCCATTTCAAGACTAATTAAATGTCCGTGCAATATTACGGATGTTTATAGGAGTATAAACAATCTTGTTGGGATCTTTTGCAACATTATTGGTACAAATTGTTCAAGGTCTCAGTTCTGGACCGACCACACATTTCAATGATATAGGAAGTGTATTCGTTTTCCAATTGCTTAAACCGTTCCAAGTGTTTTTGGATTTCTTTTTCGCCAAGTGCAGATATTCCCCTATCATTATCATCAAACAAATGAATGATTCTGGATTGGTTTTGTTCAAAATGTCTAAAATTTCGTTTTAGCTCATATTGTTTTTCAAAACCAAGGGGGCACTTGGGCTCATACTTATAGGATTTCAACTTTTCAAACAATCTTTCCACCAATCTGAAATTGCGTTGTACCCGTATCAACAGCTCTTGTTCCTTGGCCGAATTATTGGGGATTGCGTTATTCATGGTGATATTTATGGATTTAATGCATTGAATTTCTTAAAGTTAAGCATAAAGTTTTAATATAACCAGCCTATTAACGATCATTTAATCTTATGCTCATCAAAAATTTAATACATAAAAAAAGCCCGATTAGATCGGGCTTTTTATTGAAACAAATTCTGTTTTAGTTTTTGGTCTCTTCGTAGGCTTCCTGTTTCAATTCTTCACTAGCGACAATGGCTAGCTCCACTCTACGGTTTTGGGTTTTTCCTTCGGCCGTTTCGTTACTGGCCTTGGGTTGCTCCTCGCCGTACCATTTGGTGGTGAATCTTCCGCTGGAAATTCCCTTGCTCACCAAATAATTGGTCACAGCTTGGGCGCGTCTTTGCGAGAGTCCCATATTGTACTCAGCAGCACCATCACTGTCGGTGTGTCCTTCCACCAGAATGTTACTTTTAGGATATTCTTTAAAGATACCGGCCAATTTATCCAATGTAGTGGCAGATGTTCCTTTAATGTCTGATTTGTTGGTGTCGAAATAAACACCATTCTCGCCACTAAAGGTTACATTGATACCTTCACCCACACGTTGCACTTCTGCTCCTGGGATTTCTTGCTCTATTTGTTCGGCTTGGCGATCCATTCGACTACCGATATAACCACCAGCGGCACCACCAACCACTGCTCCGATAATAGCACCAAGGGCCGTGTTGTTTCCGTCACCTACATTATTACCAATGATTCCGCCAATAACAGCACCACTACCTGCTCCGATAGCTCCACCTTTTTGGGCGTTGTTTGCATTTTTGATAGCATCACAACTCAAGATTAAACTAATGGCCATCAATGAGGCCATGCTTTTCACTATTAGATTTTTCATGAATTTTTATTTTTTTGAGAATTTGTAAACGATGGTCACAGGTTGTCCATCTGCAGTAACGTTGGATTTTAATGTCATGTTTTGCTCCGAAATGTTCACGATGTTCAATCGATAACCATAGCCTCCTGAAATGTCTTTTCGGTTTTCGTCTATAAATTTAAACTGAAGTTGACTTTGGTAGTTTTCGGAAGGTTCAACCACCGACCATCTGAAATAACGGTCACCGCCTTGGCAAAGTGAGCTTTGGCCTATAGTGTAACGACCGGTACTGTTGTTATCGCGAAAGAACCATTCGCTGTCTTCAAAACATATGTCTTCGGCATCGTTAAAGATGACGGATTTGAAGTTACCGGATGCATTTTCGTAATATACGTCGTCTAAGTTCCAAGTTCCGCTAAATAGGTTTCGCTGCGAACGCGCAGACTTTGATACAGAGCAAGATGAGAGTAGAATTCCCATCAATGCCAATAAAAACAATGGTTTTTTGATCATAAGAATTAAGTTAATGTTCAATAAAATATACGATTGGGGACGCTTTTAAAGTTGTTAAAGTTATCTAAAAATGTTAAAAGTCAATATTCAAATAAGGCTAAAAGTGCCGTTTCAAATCTTTTTTGAGGCAGGTATTCATTTTCTAAGGATTTCGCAAAGGGCACAGGTGTTTCCAAACTACCGACCCGCTTTACTGGAGCATCCAAATATTCAAAACATTCTTCCATTACCATAGCCGAAATATCACTGGCTATACCACCAAACAGGGTGTCTTCTTGTAAAATGATGAGTTTCCCTGTCTTTTTTACGGATGCATAAATTGCATCGGAGTCCAGAGGTTGAAGTGAACGTAAATCTAATACATCTGCTTGAATTTCGGGGTGTTTTTCTAAAATTTCCAAAGCCCAGTGTACTCCTGCTCCATACGAAACCACGGTTAGGTCATTTCCTTCCTTAAGCAAACTGGCTTTTCCCAAGGGCAAGGTATAATAATCTACAGGCACTTCTCCCCTTACACTGCGATACAATCCTTTGTGCTCAAAAAACAAAACAGGATTGGGGTCGTTGATGGCCGTGTTCAACAATCCTTTGGCGTCATAGGGAAAAGCTGGGTAGACCACTTTTAATCCCGGAGTTTTGGTAA
Organism: Flagellimonas cixiensis; assembly: GCF_042134615.1. Lineage (GTDB taxonomy): Bacteria > Bacteroidota > Bacteroidia > Flavobacteriales > Flavobacteriaceae > Flagellimonas > Flagellimonas cixiensis. The sequence goes on from NZ_CP169639.1 coordinate 3,153,687, forward strand.
ACCAGGCTTCGTTAGTTTGGGAATGAAAGGGTCCAGCGCCCACTCCTCCACCGCAGGGCATCCGAATGACCACATCGGCCTTTTCGCTCCAACGGTAATGCACTTTGGCCAAATAATTCACAATAGGATTAAAGCCTGAAGTCACGAAATCCGCAAACTGCATTTCCACGACCGCCTTCATACCATTTATACTCAAACCCATCGCTGTGGACACGATTCCCGATTCGCAAATCGGGGTATTCCGCACCCTGCTTTTACCAAATTTGGACACAAAACCTTCCGTTATTTTAAACACACCACCATATTCGGCAACATCCTGCCCCATAATAATGAGCTCGTTGTATTTGTACATGGATTGTTCCAAACCCTGCGAAACCGCATCAACAAACCGAAGCTCCTTTTTTAAATCCGAATTCGGTGTTATTTCTTGATATTGTGAATGTTGATAAACCTCATTTAATTCTTTACTTTCATCAAAATCAACCATAGGCTCATCGAACGCCATTTGCAAATTATCGTTGATTTCTTGGGAAATCCCTGCTTTAAATTGTTCAACAGCATCATCTGTCAACAATCCTTCCTTCAACAAAAAAGCTTCGTAATTGGAAATGGGGTCTTTCTCCGCCCATTTTTTCATCAGCTTTTCAGGAACGTATTTAGTGCCGCTCGCCTCTTCGTGCCCTCTCATCCGGAAGGTCTTAAACTCCAAAAGCATGGGACGAGGTCTTCTTCGAATCGCTTTGCAGAGTTCATCAACTTTAGCGTAGACCTCCAAAATATTGTTTCCGTCGATAATTCGAGATTCAATACCATAACCCCTAGCCCTATCCGCCAAATGTTCGCAATTGTACTGTTCGTTGGTCGGTGTGGAAAGTCCGTAGCCATTGTTTTCAATGCAAAAAAGCACGGGTAAATTCCAAACGGAAGCAATATTTAAGGCTTCATGAAAATCTCCTTCGCTAGTTGCTCCCTCTCCTGTAAAAACCGCAGTTACTTTTCGTTTTCTACGGAGCATATCTGCCAATGCAATACCATCGGCCACCCCGAGTTGGGGTCCTAAATGGGAAATCATCCCAATAATCTTGTATTCCTGCGTTCCAAAATGAAAACTACGGTCCCTGCCCTGCGTAAAGCCACTTTGCTTTCCCTGCCATTGTGAAAAAAGTCGGTGCAAAGGAATGTTCCGCGAGGTAAAAACGCCCAAGTTTCGGTGCATGGGCAACACATACTCGGTATCTTTTAAGGCCATGGTCACACCCACAGAAATCGCTTCTTGCCCTATACCGCTAAACCACTTCGAAATCTTGCCCTGTCGGAGCAAAATCAACATCTTTTCCTCTATCATTCTGGGTTTGAGCATTCCCAAATAAAGATCAATCAATTTTTGTTTGTCCAGGTCACCTGTATGATACCGCATTCCATAAAATTATGTCAGCTAAAAGTAGTAAAAAGCCCATCAAAAAAGTCAAAATATAATTTTAGGTTGCCCATTATTCCGTATTTTTGATGTTATACCAAAAACGATATTATGAGTGCTATTCCAAGTGTAAATCTGGAAGATTTTGTTTCCGGTGATGCGGCTAGAAAAGAAAAGTTCGTCAAAGAAATTGGTGCCGCTTTTGAAGATATCGGCTTTGTGGCCCTAAGCGGACATTTTCTTTCGGATGAATTGGTTGAAAACCTATATGCCGAAATCAAAAAGTTTTTTGAATTACCGCAGGAAGTAAAGGATAGCTATGAAATTGAAGGTATTGGTGGTCAACGCGGTTATACTTCCTTTGGAAAAGAACATGCAAAAGGCAAGAAAGAAGGTGACCTAAAGGAGTTTTGGCATTTTGGACAATATGTTGAGGACAACCCCAAATTGGAGGCGGAATATCCCGACAATGTTACCGTAAAGGAACTTCCAGAATTTAATAGCACAGGGAAGGAAACCTATAAAATGCTGGAAAAGACAGCAAAATATGTGTTACGGGCCTTGGCTCTGCATTTAGGACTGGAAGAAACCTATTTTGATGATTATATAAAAAATGGCAATTCCATTTTAAGACCCATTCACTACCCTCCGATTACTGAAGAGCCTAAAAATGCGGTAAGAGCTGCAGCACACGGTGACATTAACTTGATAACTTTGTTAATGGGCGCCCACGGAAAGGGACTCCAAGTAAAAGACCATGAAGGAAATTGGGTGGATGCCATCGCACAACCCGACCAGTTGATGATCAATGTTGGGGATATGCTCTCACGGCTTTCCAACAACAAACTAAAATCAACCATTCATCAGGTGGTAAACCCACCAAGAGAACTTTGGGGCACATCGAGATATTCCATTCCGTTTTTTATGCACCCCGTGAGTGATATGCCATTGAATTGTTTGGAAAACTGTATCGACGATGAGCACCCAAAAGAATTTGAAGACATTACCGCAGGCGAATATTTACATGAGCGCCTTATTGAATTGGGATTGGTAAAAAAATAATTTATGGATTTATCGGACCAGCTGAAAAACCTGTTTCCAGACCATGTTCCGGAAGAAACAGGAGAAGAACAACATACCGAACCAAAATATTGGCTCCAAGACGACCCTATCATTTGTAAATACGAAAAACGAAAGGGCAAACCTGTCACCATTTTAGAAGGGTATAACGGAGCTGATAGTGATTTTAAACTGCTTGCCAAGGATATTAAAACCCTTTTGGGTGTTGGGGGCAGCTTTAAAAAGGAGACCATCGTAATCCAAGGGGATTACCGTGACAAGATCATGAATTTTTTAAAGGAAAACGGTTTTAAAGTAAAGCGTGTAGGAGGATAATTTGGGGAATTCTTAAAAATTGAACAAGCTTTTTTTCACATGTTAAAAAATCGCCTTTACCCCCAATGTTTTGTGAAAATATTTTTGTGTTCCTACTATAAATCTTACTTTTAATTTCCTAACCAACGAAAACCCAACTGAAAATGAACTCACTGTTGCACATTACCAACGGAGACAATTTCACATCTAAACTTCAGTCACTAGACTTAAAAGGAGATGTAATTACGTGGAGAGAAATGCTCTGCGAAGGAAAAACGCTGTGCAATGTTGGAAGCGAATCCTTCTGGAAAACCAGATTCGAATTCCTTAACAAGAATTACAAAGTTTCCAAATCATGGTTTGTAGAAAAAACATTGAAGGAATACCGTTCGCTTTGCAACCACAAACAGCAAGATCAGATTGTTTTATGGTTTGAGTACGACCTGTTTTGCCAAATCAACATGTTAGCGGTTTTAAGCTGGTTAAAAACCCATCGCAGACATGCCCAAATTTCATTGGTTTGTAGTGGCAAAGAAGATGACTCGAACAAAATGTACGGTCTCAACGAGCTTAGCGACGAAAAACTTCTAGAACTTTATAAAAATAAAACCGTTCTATCGCAGGACGACATTGAATATGCCGATTATATTTGGCAACTATATTGCAGCGATAACCCCATTCGCTTGGAAAATCAGATAGCGAACAACGATTTTCAGTTCGAGTACCTGTCCGATGCTTTAAAAACCCACTTGAAACGCTTCCCTACCATTAAAAATGGATTGAACGAACTTGAGAACCATGTTTTGGAAATAGCCTTGGAAACAAAACCAAAATCCAAAAAAGATTTGATGGGCGAATTGATATCCAATCAAGGATTCTATGGATTTGGCGATACACAGTACGAACGAATTATCTCTTCCATTAGACCGCTGTTCAAATCCTTCAACCCTGTTAAATTAACAAAACATGGGATGGAAGTTTTACAACAAGAAGCAAATTACTATTCTCAAATACGTGATAATCAAGCATATTTAGGAGGTTCTTTAAAGTATAACTTCCTGTATAATACAGATACAGACAGAATCTTAAAATTGTAACGCAATGTCCTCATTAGGCGACTCAGAACTTATTCTGAACCCTGATGGGAGCATTTACCATCTTCATTTACTTCCAGAAGACGTTGCCCCTATCATTATTACGGTTGGTGACCCCAAGCGCGTTCACGAAGTATCCAAGTACTTTGATTCCATTGAGGTGAAGAAAAGCAAACGTGAGTTTGTCACCCACACGGGCTATTATTCAGGCAAACGCATTACGGTCATTTCTACAGGTATTGGAACCGATAATATTGATATTGTTTTTAATGAATTGGATGCCCTGGTGAACATTGATTTCAAAACACGTCATGTAAAACCGAATAAAGCACGGCTTAATTTTATACGGGTCGGTACATCAGGTGCTATTCAACCTGATATCCCCATCGACTCGTTTGTTCTATCGAGTTCAGGTGTTGGACTTGATAATTTGTTGCACTTTTATGACTATGGACAATTCAAGAATAGTCAACTTGAACTAGCACTTCGCAAACACCTACAGTGGGAGGAGCGCAACCTTTACCCATATGTAGTGGATTGCGACCCGATGTTAAAAGATATTTTTAGTGAGAATCGTATACGATATGGAGTAACCATCACAAATAGTGGTTTTTATGGTCCACAAGGTAGAAGTTTACGTTTGACTCCAATTGTAAATGACTTTCACGACAAATTAGCCAGTTTTCAACACAATAATGAACGCATAACCAACCTTGAAATGGAAACTGCTGCCATATACGGCTTGGCAAAACTCCTTGGACATCATGCAGTATCGCTCAACGCCATCTTGGCCAACCGAGCTACGGGAGAGTTTTCTAAGGCTGGGTATAAAACCATAGATGCCCTAATTCAATTTACCCTTGATAAAATAGCAACGCATCAATTGGTATAAATTTTTCAAATCAAATTTATAAAATATACCAAGCGGAATACGAACTTTGTTCCACAATAAATATCCGAATATGAAAACGGTAAAAATCATTGGAGTTCCAGAACACTTTAACCTTCCTTGGCACTTGGCCATGGAAGACAATGCTTTTGAAGACAGAGGCATTCAGCTAGATTGGACGGACATCCCTGAAGGAACAGGCAAAATGACGCAAATGCTCCAAGAGGGTGAAGCGGATTTAGGCATCATTCTCACCGAAGGCATTATTAAAAGTATTTCCCAAGGCAATCCGAGTAAAATTATTCAAACATATGTTTCCTCTCCCCTGCTTTGGGGCATTCATGTGGATGCAAAAAGCAATAGAAACACCATTGTCGATTTAAAAGAAGATAAAGTAGCCATTAGCCGTTTAGGCAGTGGCAGCCACTTAATGGCGTACATCAATGCGCAAAATCAAGGTTGGAACACAGAGAATCTAAAATTTGAAATCATCAACAACTTGGATGGCGCAGTGGAAAACCTAACTAGTGGTTCCAATGCTTATTTTATGTGGGAACATTTTACCACCAAACCTTTGGTGGACAACGGCACCTTTAAGCGTGTTGGGGACTGCCCTACTCCTTGGCCTTGTTTTGTGATTGCTGCATCCGATGATTTTCTAAAAGAAAGTTCAGGCGTGGTCCGACATATTTTAGAAGTTATCAATACCTACACAGTGGAATTCAAGCAAATTCCAAGCATTGATAGAACCTTATCCAATCGATATGGGCAACAATTGGAAGACGTGAAGGCTTGGCTATCAAAAACCACTTGGGGGCAGGAACAACCTTCAGTTAAAACCGTCAATGAGGTCCAGAGAAGATTACACAACTTAAATTTAGTGGATGACATAAAACCGGTTGAGACTTTTCTTTGGGTTTGATTGTTTGATTCTAGGATTTTTAGATTTTTGAACGGAAAAGCAAAATGGTTAAGGGTCAAAGGTTGAATGACAACTAACTTTTGCATTTGAACTTGAACATTGAACTTGCAACCGTCAGTTCGAGTGCGAAGCGTATCGAGAACTGGATTGATTGCTGGATTTTTGGATTATTGAATGTCCTTGAACTTGTATATGATACTTAAATTGTCAGGTCGGGTCTTTCGACTGTACTCAAGGTAAACTCAAGTCGAGACCCCGAGACTTCTCGATACAATTTTGACATCGTCAAAATCACTCAAAATGACGCATTTTACCAATCAATAGGTTCCTTACCCATTTGAGCAAGTAACGCATTCGTTTTACTAAAATGTTGATTCCCGAACCACAATCCACGATTGGCACTCAAAGGTGATGGATGTCCAGAAGTTAAAATGTGATGCTTGGACTGGTCTATCAAACTTGATTTTTTCTTGGCGAATCCGCCCCAAAGCAAAAAAACGACACCTTCCAACTCATTGGAAACTGTTTTGATTACAGCATCCGTAAATTGCTCCCACCCCTTTTTCTGGTGACTCCCTGCTTCATGTGCCCGTACCGTTAACGTAGCATTCAACAATAATACTCCTTGGTCCGCCCAGCGTTCCAAATTGCCACTTTCAGGATATGGTTTTTGCATATCCACCTTAATTTCTTTAAAGATATTCACCAAGGAAGGTGGATGCGGAATCCCATCTTTCACAGAAAAGCAAAGTCCATTCGCTTGGTTTGGACCATGATAAGGGTCTTGACCAATAATTACCACCTTGGTTTCACGAAAAGGACAATGGTCAAAAGCGGAAAAAATATCCTTACCCATTGGGTAACAGGTGTTTTGCGTGTATTCCTTTTTTACAAAAGACGTAAGTTCATGAAAATAAGGCTGTTCAAATTCATTCTCTAATTGTACTTTCCAGCTCGATTCAATACTTACTTCCATACGCTATTTCACTTCTTTTTGTTAATTTCTAAATGAGATAGCTATAACCTACCCCAAAGTGCAGTTCAACAATGACTTCAGTTCTATAGCATGCGGTATTGTCGCTTCTTATAGGGTTTGCATTAGTTGAACCAACCCAAAAGTACGTAATGCAATACTTTTTTGCTGAATGTGCCTCCTTCAAAAACACATCAAAATCCTATATTTGCGCTGCTAGCAGAAAAAGATGCAGAACATACACCCCAAAACACTTCAAGATCTTGAATTTCCAACGGTGCTTTCCCAAATTGCCCTACGTTGCAACACGGAATTGGGCAAAGAGGAGGCCTTGACCATAAAACCGTTCAAGGACAGAGAAGAATTGATGAATGCTTTGGGACAAACTTCAGAATATCTGGCTTCTTTTTCCAACGACAACCGTATTCCCAATCATGGTTTTGACCAAATCAACAGTGAGCTTGGTCTTTTAAAAATTGACAACAGCACATTGGTGATTGTAGGTTTCCGTAAGATTGGAAGTATCTGCAAAACGGTGGCAATTCACCAGAAATTCTTGAAGAAATTCAAAGAATACTATCCTCTTCTATTCCTTAAGGTTGATGCTTTAGAATTGCATCCAGAGCTTCCACAAGCTATTGACAGTGTTATAGATAAGTTTGGCGAAATCATGGATTCCGCTTCCGATGAATTGCGCTACATTCGAAGCCAGATCAATGAGGTGCGCAGTAAAATCAACCAGAGTTTCAGTGCCGCATTGGGGCGGTACCAATCCCAAGATGTATTGGATGAAATCCGAGAATCCGTAGTTGAAAACCGCCGTGTATTGGCCGTAAAGGCGATGTACAGAAAAAAAGTTAAGGGAACCGTAATGGGGACTTCCAAAACAGGAAGCATTGTGTACATTGTTCCTGAAACTACCCTAAAATACACCCGTGAGCTTGGAAATTTGGAGTTTGAGGAAAAAGAAGAAATTCAACGGATCTTGAACCAACTTACCGACCAGATTCGTCCGTATTTGGAATTGCTTCGGGAATACCAGAGCTACTTGTCCCATATTGATATTACAGCGGCGAAGGCGAAGTACGCCAACGATATGGACGCCATTTTACCGGAAATCAATGAAGAACGCGAACTGTACCTTCGTGATGCGTATCACCCACTACTCTATTTATCCAACAAACGAAAAAACGAAAAGACCTGGCCACAAACCATAAAACTGCATCATGAAAACCGGATTATTGTTATTTCGGGACCCAATGCAGGTGGAAAAAGCATCACACTAAAGACCATTGGGCTGCTTCAGGTGATGCTGCAAAGCGGCATGTTGATTCCCGTGCACGAACGCAGTTCAGTGTGCTTTTTTGATAAGATTCTAACAGATATTGGAGATAATCAATCCATTGAAAATCATCTAAGTACATACAGTTACCGACTCAAAAACATGAACTCTTTCCTAAAGAGGTGCAATGACAGAACATTGTTCTTGATTGATGAGTTCGGTACAGGTAGTGACCCTGAATTGGGCGGCGCATTGGCAGAGGCATTTTTGGAAGTATTTTATGAACGGGAAGCGTATGGCGTTATCACCACCCATTACGCTAATTTGAAAGCTTTGGCCAACGAATTGCCGAATGCCACCAATGCGAATATGCTGTTCAACTCAAAAACACTGGAACCTACCTTTCAATTGGTGTTGGGAGAAGCAGGTAGCTCTTTCACGTTTGAGGTGGCACAAAAGAACGGCATCCCCTATTCGTTGATCAACAAGGCCAAGAAGAAGATTGAACGCGGGAAGGTGCGTTTTGATGCCACCATTGCCAAGCTTCAAAAAGAGCGTAGTAAAATGGTCGAGACCGGTTCAAAATTAAAAGTAGAGGAATCCAAGGCTCGCGAGGAATCCGAACGATTAGAACGGCTCAACACCAAGATCAAATCCAAACTGGAAAGCTATCAAGAGCTGTACGACCATAATCAACGGATGATTCAATTGGGCGATAAGGTGAACACGGCGGCCGAGAAATACTTCATCAACAAAAAAAAACGCCCACTTATATCGGAATTGTTGCGTATTGTGGAAACCGAGAACAGCAAGCGTAAAAAGACCACGGCCAAAAAAGCCAAGGCAAAACAGGAAGAAAAGAAACAGGTGGCCCAAGAACTGGAGCAAAAAATCAAAAAAGTTCGGGTGGAGAAGAAAATCCAAAAGAAAAAAGAGATTCAGGCCGAAAAGAACAAACCACGCCCCAATTTTAAAATCGGAGATCGTGTCCGCATGATGGACGGCAAAGCCGTGGGCACCATTGATACCTTGGAAAAAGGCAAAGCGGTCGTTAACTATGGCATTTTCACCACTAATGTAAGTGTGGACCAATTGGATTTGGTGGAGGCCAAGAAATAGCTAATGTCATCGTAATGGATGCTGAGCGTAGTCGAAGCACCCGTACAACTTCAATTTCCCTTGTCATTCCTGCGAAAGCAGGAATCCACTACTGATTTCTTATTTGGATTCCGCCTCAAAAGTTAATTCTTGGTTAAGATGTCTGTTTTTGTGCGCAAGAATAAAAACGAGGCATATTTTTGAATTGTGTTCGAAGCCATTAGAAACCATACCCTAACCAAATTGTTTTGGGCCCTGCTGGGACTATACTTACTTAACTCCAGTGTGGACACTCCTGATGCATATCCTGATTACATCCCTGAAGACCTAAGCTATAACGACCAAGAAAGCATTTTAGAGTTTGTTGTGGAAAAAATGTTGGGTTACGAAGAAGCATTTGAAGAACACGACGAACCTGACTCCGAAGAACACAATAAAAAGAATAATGGCAAAATCAACTTTTTTGTTGATGCACATGATGAGTCAAATTCTCCTAATTTCAATTTGCTTTCTAAACGCAAATCATTTGATTATGCCTCTGCTTTTTTAGCCAATGGTTTCCTTAACATAGACACACCCCCACCGAAAGTTTGATTTGTTTTTAACCTCCAATCCCTTGTATTGACCATGTACAAGGCTACTTTATTATAATTTAAAACAAATCAAAATGAATATCATTAAACAAATGATGTCAATCTTTGCATTGACATTAGCATTATATACCAATGCTCAAACCGAAACTAACTCCTTAATTGATGACAAAAAAGAAAATGAATTACCCGCAAAGGTTTTACACGCTGAACCCCTATATATTGACCTTATTCGAGATTTAGGCGCTAGAAAAGGTGAAAAGGAATGGAACCTTGGATTGGGTTTAACCGACAACCTGAATTTCGACAGTTACGAAGCCTTAATCGAATACGAATGGGCGCCAGCCGATAGATTGGGACTTGAAGTGGAGCTCCCTTTCACTTTTTACGCTCCCGTAGGTGATTCACCAAGGGATGCTGTCCCCTCTAATAAGTTAAACAGCATTAAAATTGCTGGGCAATGGTCCTTTTTAGTCAACAAACCCATGGGAATGTCCATGGCAATCGGTTACATCAACGAGTTTGAACTTTCCACCTTTAGGGAATTTGCACAGCCTTTGATCACGGGAAATGTGTACAATCCTTTTTTGGTGGTTGCCAAAAGATGGGGAAGCAACTTTCATTCTTTGGTGTACACAGGCCCAATGATTGCACAGGAGTTCAGCACCAACGAATTCCATACTACTTATGACATTAATACCAGTTTCCATTATATGATTTCAGGTACACGAAATTTTATTGGTGTGGAGTTTAATAAAACTCTGGCTTCCCATGATTTTGATATGACCATTCGACCTCAAATGCGGGTGGGAATTGTAGACAACCTCATGATTGGCATTATTGCGGGCATTCCCGTAAGTCGCGAAAATGAACGTTTTAGTTCGTTCTTGCGGTTGATTTGGGAACCCAAACATAAATAGAGTTACTTTTTCAAGTTTATTATTGTAGCGCAGAGCGGAAAAATAGACTTTCTCGCTCTGCGCTATTTACAACAAGTAAACTTTACCATTAATCAAAGCAATAACAAAAATTAACACTCAAATTCCAGAATCTTATACCCACTAACTAAAAACCAATTTAATTCAATGGCATTTTTTCTATCTTGTTGACAAATAAATTTTACCAACCCGTATCAACAATATGAAAAAATCAAACTCCTCAAGTAGTAGAAGAAACTTCATTAAAAATACCGCACTGGCTTCCAGTGTATTTATTGTACCGCGACACGTTTTGGGCGGACCCGGATTTATAGCACCTAGCGACCGTTTGCATATTGCAGCCATCGGTGCCGGTGGTAAAGGCGCCAGTGATATTGCCAATGCCTCCGTAGACGGACGGGAACGTATTGTTGCCCTTTGTGATGTGGATTTCTCAGGATCAGCTAAGCGTTCCGTGGAACGTTTTCCAAAAGCTAAACTATTTAGTGATTACCGCGAAATGTTGGATAAAATGAAAGGGATTGATGCGGTGACCATCAGTACTCCAGACCATGTGCACGGTCCAGCGGCATCCTATGCTATGGAACGAGGTAAGCACGTTTACGTACAAAAACCGATTACCCATAACATTCGAGAAGCCCGAATGCTCACCGAAATGGCCCGTGAAAAACAAGTGGTGACCCAAATGGGGAACCAAGGTGGCTCCAACCCCTTATTAGGTTTGGTGCAAGAGTGGGTGGACTCTGGAAAGTTGGGAAAAATATCTAAAATTGAAGTTTGGACCAACCGTCCAGTATGGCCGCAAGGCTATGCCATGCCTGATCCAGACCCTGCAAGCAAACCCGAAGACCTGAATTGGGATTTATGGTTGGGCCCTGCCCCTATGAAACCCTACACTCCTAACTTACATCCTTTTAATTGGAGAGGTTGGTGGGATTACGGAACAGGTGCATTGGGTGACGTAGGGTGTCACTTGATTGACATCCCTTACCGTACCCTGGGCTTAAAATATCCAACCTCAGCGGAATGTAGTGTGGGCACTGTATTTTCTCAAATGTGGACACCAGATTACAACCCTGAAGGTTGTCCTGCGTCCTCGTTTATTACTCTGACGTACGAAGAAACCGAAAAAACAGGTTCACCAGTTACCATGACCTGGAGCGACGGTGGTATACGTCCATCCCACCCTGCCATTATCCCTGCGGATGATGATATTGGAGGGCCAGGAAGTTATAACGGGGTGTTGATTCATGGGGAAAACGGGGTGATTTCTACCAACATTAACGATAGCTCACCTTTAACGCCTAAATTATACTTGAACGACGGCACTAGAATATTTGGCCCGGAAGTGGAAGAAATGGATGAGCCTGAATATGGCCACCAGCGCAAATGGGTAGATGCCTGTAAAGCAGGTTTCGGAAGCGAGGAGCACTTAGGGTTAACCTCTTCCTTTGATTATGCGGGGCCAATGACCGAAACGGTACTTATGGGTAATTTAGCCATCCGTAGTTACATGTTGCGCCGAGAAAATGCAGAAGGAAACATGGAGTTCTACGGTCGCAAAAAACTGCTTTGGGATGGTGCAAATATGCAAGTCACCAATTTTGAAGATGCCAACCAATTTGTTACCCGAACGTATCGTGAAGGTTGGGAGATGTAATTCCTTACACCATATAAATTATAAAGGGCCGCATCATGCGGTCCTTTTTTATGAACTGATTTGTCATTTCGAAATGAGGAACAAAGTTCCGATTGAGAAATCCAGATTTCCCACACTCGCATGGCTCGGTTCGAAATGACATTTGCTGATTTTGGTTACTTAGAAACAGATAACAGTATAAATACCAATCATTTATTGGATTGTTTCGTAAATTAATCCAATATAAAGGCTGAAGCATCAAAATTGATCACGCTAACCAACCTCAACCATGCTAAAATTCTATAGAAAAATCAGGAAAGACTTACTTTCTGATGGAAAAACTAGAAAATACCTCAAATACGCCATTGGTGAAATTGTTTTGGTCGTCATAGGAATATTGATTGCGCTTCAGATCAATAATTGGAACGAAAATCGAAAGGATGCCCGTATGGAAATCCAAGTCCTCCGAGAAATATCGGATAATCTTGGTGAGGACATTCTTTCGTTGGAAAATGATGTACAATTAAATCAGATATCAATTAACAATGTTCGTTTAATTGAAGAGATACTGGCAAACAGCAGTTCGCTGCCCGATAGTTTATTGCGCAAATTTGGGGCGGTAACCTTTAACGCCACCTACACCCTAAAATGGAGTGGCTATAAAAACCTCTCCAACATCGGTTTTCATATTCTTACCGAGGATACGGTTAGGGAGTCCATCACCAACCTATATGAAACGCATTATTCATTTATCAAGGAAAGAGAGGCTACCGCCAAAAAAAGCACCTACGAATATGTGACACCTCGATACCTGGAGTATTTTGAAGACTTAAAAACCATTGGGAATGATGTTGGTTCCTCCCCCATCAAGCTCTACTTCCCTAAAAACTTTGAAAACCTTAAAGAAGACACCGACTTTTTAAGGCTGTTACATTATAGTGAACAAATAAAACAGGATAACCTCTATGATCTTGGATTGACATTAAAGCAGATAAAGGAGACAAAGAGCATGATTGATTCTTATCTGGAAAGTAAGGGTTGACAACACGAAAGACCAGCCAGTATCTGATTATTGAACCTCCATGAGTAACATTTTCCTGACAATTTCATTTAAAAAAAGAAAAAGCCACCTCATAAAGGACCCGGTTTTGTTTGATTTCTCAATTAACTTGTAAATCTCTTAAAATCAACTCTAAAGGAGTTGTATATCCTACTTATTTCGTCGAACTTAGTAGGTAGCTATAAATTCCTTAAACACTAAACCTCATGAAAAAAGTATACACCACATTATTAGTGCTTTGCTTATTGGTTTCCTCCTGCAAAAACACCACAAAAGAATCTACCGGAGAATCGGCAGAGATTTCGGCGAAGCTATACTTCAATGGAGATATTTTAACCATGGAGGGCGATACACCCAATTATGCAGAAGCATTGGTCGAAACCGATGGTAAAATTGCCTTTATAGGATCTAAATCCGAAGCTTTGGCTCAATTCACAAAGGGTATAAACGAAATTGATTTAAATGGCAAAACCATGGTTCCCGCATTTTTGGACGGTCACGGACACTTTTTCAGTGTTGGTTTTACCGCACTTTGTGCCAACCTTTTACCACCTCCCGATGGACCAGGAGCAAACTTTGACGCCATTGTTGAAACCCTAACCGAATTTAAAGAAGCAGAAGGAGGAAAATATCTTATTGAAAAACTAGGTTGGATCATAGGTAATGGCTACGACGATTCCCAGTTAGAGGAAGGAGACCACCCCAAAGCCACCGATTTGGATAAAGTAAGTACAGAGTTGCCTGTGATCATTCTACATCAGTCCGGACATCTTGGTTCCATCAATACCAAGGCCATGGAAATTTTGGGTTACAACAAAGATACACCCGACCCAGTTGGTGGAGTTTTGAGACGCGATGCCAATGGAAACCCGAATGGGGTTTTGGAAGAAGCTGGAATGTTTAATGTCCTGTTTCCCATTTTCGCAAAGATGGATGCAGAATTGGCAATGCAATGCATACAAAAAGGACAGGAAGAATATGCCAAAAAAGGATACCTCACCGCCCAAGACGGTAGAACCACAACCGACCAAGTTGCTTCCTTGATTGCGGGAGCAGAAAACAAGGCCTATTTTATTGATGTGGTGGCCTACCCCGACATTACCCTCGGAACTGATTATTTAAAGAAAGGAGACTATGTGCCAACCCATACTTATAAAAATAAATTCAGAATCGGAGGAGTAAAACTCACTCTTGATGGTTCGCCACAAGGAAAAACAGCATGGCTCAGTGAATGTTATTTTAAAAACCCTGAAGGTAGAACGGGCTGTTATAAAGGCTATCCTGTTATGACCGACGAAGCGGCTATTGGCCATGTGAAAACTGCTTTTAAAAACCAATGGCAGATACTTTGCCACAGTAACGGCGATGCGGCCATCGACCAATATTTAATGGCTGTGGAAGCTGCAGAGGAGGAATTTGGGTATCCAGACCACAGAACAGTCCTTATTCATGGACAAACGTTACGTAAGGATCAAATCCCAGACTTGGTAAAATTCAATATTTACCCCTCACTTTTTCCTATGCACACTTTTTACTGGGGCGATTGGCATAGAGAATCCGTTTTGGGCGAACCCCGGGCAAATTATATTTCACCCTGCAGGGATGTATTGGATGCCGGTTTAAATTTGACTTCCCATCACGATGCCCCGGTGACCTTTCCCAATTCCATTCGCGTATTGGATGCTACCGTAAACCGCGTGACCCGAAGTGGACAAGTTTTAGGCCCTGATCAAAGAATATCAGCTTATGAAGGGTTAAAAACCTTGACTATTTGGGCAGCCAATCAATATTTTGAAGAAGACACCAAGGGCACCCTTACCGTGGGCAAATTGGCAGACTTGGTGATCTTGGACAAAAACCCTCTAAAAATAGACCCCTTGGACATTCATACCATCGAGGTATTGGAATCCATAAAAGAAGGAGAAACTGTTTTTAAAAAATAGTCAGCCTCAAACCTAAACCAATACATGAAATTTTTTCGAAGCATCAGACAGAAATTAGTGGAAACAAAGCGAGTTAAAAAATACCTGCTCTACGCATTAGGTGAGATTTTCTTGGTCGTCATCGGAATTTTGATTGCCTTGCAAATCAGCAATTGGAATGAAACCAACAAACAAAGAAAAGAAGTTCATAGCGCGTTGCTGGAAATAAAAAATGATCTCCTTTTAGATCAGCAAGTATTGAAGGACGCCTTGCGTATTAAAAAGGATGAGTATGACATTCAAGAAAAGGTGATAGCTATTTTGGACCAAAAAGAAGAAATGGTTGAGGATTTTAATAAACATTTAGGGCACCTAATGCTTAAGCGAAATATAGAATTCACCAAAAATGGATTTGAATTGCTCAAAGAAATGGGCATTGGCAAAATTGAAGATGATGGGTTCCGTATTAAACTAACTTCCTATTACGATCTTGCATTACCTAGAATTCAAGCCGAAATCGAGGATGACACGGATGAGTTTCAATCCATTTGGTTGCCCTATGTCCGTGAGCATTTTACAGAATGGTTGTTTGAAGTTTATGGAACACCAAAAGACATGGATTCCTTTTTGAATGATGAATATATCCTGATCAGTTTAAAGGTAAATCTTGGAAATGCTGATGGTACCATAGAAGCCATGGAAAAGGCATTACTCGTATCTTCGGAACTCGTTGCAATGATTGAAGCAAAACTAACCAGCTTATGATTTAATTCTTTCAATAAATCAATATTTATTTGACAAGCAAAATTGAAAACAAGACCTTTCTAAAAACAAACCAAAATGATTAACCGAACCAAATTAATGCTAGTTGTCATTTTTTGCTACAGCATAACAGCTTGTCAACCCAAACCCACCCAAAAAGAAATTCTAAAATCCAAAGTACAAACGCAAATCGATTCCATCAATGGAGATATTGCGGTGGCTTTTTTGAATCTTTCGGACCCATCAGATACCCTTTTCATAAATGAAAAGGAAGAATTTCATGCGGCCAGCACCATGAAAGTGCCCGTGATGATCGAACTTTTTAAACAGCAAGAAGCTGGAAAAATCAACCTGAACGACTCCATTCTACTAATCAATGAGTTTAAAAGTATTGTGGATGGCAGTTCGTACAGCATGGATATTGGCGATGACAGTGATGATGTGATCTATAGTCAAATCAACACCAATGTGGCGCTTAAAGATTTAATGTACAGCATGATCACCGTGAGCAGCAATTTGGCCACGAATGTTTTGATAGAATTAGTAGATGCCAAAAAAGTAACAGCCACGATGCGGGAGTTGGGTGCCGACAAAATTGACGTATTGCGAGGGGTCGAGGACCAAAAAGCCTACGATTTGGGATTGAGCAACTCCACCACCCCCATGGACTTGCTGGTGATCATGCAGGCCATTGCCACAAATAAAGCCGGAACCGAAGCAGACTGCAAGGCCATGATTTCCATTTTAAAAGACCAGCAGTTCAATGAAATTATTCCGCATAATTTACCTGATGAAGTTGAGGTTGCCCACAAAACAGGTTCTATCACTGGAGTACACCACGACGCAGGGATTGTGTATTTGCCAGATGGGCGAAGCTATGTTTTGGTTCTGCTTTCCAAAAACCTAAAGGATTTTGATAAGGGAACAGAACAACTTGCAGGCATTTCAAAAACCATTTATGAATTTATGATGCTTCAACAACCTTAATTTTCCAACCAAATGACCAACCCAGATGATCAAGTTCTTTAGAAACATTCGAAAAAATCTTCTTGCACAAGGTAAAACAGGCAAATACCTCAAATATGCATTGGGCGAAATTGTGTTGGTGGTGGTTGGAATACTACAACTACCAATTGGCTTCAATGGAACGAGCAAAGGAAAATTCAAAGGAGCTGTTGGAAATATTGCAAACGGAATAGTGTTTTTTACATCATGTTCCATACGCTCTTTAATAAATCATTTAACTTACACCAACTAAAAACCAACTTCCTTGAAAACAACCACCACCATTCTTGCTTTTGTATGTGTGCTCTTGATCAGCTGTAAAACCGATACAAATGAAAGTGACTCAGCAACCAAAACAGAAAATTTCACCTCTAACGATTATCAAGACCTTGTGGCCCTGTTCAAAGAATGGAGAACGTTCGAAAATCCTCCACTTTTGGATGGCGCCCCCGATTACACCTCGGAAACCTTTGAAAAACGTTGGCCAAGGTTCAAAGAGTTACAAGCTAATCTAAAGGCTATCGACACCACCAATTGGTCCGTGGAAAACCAAGTGGATTGGATGATCGTGTGGGCCGAAATGAACGGCTACGATTTCAACCATCGTGTTTTGCAACCTTGGGTGCGAGATCCTGCCTATTACAAAGTGGTTTGGACCGCTAAAAGTGATGTGCCAGCCCACGAGGGACCCACCAATCATGGCACCACGGAACTTTGGACCTACGACTTTCCTTTATCCACAGAGGAACGTTCCAGATTATTGTCCGAGTTAAACGTAATTACGCCCTTTTACACCCAAGCCAAGAAAAACCTTACCGGTAAAGCTAGGGATTTATGGGTCACAGGAATTCGGGATATCCAAGAACAGAGTGCGGTGCTTACCGAGTTAAAAGCCAAAGAATCCGTTGCAGGCGATGCCGAATTGGTTGAAGTTATTGACAGTGCCATAGCTTCCACCAACAACCTGGTTGATTGGCTACAGGCCGAATCCGAATCAAAAACCGGTCCATCGGGCATTGGAAAGGACAATTACACCTGGTATTTGCAAAATGTACACTTGGTGCCCCTCACTTGGGAAGACGAAGTGATGATCCTAAAACGCGAACTCGCCCGCGCATGGACCTCCTTAAAATTGGTGGAGCACAACAACAGAAACCTGCCCGAATTGGTGGATGCCGATTCCCCCGAAGCCTATGATAAAATGGCCGATGCATCAGCTAAAAGTTTGATGGACTTTTTGGAACAACAGGACATTGTTACCGTAAAACCCTATTTTGATCCCGCCCTACGCGAGCATTTGGGTGAATTTATTCCCAAGGAGAAGCGTAATTTCTTCTCGATCGGGGAGCATTACGATGCCAGACCCCTCTACTCCCATTTTTACCATTGGTTTGAGCTGGCGCGCATGGATTTGGAGCCCCATAAAAGTGAAATACGAAAAGGCCCGTTGCTCTACAATATTTGGGATTCCAGAAACGAGGGTACCGCCACCGCTGTGGAAGAAATGTTTATGCAGGCAGGCCTGTACAACGATAGCCCACGCACCAAAGAAATCGTGTACATTATGATCGCGCAGCGTGCGGCCAGAGGTTTGGGCTCGTTATACGCACACGCCAACAAAATGACCATGGAAGAAGCAGGAAGCATTCACAGCGAATACACCCCGCGGGGTTGGATGAAGACCGAAAAAGACCTGCTTATTTTTGAGCAACACCTTTATTTGCGCCAACCTGGGTATGGCTCCAGCTATATTACGGGTAAATATTTGTTGGAAGCCGCCTTGGCCGATTATGCCCGACTACAAGAACTAAAGGGCGAACCCTTTGCTCCAAAAAACTTTTTTGACACGTTGAACAGTATTGGCAGTATTCCTATTTCTCTCGGACATTGGCAAATGACGGGCTCCAACGACCATTTAAAGACCATTACCGAATAAACGCAGCATAAAACAAAAGGAACGAGGGCCGTAAAAAGCCCTCCCACCCTTAACCATTCACCCTTAACCCTTTACCATTCACCCTTCACCCTTCACCCTTCACCCCCATCACCAATAATCCTCTCAATACATTCCCACAGCCCTTTTATGCAGAAGAGCGCATCTTTTTCGGCCTCATCCAAAGGTTCGGAGGAATGGTACACCGCAATATTGTGCAGCAGTTTTAGGGATTTTACCAGATCGGGACCATCCAAGGTATCGGCGTAGTCCAACAATTGGATTTGTGCAGGGCTGAGCATTTGGGGAATTTTGGAAGCGCTTTGCGCATTCGCGTTGCCGCAATTAGGGCAACTTTTTTCTTGACCTTGTGTGTTTCGCATAACAAGAGTGGTTAAAAATTAAAATGAGGATAGGTCACCGCGAAACACACCAAAGCTACGCCCTGATTGGTCTTCGGGACTTGCACCCGTTTGCCTACCCTGTATCTACTATTTAAGACATGTTGAGGTTGGTGGGCAGTAGAATAAAAAGATGTGTTTCGCACTCCAAATATACATTTTCTCCCGAAACGGAAAAATGGGACTGGTTGATAACTTTTTTACAACTCGATAAATTAACTTATTGATTGTGAGGGAAATTTCTGTGATATTAGAGGGCGGATGATTTTGACATGATTTTACTTCCATTTGGGTGTATTGAGGCGTAGAATACATTTTTACAAAAAACAAGTTGTAGCGAATTTAAGAAACTATGGAATACATATATAAACCTGAAGAATTAGAAAACCTTGCAGGCAGTGCTCTTCAAGCAAAGGCGACAGAAATTAAACAACGATTTGATTACCGAAGATCATACTTTCACACATTGAGAAATAATATATCAGATATTGAACAATGGACAACTTTAAATGATAGTTTAATTTTATTTGATAAGAATAAATTCAATCCTTGGAATCAACAATGGAATAATACATTAAGGTCAAACAATGTTAATACAATCAAGCAATTTTTTGATAGAGCTGTTACTTTCTATCAAGAATTAGAGGAAGAAGTTGGTTCAATCAAGCCCCAGTATTTAAATTCCGACGAAGTAGAAAGCCTTAAAGAAGAAGTTCTAAAGAGAATTGACGAGGATATGGTTTCTTTAAAAAATGACGTCACTGAACAAATTAATAATGGAATTACCAATGTCCTAGATTTAAAATCTGAACTTGGTTTGCAAAAAAACTTTGCGGACAACTTAAAAGATGTCAGAAATACTTCAAACATTACCAAATATTGTTTTTTAGGAGGTTTTATTGTTTCTCTAATTGGAATAGCTGTTTTTTTAATTTTCAGCTATAAATTATCTTATATACAAGACCTTGAATTTTACGAGAAAATATTAGTCAGACTAGGTGCTGTTTCCTCTTTGGCTATTTTATCCTATTTCTTATTTCAACAATTTAAATTGCATCAAATTTTACATTTAAAATATACTCATTTGGACAATTTTCTAGGAGGCGGAGCAACTTACATAAACCAATTAGTTAGTCAGGATGGAGAATTGAAAAAAATAACAAATAAAAGATTGACCGAAATGTTTATGGAAATTGATGACACAATAGGCAATGCAAAACAGGTTCAACACCCAACGGACAAATATTCTGAATCATTTAAACAAACCCTAGATAGCGTTTTAGGAAAAGTTAATGATTTAGCTAAAACTGTAAAAGATATAAAAAATCCAAATGGATAAAATACGTACTTCAACCATGACTATAAGAATTCTTAATTAAAAATGGAAGTACAAAAAGAAATACAAAGGCAGTTTCGACAACAACAAGAAAAATTTGTCTATTATATGATTGCTCTTTCTGTAACTGCTATTGGCTTTTCTATATACAAGACAACAGGGTTACAATTGAAATGGTCTCAAATACCTTTGGGATTAGCAATTCTTTTTTGGGGGGTTAGTGTATTCTGTGGATTAAGATTTTTAAAGTACGTTATAAGCACTTTATACGCAAATAATGCCTATTTCGACATAATGCAAGGCAGAGATACGGAAATAGGAACTCATCCTAAAAAAATTGAAGCCGCTACAAAAGGAGTAAAGCAAGCAATGGAGTCTAATTCGAATAGAGCAAGTGCTTATTCAAAATGGCAAGAAAGATTATTTTATTTAGGTATAATTTTATTCCTTTTATGGCACATAATAGAAATGTATCAAGCAACACCAAGATGAGAAAACCAGCTGCCAACTGGCTATAATTCATTGCTCCCTCCTCCCCTAAACCAAATTCCCTACTTTTTAAAAAAGCCGTGTAATGAAGCTAGAGCATATCGCCATTTGGACTTCGGATCTAGAAAAAATGAGAGCGTTTTATCTGCGTTTTTTCGAGTTGGAGTCCAACAAAAAATAGTACAATTCAAATAAACAAGCGCAGGAATTGTTTCAGCAAATAATTATAACTTGAATGTGGAAAAATAACCAAGCATATTCCATGAAAACAACCCAACCTTACCTTTTTGCAGTGCTATGTATTTTGCTTTTCAGTTCGGAACTATTTTCCCAAACCGATAAAGAGCAAATTTTATCCGTTCGAAAGGCTTCCAATGCAGCACTGAAGTCTTATTCCAATAAAGAAGTACTATCCTATTTAACAGAGGATGTATTGACCACCACAGGAAACGGAACCCTGTTATGCGGTAAAGAGGAATTGGAACACTATATTTTAGAGGGTGGAGAAAGTAAAATGTATTGGGTGCGTGATACAAAAGACATTGTGATCAACGAAAAAAGAGGCTTGGCTTGGGAAACTGGGATTTGGAATGGATATGACCCTGAAAAAAGTTCAGAATCTATCGTTAATGGGAATTATTCGGCCATGTGGACCAAAGCATCGGGCGAATGGAAAATTAAATCCCAACTTTTTGTAACGCTAGGTGAAAAGTAAAGCATTATGCGCAAACTCCTTGAATACCACTTTTGCCCCATCCCTCGCTCATCTAATTTGCCTACTTTTAAGTACCAAAAACTCATAAGCGACGGTTGCTGCACTTTTACATGAAAGAGGGACTACTTACATCAATTTCCAAATACATTACCTTACGTTCCGAAGAAGCGCGTTTAATAGAAACGTTTTGGACGGAGAAAACCCTTGAAAAAGGAGCGTATCTGTTGCGAAACGGGCAAACCTGCCGTACCGATAATTTTGTGGTGAACGGTGCATTAAAGGCTTTTTACATCAACCCCGAAACGGGTAAGGAAGAGATCCTATATTTTGCCATTGAAAACTGGTGGGCAACGGATATGGATAGTTTTCAAAAACAAAGACCGTCCATCTACAACATTCAGGCCATTGAAAACACTACGCTACTTCAAATAAGCCACGACTCTTTTCAAGAAATGCTACGGCAACTTCCGAAGCTTGAACGCTTTTTTAGAATTATCCTCGAAAATTATCTGGGGAGTTTGCAGAAAAGAATCATCTTGAATAAAACCCTCGACGCGGAACAGCGCTATCTGGATTTTTTGGAGAACTATCACAAAATCGCCGAAAAAGTGCCCAACTATCTCATTGCTTCGTATTTGGGAATCTCTGCCGAGTTTTTAAGTAGGATCCGAAAAAAAATCGATGCATCTTGAACTAGGTCAATTTTTTTCCTGTTTCCGATATGGAACTTTGTTTCGTAATCAAAAAAATAGGAATTATGAACAAAGTATTGATCATCAACGCAAGTGTACGAAAGGAAAGATCGCACAGTAGAAAGCTGACACAACTTTTCGAGGAAAATTGGAAAAAGAAGAATCCGAACGACGTTTTTACGCACAGAGAAGTCGGGTTGGAACAAATCCCGCCCATCGATGAAGAATGGATTGCAAGTGCGTTTGTAAACCCCAGTGAAAAAACAAAAGAAAACCAATCGGGCGTTGCCCTTAGCGATGCATTGGTAAAAGAGTTCAAAGCTCATGATATTTATGTTTTGGGCACTCCCATGTACAATTGGTCCGTTCCGAGCGGGTTAAAAGCTTACATTGACCAACTTATGCGGATCAACGAAACTTGGAAATTCCGTTCTGGCAAACCGGATGGGGATTATGTGGGTATGCTTGAAAACAAAAAAATGTTCATTCTATCGAGTCGTGGTGACACGGGATATGGCGAAAATGAGAAAAATGAACACATGAATTTTCAAACCACCTACTTAAAGTTCGTTTTCGGAATTATGGGCATAAAGGATATTTCGATCATCTCCTTGGACAATGAAGAGTTTGGCGGGGAACTTTTTGAGAATTCTAAAAAGGAAATTTATCAAAAGTTGGAACAGATTTAAAATCATATCTTTAGGGGAAACCAACCTCCAATGATCAAGTTCTTCCGTAGCATCCGTCAGCGATTGCTTTCCGAAAATAAGTTCAGCAAGTACCTACTCTATGCCATTGGCGAAATAATCCTTGTGGTAATCGGTATCTTGATTGCACTTCAGATCAACAATGCGAATGAAGTTTCAAAACAGAAACAGAAAACGAACAACTACAAAACAACCTTGATCAACGAGCTCAAAGCTGATCTAACCAGACTTAACCAATTGGATACCATATGCCGGAGAAAGCAGGTCGATATAAATAAGTATCTCGCCTATTTTAAAAAGCCGGACAAGGAAGTTGATTCCATAATCCGTGGCATGGAAAACGTTGTTTATTATGGTGATTTTTACCAAAGTATTGTATTTACCATTGATGATATTATTAATACGGGCAACCTAGAACTTTTTAACAAGGAGATCAAACATGCCATTTTGGAATTTAAGGCCACACAGGAATTTTATGATAAAAACAGAGAGGAAGTGGTGCAAAAATGGGTCTTGAGCAATCTTGAATTTGAAAAGGCCGTGGATATGCTTTCTTTTGATGAGTTTCCGACCGAAGGTTTCAAAAACCCCAAAGACTGGAGATTTGATTTAAATTCGGAACAATACAGACTATTTAATAATATGGCGTTAAGCGTTTTACGAACTTATTATTTCCGAACCGATCAAAACAGTAAAATAAGGCAAAGTATAGAACATCTACTAAACGTATTGGGGAAGGATTGAATATAAAATGATTGATTTACAATTAACGAAAACAACTTAAGATGATCAAATTCTTTCGCAGGATACGTCAGCGATTGCTTTCCGAAAATAAGTTCAGTAAGTACCTGCTCTATGCCATTGGTGAAATTGTGTTGGTGGTAATCGGTATTCTGATTGCACTTCAGATTAATAATTGGAATCAGGAAAGAATTAATAGAGATTATGAAGTAACGATGCTGAGGGAAGTTAAAGAGGCACTGGATAAAGACATCGACAACATCGAGGGTGGACTTAAAGCTCTTGAAGATTTAAAACAAAGCGTTATTGTTTTGACAACTGTTCGAAATGGGTCAACTTACCCTCAGGATTCACTGGCCTACCATTTTAATAATGTAAGACAAGGAGGTATTGCGCTCGTAATCAATTATAGTCCTTACGAGTCGATCAAGTCTACAGGATTGGATAAAATTTCAAATCCCGAACTTAGAAACAGTATTACAAATTTATACGAGGTAAAATTAAAAGCAGTTGAATTTTGGGTCAATGAATTTATTAGAAGAAAACTGTATGAGAAAAATGATTTGGTCGCTGCCATATTTGAGAAAAAAATTATCCCCGATACAACCGATGGTATAAAAGTGGAATATATCATAAATCACGAGTTGATCCGCACCAACGATCAATTCGATAACTTTCTAGTTGTTTCGGGCGGTTATATACCCATTGCCATTAGAAATTACAATTACGCTATAGAAGAAATGAAATCCCAGGTAAAAGAAATAGTATCAGAACTAGAAAAAAACTAAGGATATGTTAGAAACACTGGAAGCATATGCATTGATCGCTGAAATTATATCCGCGGTTGCCATCATAATATCTTTAATATTTGTTGGTGTTCAGATCAGAGCAAATACAAAGGCAACACAAGCATCTACATTTCATGAAATTGCAGCTTTGGACATCAACATACTGCTCAATTTTAGTAGTTCTCCAGAATTGGCAAGTTTGATCACATTGTTTAGAGATGATCCCGACTCATTGAGCGAAGAAGAACAAATTCATGGTTTTTATTTGTTCGGCGCAGAAGTTAGGCACGTTGAAAATTTGTTTTTGCAAAATGAAAACAAGATGTTGAGTGCAAAAAATTGGCAGTCTAGAAAAGCACTGGTCGATGGCGTGGTACTCTCCGCCGGATTCGGGGCATTATTAAAACATCCATTCAGTAAGTTTTTTGATGGTTCATTTATTGAGTATGGTAGAACCCAAAGAAAAAAGGCTGGGATTGAAGAATAATGAAATCACAACAATGGTAATAACCCTCCCCTAAACCATACTCCCTACTTTTTGTAATGGTGTCGTACTGCGGCATTGGTCTCCTAAAGGTCATTTTGAAATAAGGAACAAAGTTCCGATTGAGAAATTCAGTTTTCTCACACTCGCACAGCTCGGTTCGAAATGACCATCCTGTCGTTGATTTTAAATAAAGCTTATATGTTCTTATTTTTTGATGTAACATTTTTGCACCTATTAAGTCTACAGGTAAAATGAATCATCAATGAAGTCAATCAAAATTCTAGTGCTTTTTTTGGCACTAAACCTAATCAGTAATTGTAAAAAGGGTCCGAACAATACGGAAACCACAAGTTCCAGTATCATCTTTACAGAAGATGACAAAAAATTTACCCCATCACAAAGAGAGCTCATTCGCGAAGTGGTCTTGGAATCGGAAAATGAAATCAGAACCCTATTGCCCACCTTGCCCGACAGCATACAGGTTTCTTTGGAAATAGTGGATTGGGACCTTGACCTGGTTGGGGGAGTTACCGGACGTACGGAAACCAATTCCCCTCCCGTTGTACTCATTCAGATTTCGGAAAAATTTCCGGGCGGGGTGACCAAAGCTGCCCAAAAGGCACTAAAGCATACTATTTTTCATGAATTCCATCATTTATCACGGGGTTGGGCCATTCAGGACAATAAATATGGTCCCGGTATATCCATTGCAGCCATAAACGAAGGGCTTGCCGTAGTTTTTTCCGAAGAATACACTCATGAATCCACGGAAGCGGATAGTCCTCCTGAAAAAGCCATTGCAGAACAATGGGTGGAAGAAATCAGGTCGTTGCCCATAAATGCCAATTATCAAGATTGGATGTTCCAACATCCCGATGGCAGACTGGCCGTGGGTTACCGAACAGGAAACTATATCATTAGAAAGGCCATGGCCAACTCGGGGAAAAATGTTCTGGAGCTCAGTGAACTTACTCCCGATGAAATTTATCGACTGGCTGGATATTAATTAATGTCTCAACACGAAAGAATGGCTCCGTAGAACCAAAGTCATTTCGAAATGAGGAACAAAGTTCCGATTGAGAAATCCAAAAAAGAGATTTCTCACACTCGCACAGCTCGGTTCGAAATGACTCTCCCTTTCATTCGTGTTTATTCGTGCAATTAGTGTCAACCCATTACGCTGTCGTATCTTTGCAGTAAAGAAATTGGATTCTTGCATGTACCGGAATGACACGACTATGGAAAATAAAAAGATAATCTTGTTCGATGGGGTGTGCAACCTCTGCAACAGTTCGGTACAATTCGTAATCAAACGGGACAAAAAAGATGTGTTCCGCTATGCGGCCTTACAAAGTGAGATAGGACAAGAATTAGTGAGCCAACGGCATATCGACACTTCCAAAGTGGATTCCATCATCCTTATTGAGCCAGGAGTTGCTTATTACACCAAATCGGACGCTGCACTGGAAATAGCAAAAGACTTGGGTGGGTTTTGGAAATTGACCGCTATTTTCACGTGGATACCCACCTCCATCCGCAACGCTATTTATGATTTTGTGGCAAAGAACCGTTACAAATGGTTCGGTAAACAAGAATCGTGTATGATACCCACCCCTGAACTAAAAGCCAAGTTTTTGGGTTAACTCATTCATCAACCCCGTTCCCTAATTCAAGGATAGGTATTACCATGGTTGTTATTTTAATTTGAAGGATTGAAAAGTAGGTTTGGATGAACATTTAAATCCAACCACTATGAAAAGTACTGTATTTTTATTTCTGATAGCCCCATTATTTCTTTTTTCCAATGCGTTAAAAACCCCTTCCAAGATCAAAGAGGTCACCGTGTACTTGAGTGGTGCCCAAATTACCCGAACGGCCAATTGTCAACTTAGTGAGGGTTCTAATGAGGTGGTTTTCACTGGACTCTCCCATAAAATTGATGAAAGTAGTATTCAAATTTCAGGACTGGGTCCCGTATCCATTCTTTCCATTGCCTACAATATCAACTATTTGGAAAAATCCGAAAGTAATCCCAAAATCAAGGAATGGGAGAAAAGCTTTGAGCAATTGAATTATGAAATCACCTTGCTGAAGAACACCATATCAGGACTTGAGGAAGAGGAAAAAGTAATCACTTCCAACCGAATTGTGAATGGTGACAGTCAGGTGCTGGATTTGGAACGCATCAAACAAATTGGTGCCTATTACCGAGAACGCATCACGAGCATTAAAAATGAGATTTTCAAGACGCAACTTCAAATCAACGAACTCAAACTGGAAGTCAATGACCTGCAACGCCAACTAACCGAGGCCAATAATAGCGAAGAGGTGCCACAAGGTGAAATTACCATCACTTTTGATGCCCCTATTGCCACCAATTTAAACGCTACCCTGTCCTATTTAGTGGATGATGCAGGTTGGGTACCCAATTACGACATAAAATCCACTGGCTTGAGTACCGACTTAAGCTTGGCCTATAAAGCCAATGTATACCAGAATACGGGTCAAGATTGGAGCAATGTGAACGTGGTGCTCTCCACGGGAAATCCCAATTACAACATCAGCAAACCCAAGTTGGACACCCATTATTTAAACTTTGTTTCAGGTTATCAAAAGCGTTATGCTCCCAATACCAAGAAAAAAGGTTATGCCTACAACCCAGCCGTTAAAAAAGTAGTGGGTACGGTTACCGATGCATCTGGCGACCCACTTCCGGGTGTAACCGTTTTGATTAAAGGCACCACTACGGGCACATCGACCGACTTTGATGGCAATTACAGGATAGATGTCCCTATGGGACAAGAATTAAACTTCGCTTACATTGGCATGCATTCCCAAGATGTACCCATTTACTCTTCGATTATAAATGTAAGTATGGAGGAAGATGCCCAACATTTAGATGAAGTGGTCGTAACGGGTTATTCAACTGCGGCAGTTACCTCGGTATCTTCAGAACAAATTTTAGCTGGCCGCGCGGCAGGTGTATCTATCCGTGGTGCGTCATCCATCCGTGGTGCGTCATCCATCAAACAAATGCAACCATTATATATTATAGATGGAGTTCCTGTGGATGGCTTTGAAGAAGGTGATCTGGATGAAAAAGAAATTCAAGATATCGAAGTACTTAAAGGCTCCAATGCCTCTGAAATCTATGGAAGTAGAGGAGATCATGGCGTAGTGGTAATCACCACTAGAAAAAGTATTGCCCAAGAAGGCGCCACTAAAACCGAGTTTGTCATAAAGAAGCCTTATACCATTAATTCCGATGGAGACATTACCGCCATTGAAGTGAACACTTTTAAAATTCCAGCCACTTATGAATATTTTGCAGCCCCCATTTTAGATGAAAACGTATACCTGACCGCCAGTTTCAAAGATTGGGAGCAACATCAACTATTACCTGGTGAGGCCAATATTTACTTTGAAGGCACCTATGCCGGAAAAACAGTACTGGACCCCTACACTACCAAAAAAGAAATGGTACTCTCTTTAGGCGTTGACCATAACATCAGTGTTACCAGAAAACAGGAACGCAATTTTAAGAGCAAATCTTTTGCCGGTAGCAACCGCATTGTGGACCGCAGTTATGTGTTGGAAATCAAAAACAATAAAAACAGTGCTATTAACCTAAGGATGATGGACAGAATCCCCAAATCCCAAAACAAGGAAATAAAAGTGGATGATATTGTTGCGAACAATGCTACTTATGACGACATAAAAGGCTTATTGACATGGAAAATGAACCTCCAGCCCAAAGACAGTCAAACAGAGCAGTTTTCATTTCAGGTAAAGTTCCCAAGAGGAAAGTATATCTCCTTATAACCAAAAGAAAAGGCCTCCAATTTGGAGGCCTTTTTAAAGTTCTAAATTTTAAAGCTTATTTTACTTCATCTAAATGGTCATCCCAATTTTTAACATGGGGCTCACCCAATTTACCTACAGATTTGGCCACCAACATGGATACGGTGGCATCCCCTGTAACATTCACAACGGTACGGCACATATCCAAAGGTCTATCCACAGCAAAAATCAATGCCAAACCAATGGCCAATTTATCCGCTGGAAAACCAATGGATTCCAAAACAATTACCAACATTACCATTCCCGCTCCTGGAACAGCCGCAGAACCAATGGACGCCAATAAAGCCGTTAAAACTATTGTCAACTGGTTTCCAAAAGTTAAATCAAACCCTAACGCCTGTGCAATAAAAACGGCAGCAACACCTTGGTATAAACTGGTTCCGTCCATATTAATGGTCGCTCCCACAGGGAGCACAAAACTAGACACTTCTTTATCTACTCCAATATGCTCCTCTACCCTTTCCATAGTTACAGGTAAAGTTGCTGCACTGGAACTAGTGGAAAATGCCAAAAGCTGTGCTGGGCTAATTTGTGTTAAAAACCAAAATGGATTCTTTTTGGTCACCACCGCTACGATTACACAATAGAAAACAATCATTAGTGCCAATCCCAACACCACAACACCAGCATATTTCAATAAGGCCAATAATAAATCAGGGTCACTTGAAGATACCACAACACCTGCCAATAGTGCAAAAACGGCATAAGGAGCCGTTAGCATGATCAAATCAACCATTTTAAGCACCACATCGTTTAGGGCGTCAAAGAAATCTTTTAGAGGCTTTGCTTTTTTCTCACCGATCAGCAACATCGAAATTCCCAAGAAAACGGTAAAGAAAATCACCTGCAGCATCAAACCATTATCGGTCATGGCTGCCATGGCATTATCGGGAACCATATCTACCAAAAACTGCAAAGGTCCACTATCTTTTTGACGGGATGCTTCTTCAATTTTGGAAGTAACTCCAGCATCACCTGCGTAAGTCTCTGTAAGTTTGGCGACGGTATCTTCAGAAATTCCGTTACCAGGCTGCATTACATTGACCAATACCAATCCAATAGTAATGGCAACAACAGTAGTGACAATATAAGTGGCAATGGTTCTAACACCGATGTTACGGAATTTTGAAATATCCTTAAGGTCTGAGATACCTTTTACCAAGGATGCCACAATCAAAGGAATGGCAATAAGTTTAAGAAGTTTTACAAAGATGGTTCCCAATGGTTGGATCCAGTCCGAAACAAATTCTCCACCCCAAGATACTTGGGTCATGCCAAATCCAAAAAGAATACCCAAAAGCATTCCGATCAGGATTTGCCAGTGCAATTCCAATTTTCTCATAAAATAATTTTAAGCTGGTAAGATACTTTATAGAATGGAAACGACCTAACCGACAGCCTAGATTTTGTTGGTACGCGCCAAAAGCGCGTAATCAGCCAAAACCAATGCTGCCATGGCTTCCACGATGGGAACCGCCCTTGGTACCACACAGGGATCGTGTCTGCCTTTACCTTGGGTTGAGACCATTTCTCCCTCCTTATTTATAGTGTCATATGACTGAAGTACAGTTGCCACGGGTTTAAAAGCCACATTGAAATAAATATCCATTCCATTGCTGATTCCACCTTGAATTCCCCCACTGCGATTGGTTTTTGTGGTGCCATCGGTGTTATAGGCGTCGTTGTGCTCACTTCCTTTCATGGCTACTCCAGCAAATCCACTGCCATATTCAAAGCCTTTTACAGCATTGATGGACAACATGGCCTCGCCCAAACGGGCATGAAGTTTGTCGAAAACAGGTTCACCAAGACCAATAGGTACATTTTGAATCACACAGGTTATCACACCTCCAATGGTATCTCCCTCTTTTTTAATGGATTTGATGTACTCCTCCATTTTTTGGGCCATTTCAGAATCTGGACAGCGCACAGGATTGGACTCTATATTGGTAAAATCCAATTCTTGATAAGGCGTCTCCATTTTGAGTTCGCCAACCTGGGAAACAAAGGCATTGATTTTAATATCACTTAAAAATTGCTTTGCAATGGCCCCAGCCACTACCCTACTAGCTGTTTCTCGGGCAGAGCTTCTTCCCCCGCCACGGTAATCTCGAAAACCATATTTCTGGTCATACACATAATCGGCATGCGACGGACGGTAGGAATCTTTTATATGGGAATAATCCTTAGATTTTTGATTGGTATTGTGAATGGCAAAGCCGATTGGCGTTCCAGTGGTCTTTCCCTCGAACACCCCGGAATAAATCTCGACCGTATCAGGTTCCTTTCGTTGGGTAACAATGGCCGACTGTCCAGGTTTTCTCCGGTCCAACTCATTTTGAATCATCTCCTCATCCAAAGGTATGCCTGCAGGACATCCGTCAATCACGCCGCCAAGGGCTCTTCCATGCGATTCACCAAAGGTGGTTAGCCTAAAAAGTTGTCCAAAAGAATTTCCAGCCATTCGGTATAAAATTTGGTTTCCGCCAAAGGTAGATGTTATAATTCTAATTCTAAAACGCACTTGCTACTTAATACTATTCTAACATCTTGACGCTCATGGTGATGATTTTTTAACAATTATGTCATGAATTAATGATTTGAATTTGATTTTCAGTTTATTCCTACCGTTTTATTTTGCACTAAACCCTATTAGATTGAAAAAAAGGAAGATAGAACTGGCTGTGATTTCCGATGTTCACCTAGGAACCTACGGATGTCATGCCGACGAATTGATAGCTTACCTCAATAGCATACAGCCCAAAAAGCTCATCTTAAACGGGGATATTATTGATATCTGGCAATTCAGCAAGCGGTATTTTCCTGCCGCTCACTTAAAAGTGCTTCGAAAAATAATAGGAATGGCATCCAAAGGGGTCGAAGTTTACTATATCACTGGAAATCACGACGAAATGCTTCGTAAGTTCAGTAATACTTCAATGGGAAATTTTAAAGTGATGGACAAATTGGTCCTGAATCTAGATGGAAAAAAAGCTTGGATTTTTCATGGCGATGTGTTCGATGTTTCCATCCAGAATGCGAAATGGTTGGCCAAGTTGGGTGGCTATGGTTACGATATTCTCATCCTCATCAACAGCATCATCAACTGGTGTTTGGTAAAAATGGGGCGTGAGAAATATTCCTTGTCCAAACGCATAAAGAACAGTGTAAAAAGTGCTGTAAAGTACATCAATAACTTTGAAAAGACCGCTGCCGAACTTGCCATTCAAAATGAATACGATTATGTGATCTGTGGACACATCCATCAACCCAAAAAGGAAATATTCGAAAACAAAAATGGGAGCACCACTTACCTAAATTCAGGGGATTGGGTGGAAAACCTTACTGCCTTGGAATATTCCTTTAAGCGATGGAAAATTTACCACTATAACCACGACAGATTATCTCCATTTTTTGTGGATGAAGATCTCAAAGAAATGGACATGAATGACCTTATTGCCTCCATTACCGACAAAGAAGTGCATATGGAAGACATAAGCCATGATTCAATTGTGGACAATGAAGAAGAAATTGAGCCAGATTCAAATGACCAAGGCCTGTCTCAAAATTGAAACAGGGTGTTGGGCCTCCCTCTTTGTACCATCTTTAATTTGATGCCTACAACTGGTTCCATTGGCCGCTATTAAAGTATCCTCTGGACTTTTTTCTACTGCTGGGAACAATTTTAGCCCACCCACTTTCATACTGGTTTCATAATGTTCCTTTTCATAACCAAATGAACCGGCCATTCCACAACAACCTGAAGCAATAATGGTCACCGTATAGTTTTTGGGCAGGTTCAATACATCAAAGGTTACCTTTTGATTGCTCAACGCCTTTTGGTGGCAATGACTATGGATTTTAACGGTTCGTTCCTCTTCCGTGAATTTATCTGAAGTTATGTGCCCCTCGGCTATCTGTGCGGCCAAAAACTCTTCCAACAAAAAGGACTGGGCTGCCAATTTTTCCAATAGCGGTTTATCATCATGCAATCGCTGGTATTCATCCCTAAAAGAAAGAATGGCGGATGGCTCCAAACCAACAATCGGAACTTTTTCGTCCAAAAAGGGTTTTAGGTTTTCCATATTTTCTGACACCAATTTTTTGGCCTGCTTTAAAAAACCTTTGGAGAGATAGGTACGGCCGCTTTCCGCATAAAACAGTTCTACCTCATAGCCCAATTTGCAAAGCAATTCGATGGCATCTTTCCCTACTTCAATATCCAAATACCTCACAAACTCATCAATGTAAAGTACTACTCTTGGTTTTGAAATATCGGTGCGCTTCACCTTGTATTTTTCAAGATGGGCATCAAAATTGAATTTGTAGACTTTGGGCAAACTGCGCTCTGGAGCCACTCCCGAAGCCTTCTTTAAAAGACCACCCAAAACACTTGAATCATAAACAGCGTTGGTTAAGCCAGACATTTTACTGCCCAACGCATTCAATTGTGTATTGTAGGCAAAAAGTTTACTGCGCAGACTATAGCCGTTGGCTTCTTGATAGTTGTACAAAAACTCCGCCTTCAAGGTGGAAACATCCACATTACTTGGACACTCGCTAGCACAGGCTTTACAACTCAAACACAGATCAAAGGCCGATTTCAATTCGTCATGATCAAAACGGTTGTTTTTTTCCGAATTGGTCAGAAATTCACGTAATGCATTGGCCCTGCCCCTTGTGGTGTCTTTTTCGTCTTTTGTGGCTTGATAACTGGGACACATCCCCCCTTTCATTTCGTGGCTTTTTCTACAATCACCACTACCATTACATTTTTCGGCTGCTTTTAAAATCCCTTCACTGTCCGAGAAATCCATAAAAGTTGAAACCTTGGGTTCATCTCGGTCAATTTTATAACGGAGCGATTCATCCATAGGGTACGCATCCACAATTTTCCCCGGATTAAAAATCCCATTGGGGTCAAAAAGTGTTTTAACGCGTTTCAACAACTCATAATTGGCTTCCCCAATCATCAAAGGAATAAATTCTGCACGTACAATACCGTCGCCATGCTCTCCACTAAAACTTCCTTGGTATTTTTTGGTCAACTTGGCCACATCGGTGGTGATGGAGCGGAACAATACCACATCCTCCGACTTTTTAAGGTTAAGAATGGGACGTAAATGCAATTCCCCAGCCCCAGCATGGGCATAATACACAGCATCTTGGTTATTGCTCTCCATAATTTTGGAAAACTCCATGATAAAGTCTTTCAAATCTTCCAAGGCCACGGCAGTATCCTCAATACAGGCCACTGCCTTTCGGTCTCCCACCATATTCCCGAGGAGTCCCAATCCCGCCTTTCGCAATTCAATAGCCTTATTAATGTCGTCGCCATACAAAACAGGATTGGCGTAGCTTAAACCTGATTCTTCGATAGTTTTTAAAAGTGAATCCAATTGGGCCTCCAAATCCTCTTCCGAACCCGCCTTTAACTCCAACATCAAAATTCCAGCAGGGTCGCCCTCGACAAAAAAGCGATTGGCCAATTGTGCTCGATTGTTTTTGGTGCAATCCAAGATTACCTTATCCATCATCTCGCACAAGTGCAAGCTATGCTGCATCACTGGAGCTACATCACTCAAACAATCCTCCAAGGTTTTATAATGTGTGGCCACCATGGCTGCATAGCTTGGTGGTAAATCATCCAACTGCAAGGTGATTTCGGTGGTAAAGGCCAAAGTACCCTCACTGCCGGACAATAATTTGCATAGATTGAATGCTTCCGCAACTTCACTAAACACATTGTTTTTTAGCAATTCGTCAACCGCATAGCCCGTATTTCTTCTATGGATGCTTGGTTTGGGAAATTCTGAATGGATTTGATTTTGGGTTTCTGGATTGGAAAGCTCTTCAAATAATTTGCTATAAATTTTTGATTCTAAGGAGTCCCCTTTTTTCTTTTCTTGAAATTCCTTTTTGGAAATTCCGAAAAATTGGGCATCACTTCCATCGGACAAAATACATTGCATGGCCACTACTTTATCCCTTGTTACCCCATATTGAATGGAGGTGGTGCCAGATGAATTGTTTCCGACCATCCCACCGATCATACAACGGTTCGCGGTAGAGGTGTTGGGACCAAAAAATAATCCGAAGGGTTTCAAAAACTGGTTCAATTCATCACGGACCACGCCGGGCTGCACCTTTACTTGCTTTTTATCCTTATCTAAGTGAATAATCTTGGTAAAGTATCGACTTACATCCACCACAATGCCATCACCAACACACTGACCTGCCAAAGAGGTCCCTGCCGTTCTTGGAATTAGACCGACTTTGTTTGTGTTCGCAAAGGCAATGAGCGTTTTTAAATCTTCAGTATCTTTGGGATATGCCACAGCAACAGGAAGTTTACGATACACTGAAGCATCAGTGGCATAAATGGCCTTGGTCAAATTATCGAACAACAGTTCACCGTGCAGTTGCTCGTCTAATTGTTTTAACAAAATTTTGTCCAAGTTGGTATAATTTTTCACCCTAAAGTGAGTTTAACATCCTTATAAGCTAACAAAGCTATCTCAATTTTTTAATTTAAAGTGAACCTCATGAAGATTACCACATTATTTTCAGTATTATTTTTGTTTGCAACAGTAAGTCTAAGTGCACAGAGTATTTCCGAACACGCTTTAGGACTTAGGCTGGGTGACAGCGATGGCTTTGGTGCCGAAATATCTTACCAAAACGCCCTTGGTGACAATAACAGATTGGAAGTTGATCTAGGTTGGAGAGACAACCGAAATTTTGACGCTTTTAAATTGGCCGGTCTTTACCAATGGGTATTTCCCTTGGATGGCAATTTTAACTGGTACGTTGGTGCCGGTGGTGGATTGGGAAGTGTTGATTTCGAGGACCCCATTTTAGATGATGATGAAGGGTTGTTCATTTTTGCTGCCGGTGATATTGGAATTGAATATGATTTTGATTTTCCTTTATTGCTATCATTGGATTTTAGACCAGAAATTGGTCTTGCAGGTTACGATGGTTTCGGCGATGATTTTGATTTTGATATCGCTCTTGGTATTCGCTATCAGTTCTAATACTGTTTCTAAAGAAAAAGTTAACCCTTGGCTTATAAAAAGTCAGGGGTTTTTTTATGCCATATGGATTGAATACCTTAGCAACTTAAATGTTTTAAAATGAAAAAATTATATACCCTAACTGCCAGTATACTTTTCTTAGCTTCATGTAGCTCAGAACCAAAAGGTTTCACTGTCAGCGGTTCCATATCAGGAGAACCCGAAAATGGTACCACGCTGTACTTAAAAACCACGGATTCCCTGAACCAGCTTATTGATGTTGATACGACCACTGTTGAAAATGGACTTTTTGCCTTTAGTGGAAATCAAGCCGAACCAAAAATGCATTACATTTTTATTGATCAGGCCCGTGGCAATGTTCCGGTAATTGTGGAAAACGCCGATATCGAGGTGTCGTTCCAAAAAGATAGTATTGCGTACGCCAAACTAAAAGGTACCGAACAGAATGAAATGTTCATGGCTTTCTTGGAAGAGTCCAGAACCATGTCCGAAATGGTGAGAAACATTCAAAACGACATGCGTATGGCCGCCCAACAAAGGGATACAGCTCAAGTAACTGCGCTACGTGAAGAGTTTATCGATTTACAGGAAAGCGCCAAAAACTTCAATTTGGATTATGCCAAAGAACATCCCAATGCATTGATTTCTGTGATGATCGTCGGTAATTTTTTAGAGACCAAAAGTCTTCCTGTTGAAGAAATCCAAGCTATGTACGATAGTTTGACCCCTGAAATGAAAGCAACAGAAATTGGAGTAAAAGTTGGTGAGGCCTTAGACGCATTAAAATCTACTGAAATCGGTGCCGTAGCTCCAAATTTCTCAGCGCCTACTCCATCTGGTGACGTGTTGGCTTTAAACGATGTTACCAGCAATTCAAAACTGACCTTGGTGGATTTTTGGGCTGCATGGTGCAAACCTTGCCGAATGGAAAACCCAAACATTGTTTCCGTTTACAACAAATACAAAGACAAAGGTTTTGATGTTCTTGGTGTTTCTTTGGATACACAAGCCGAGGCTTGGCAACAAGCCATTGAATCGGATGGTTTAGCTTGGAACCACATTTCCAATTTGCAACGTTTTCAAGACCCGATTGCTAGAATGTACAGCATCAATGCTATTCCGGCAGCTTTTTTAATCGATCAGAACGGTGTAATTGTCGCCAAAGATTTAAGAGGACCTGCTTTGGAACAAAAAGTAGCTGAAGTACTGAATTAATTTTCAGTTTCCATAAAACAGTAATGGGCTCGGATTATCCGGGCCTTTTTTATTTTAGAGTTTTCCCATTTTTTCCAATACAAAAAGAATAATGATGGGAATGGCCAACAAAATCACGATCAAGGTATCCGTCACAAAAAGTTCGGGTTTAAAAAGTAAAGTGGTCAAATACCCTCCCACTGCCCCACCAAAATGGGCGGTATGGCCTATATTTCCCGCTCGACTCTTCATTCCATAAATGGAATACAATAAATAAGCAATCCCCAAAACATAAGCTGGTAGTGGAATCGGAATAAACATAATGCCCAATTGCATATCAGGATTCAACAATATAGCGGCATACAAAACTCCCATAACCGCACCACTGGCCCCCACTGCACTATAAAAGGGTTCATTCTTATGGAAAAAGAGGGCCAACAGACTTCCCCCCAACAAACTCACAAAGTAAATTATCAGAAATTTAACTGAACCAAACCACCCAATCACCACGGGAGCAAAGAAGTACAGGGTGAACATGTTCAGGAACAAATGGGAAATATCCACATGCAAAAATCCCGAGGTCGCCATACGTTCCTTCTGGCCTGCTTGAATTCCACCTATACTAAACTTATATCTATCAAAAAAAGTGGTGTCACTAAATCCACGAAGGGAAACCAAAACATTTGCCGCCATGATCACAATGGTAGCGATGTGTAAATTGAGCATGTAATAAGGCTTTGGGTTCAAATATAGCTATATTTGCACACAAGAAACACCTATGCAGCTAGTAGTTTATATCCTTGTTTATCCTTTGCTCTGGTTGATGTCCAGACTACCCTTTAAAATCCTTTATTTTATTTCTGATGGAGTTTACATACTCCTCTATAATCTGATTGGGTACCGTAAAAAAGTGGTACGCAACAACCTAGCCCTAGCTTTTCCAGAGAAATCAGAAGAAGAACGATTAATTATCGAGAAAAAATTCTACAAACATTTCTGCGATATGTTCCTTGAGATGATAAAGACCTTGGGGATCACCAATAAACAAATGCATGAAAGATATGCTTTTACAAATGTTGAACTAATGCAGCAGCTGGAAGGTGATGGGAAAAATGTTATGATAATGATGCCGCACTATGCCAGTTGGGAGTGGGTGTTTTCATTAAATTCCATGGTTAAATCCAGAGGATATGCAATTTATCAACCTATACAGAATAAATATTTTGATCGATTGGTGCGCAACATCCGAAGTAAATATGGCACCACATTGATCAAGACCTACGAAAGCCGAAAAATTATTGCAGCTGCAAAAGAAGCCAATGATTTGATAACCGTTGGAATCGTGAGTGATCAATCGCCCATGTTGCAAAGAGCCAGGCATTGGGCCGAATTTATGGGAGTAATGGTGCCTATACATGTTGGGGCAGAAGAACTCTGCAAAGCGCATGGGCTCATTCCGGTTTATTTAAATGTGAAAAAAGTTGGGCGAGGGTACTATCGGGCCACCTTTAGTATTTTAGCGGAAAAGCCAAGTGAAGTAGCAAATTATGAAATTTCAGAAGCATTTATGAAAGAAACAGAAAAGGCTATACGTGAGGCGCCCGAATATTATTTCTGGACCCACAAACGCTGGAAACACAAAGATAAAGCACCTGAAAAATTTCAAAAAAAGGCTTCTTAATTCCTAAATTAAATTCCAGCCACCTCTTTTATTTCTGAAATAATTCGGTCAGCCAAACCATCAGCTTCTTCTTGGGACTTCGCTTCGGTATAAATTCGGATTATAGGCTCAGTGTTCGACTTTCTTAAGTGGACCCAGTTTTCTGAGAAATCAATCTTTACCCCATCAATGGTAGACACTTCCTCATCTTTGTATTTGTTGTGCATAGCCTCTAAAAGGGCGTCCACATCCAAATCAGGAGTCAACTCTATTTTCTTCTTGCTCATAAAATAGCTTGGATAGCTGGCACGCAATTCAGCAACAGTTCCGCCACGTTCCGCCATTAACATCAAAAACAAAGCGGTTCCTACCAAGGCATCACGACCATAATGGCTTTCCGGATAAATTATGCCTCCATTACCCTCTCCACCAATAATGGCATTGTTCGCTTTCATTTTGGTGACCACATTTACTTCACCCACCGCCGCAGCTTCGTAAGTACCTCCATGTTTTTCGGTCACATCGCGCAATGCTCTTGAAGATGAAAGGTTGGAAACCGTATTTCCTTTGGTTTTGCCCAACACATAATCGGCACAGGCCACCAATGTGTATTCTTCCCCGAACATTTGCCCATCGTTGCTGATAAATGCCAAACGATCTACATCGGGGTCGACCACAATACCAAAATCGGCTTGTTCTTCCACAACTTTCTCACAGATATCTCCCAAATGTTCCTTTAAAGGCTCTGGATTATGTGGGAAGTGCCCGGTTGGGTTGCAATACAATTTCACTACTTCAACACCCAATTCTTCCAACAACTTCGGAATGGCGATACCTCCTGTGGAGTTCACTCCATCAACAACCACTTTAAAACCTGCTTTTTTAATGGTATCGGCATCCACCAAAGGCAATTCCAATACTTCATCAATATGGATATCGATGTAGGCATCATTTTTAATGATCTCACCCAAATCATCCACCTCGGCAAATTCAAAATCCTCTTTTTCTGCCAATGTTAAAATCTTTGCACCTTGTTCAGCGTCCAAAAACTCACCTTTTTCATTCAATAATTTAAGGGCATTCCATTGTTTTGGATTGTGACTAGCGGTCAAAATAATACCGCCATCCGCTTTTTCTAAAGGAACTGCGATTTCCACGGTCGGCGTGGTGGACAAACCCAAATCAATCACAT
Source organism: Flagellimonas cixiensis (assembly GCF_042134615.1). Lineage (GTDB taxonomy): Bacteria > Bacteroidota > Bacteroidia > Flavobacteriales > Flavobacteriaceae > Flagellimonas > Flagellimonas cixiensis. Next base: position 3,193,885 of record NZ_CP169639.1, read on the forward strand.
CAATGCCCAATCCTACTAAAGTGGAAACCACCAAATTCTGAATCATTTCACCAGACAAACGGGCATCGCGTCCAATTACCACCTTCAAATTTTCTTTTTTGGAATAGTCCTTTAACCAAGTTCCATAGGCGGCTGCAAATTTAACCGCATCCAATGGTGTTAAGTTATCGTTGGTCTTCCCTCCTATGGTTCCTCGTATTCCAGAAATAGATTTGATAAGTGTCATAATTGTTGAAAAAGTTTTTGCAAATATAAACGGGCATAATCGATTCCATGTTTTGAATTTGTAAATTTCGTCAGAAAAGGAATTTGCCCCGATGAACTTCTTAGCGCATATCTATCTTTCTTTTGATGATAAGGAAATTACTTTGGGAAATTTCTTTGCCGACCATATCCGTGGCAACAAGTACAAGCACTTACCAGAAAGAATTCAAAAAGGGATTTTGTTGCATCGTGAAATCGACACCTTTACCGATGCCCATCCAACCGTGAGAAAAAGTAGCCGTCGTTTACACAAAAACTACAGCCATTACAGCCGCGTAATCGTGGATATTTATTACGATCATTTCCTGGCCAAAAACTGGAGTGATTACAGCGATACACCACTAGATATATATGTTGAGGATTTTTATGGTTTGTTGGAGGACAATTATGAAATTCTCCCCATGGCCACCAAACGAATGATGCCCTATATGATGGCAGACAATTGGCTGCTCAATTATGCCAATTTAGCAGGGATTGAACGTGTACTTAATGGAATGAACCGAAGAACCAAAAATAAATCCAGAATGAATTTTGCCATTTTGGACCTTGAAGAACACTATACAGATTTCGAAAATGAATTCACTTTATTTTTTAAAGAATTAATTACCTTTTCCAACCAAAAATTTATTTCTCTATGCGAAGACTAATATTGCTGCTACCCCTTATCTTATTTATCAATTGTAAACAACAGCCAGCCGAACCTACGGGATTGGTTGCCGAAAAAGCCATGGTGGTTTCCGCACGCCAAGAAGCATCGCAATTGGCTGTTGACATCATGAAAAAAGGAGGAAATGCCTTTGATGCCATGGTCGCCACAGAATTGACCTTGGTGGTAGCATATCCCTTCGCAGGAAGTGTTGGTGGTGGCGGATTCATGGTCTACCGAAAAAACAATGGTGAAATTGGAGGAATCGATTACCGTGAAAAAGCACCTCTAGCGGCCCATAAAGACATGTATTTGGATTCCCTGGGCAATGTAATCCCAGGTTTGAGCACCTCTGGTGGAACTGCCGTGGGGGTTCCCGGAACTGTTGCAGGGGTTTTGGAGGTCCACAAAAAGTTTGGAAAACTTCCATTAAAGGATATAATTGAACCCATTATTGAACTCGCCAACAAAGGTGTTGTGGTGACCGAAAAACAAGCTGGCCGTTTGGAGCGTACTCGTGAACGATTTATTGAGGCGAACGGGGACAGCACCAAATTCGCCACACCATTCAAAGCTGGCGACACTATAAAATATCCCAATTATGCGAAAACGCTTCAAAAAATTATGGAGCAAGGCCGCGATGGGTTTTACAAAGGCGAAGTGGCCCAAAAATTGGCTGCTTTTGTTCAAGAAAAAGGTGGTTTGATCACTGAAGAAGATTTGGAAAAATACGAAGCCGTTTGGAGAGACCCTATCGTTTTCAATTATAAGGACATCAAAGTGATTTCCATGAGTCCACCAAGCAGTGGTGGGGTGACCATCAACCAGATTTTTAAAATGATGGAGCCCTACAACGTCTCTAAATTTGGACACAACTCGGCCAAAACCATTCAATTATTCACCGAAGCATCTCGAAGAGCCTATGCGGACAGAAATTTCTTTTTAGGCGACCCCGATTTCGTGGATATTCCTTACGAAATGATTTTGAGCGATGATTACATTCAAGATAGAATGAGCAATTTTTCATTTGATAAGGCCACCTTATCCTCAGAGGTAAGCCACGGAGAAGTTGAGATTATTGAAAGTGACCAAACTACCCACTTTTCCATTGTGGACAGTGAAGGCAATGCAGTTTCGGTAACCTCTACCCTTAATGGTGGATATGGTTCCAAACTATTCTGTGAAGAATTGGGCATCTTTTTAAACAACGAAATGGACGATTTCAGCTCCAAACCCGGTGTGCCCAATATGTTTGGGCTTATAGGTGCCGAAGCCAACAGTATAGAACCAGAAAAACGTATGTTGAGCAGCATGACCCCAACCATTGTAGAAAAAGACGGTGAGCTTTATATGGTGGTAGGAACTCCGGGTGGGTCTACTATTATTACAGCCGTTGCACAAACTATTTTAAATGTGTACGAGTTCAACTTGAGCATGCAAGAAGCTGTTAATGCGCCGAGGTTCCACCACCAATGGTTGCCCGATATGGTCGTATTTGAGCCAGACGGTTTCTCTGAAGCATTGAAAGAAGAGCTTAAATCCAAAGGGTACATTATCAATGAAGAGCGCACTCCCATTATCGGAAAAGTTGATGCCATTCGTGTATTGCCCAATGGCAAACTGGAAGGTGGTGCGGACAAACGTGGTGACGATACAGCAGTTGGATTTTAATTAATGACAAATGAATTTTGACGTTGTTGTTTTGACGGACCATCGCTACGTGTCCCCACAAAAAAGTACACCCTACATTCAAAATGTGCTTCAAGAGGACCAATTGGTTTTGGATGCATTAAAAAATCAAGGGTTAAATGTTGTTCGCAAATCTTGGGACGACCCCGATTTTGATTGGTCGACCACTAAATATGCCTTGTTCCGAACCACTTGGGACTATTTTGACCGCTTTAAGGAATTTTCCGAATGGTTGGAAAAAGCTTCAAAACAAACCCAATTTATCAACTCCAAAGAGCTGATTTACTGGAATATTGATAAGCACTATTTACTAGATTTATCAAAAGCGGGGGTAACAATTCCCAAGACAGTTTTTATTGAAAAAGGTAGTGGCTCAAGTCTCGTTGATGCTATTGAAAATGCAAAATCTGGACATGGGTTCACAACAGACATCTTCATTGTAAAGCCTTGTGTTTCTGGAGCGGCAAGGCACACCTACAAAATCAGCAGCAATGATATATCCAAACACGAAGCTATTTTTGAAGCTTTGGTAAAAGAAGAAGCGATGATGCTTCAAGAATTTCAGCATTATATTGTTTCAGAAGGGGAAATCTCCATGATGCTTTTTAATGGTGAGTTTACCCATGCCGTGTTGAAAATTGCCAAACCAGGCGATTTTAGGGTCCAAGATGATTTTGGCGGAACGGTTCACGATTATAAACCCAATGAAGAACAAATCACTTTTGCAAAAAAAGTGGTTCACGCAGCACCTGAATTGCCTGTTTATGCCCGAGTGGATATTTTTAAGGATAATAATGGACATTGGGCCTTGGCGGAACTGGAAATTTTTGAACCAGAATTATGGTTCCGATTAAATCCTATGGCCGCCGATATCTTAGCGAAAGGGATTGTTGCTACTTACCAATTTCAATAAGACCTATCGGAATGATAGATATTTTTATATTTATATAAATATTTCAAAATGAAAAAATTAACTCTTCTTCTATTTAGTATTGCCTTAAGTGGTTTTGGTCAGCAAAAAACCACCGGAAACCTAGTGGCATTGGACGATGCATTTTATGATTATGTGGATAAAGATGCCAAAATCGAAGTGCTTGCGGATGGTTTTATATGGTCGGAAGGCCCCGTTTGGGTGAAGGAAGGTGGATTTCTTTTATTTTCAGATGTACCTCAAAATACCATATTTAAATGGAAAAACGGTGAAGGGGTTTCAGCCTTTTTAAAACCTTCTGGTTATACTGGTTTATTGCCCTATAGCAATGAACCTGGAAGTAATGGGTTGATTCTAAACAACAATGGAGAGTTGGTGGCTTGTGAACATGGCGACCGTAGAATTTCGAAAATGCCTTTAACAAAAGGCGGGAAATTTACCCTTGCTGACACCTGGAACGGAAAACGATTCAATAGTCCCAACGATATTGTCCAAGCCTCAAACGGTACGTATTATTTCACTGATCCCCCCTACGGCCTTCCTGAACAACAAGATTCAGAATCGCGGGAAATGGAGGAGTTTGGTGTTTTTAAAATTGACCCAGACGGAAAAGTGACGATGGTCGTTGACAATTTATCCCGGCCCAATGGTGTAGCCTTATCTCCAGATGAGAAAACACTTTACGTAAACCAATCCGATTTTAAGGCACCTTATATTATGGCCTACCAAATTCAAAATGATGGTACATTGAATAATGGTCGCATCTTTTTTGATGCTTCTGAATTACAGAAAGAAGGTTTTATTGGTTCACCAGATGGCTTAAAAGTGACCAAAGACGGAACTATTTTCTCCACCGGGCCCAGCGGTGTATTGGTCATTAGTTCAAAAGGCAAATTATTGGGCAGGATTGAAACCGGACAACTTACTGCCAATTGTGCTTGGGGTAATGATGGCTCCGTACTTTATATGACGGCACACAAATACTTAATGCGGATTCAAACCAAAACAAAAGGAGTCGGTTTTTAAACGCTATTGTCCTGCAATTTGCTTTTTCAACTCATCCATGGATTGCTGCAATTGCTTTAGCAATCCTGTTTCAGTAGTGGCATCCACATTAAAAGTCAATTTACTGCTCACCTCCCAAATCTCTTGAATTTGAAACGGCTTGATTTCATAAGGTGGATAGGTTTCATTCAATGAAACCAATGTAATATTGTTGGAATTGGGTTTGCGCTCAATTTTCTTCACCATTACGGAATCTTGTAGCACCACGACATACATTTTGTTCGCACTTACATGGTCAATATGCTCAATGGCTCGAGCCAAAACCCAATCATTGGGCCTTAAATTGGGTAGCATACTGTCCCCTTCCACTTGAAATCCACGATAAGTAGCATTTCGAAATTCTGGAATGGGCATGTCAAAAGCTGGCAGCTGTTGGTACCAACTAGTATCTGCAATGTTTTGTGGATACCCTGCAGCAGCTTTGGCATTCACCATCACCATGTTATCATTATCTGAATTATCTACCGTAACCACTTTTGGAATCACACTGGTTTTGGAGGTATCCAAATGTTTCTGGTCACTTTCACCAAACAACCATAAGGGGTTTATCTTAAAGTGTTTTAAAAGTTCGGCGACAACTTTTCCAGAAAGCTTGGTCCTACCCCGCTCAATATCAGCAGTAGTATTCTTCACGCCCAACAAGTTGGCAAATTCGGTTTGCGTGTAACCTAGTTCCCTGCGGAGGTCGGTAAATCGTTTTAGGGTTATTTCATTTTCCATCTTCATGTTGATAATGTCATTTCGAACTCTGCCTTGATGACTATCCATTCTCAAATATAGTGGTTTTGGATTATTTCCAAAAATAATTATGGATTATTTCCATTAATTGGAATATTTCCATATTTTTGAATGGATTATTTCCAAGTTATGAATTTTGATAGGATACGTGAAAAACTGAACATATTGGCCGATGCCGCCAAGTACGATGTCTCCTGTGCCAGCAGCGGCAGTAACCGAACCAACAAAACCAAAGGCCTGGGCAATTCCTCCAAAATGGGTATTTGCCATAGCTACACCGCGGATGGTCGGTGTGTATCGTTGTTGAAAATCTTGCTGACCAACCATTGTATTTTTGATTGTGCTTATTGTGTGACCAGAAAAAGTAACGATGTTCCAAGAGCGGCCTTCAAGGTGCAAGAAGTGGTTGACCTTACCATCAATTTTTACCGAAGAAATTATATCGAAGGGCTTTTTTTAAGTTCTGGTATTTTTAAAAGTCCTGACCATACCATGGAGCGTTTGGTGGCCGTTGCCAAAAAATTGCGCGAGGAAGAAAATTTCAACGGCTACATCCATTTAAAATCCATTCCAGGAGCATCTGATGAATTAATGTACGAAGCAGGATTGTATGCCGACCGACTTTCAGTGAATATTGAAGTACCTACCATATCTGGTTTAAAATTGTTGGCGCCAGAGAAAAAGCATGAAGACTTCACCAAACCTATGAAAAAGGTGAAAAATGAAATTGTGCGATACCAATCTGAACGGAAAATCATTAAAAACACCCCAAAATACGCACCAGCGGGCCAAAGTACACAAATGATTGTTGGTGCTTCTGGAGAATCGGATAAGGATATTATGTATTCCGCGACCTATTATTACAAAACCTACAACATGAAACGCGTTTACTATTCAGGATACGTGCCTGTAACCCACGATTCAAGACTACCGGCAATTGGCTCACAAGTGCCCATGTTGCGTGAAAATAGATTGTATCAAACCGATTGGCTGTTGCGTTTCTATGGGTTTTCCATTGGTGAGTTATTGAACAACCAACAGCCCAATTTGGATATGGATGTAGACCCAAAGCTCTCGTGGGCCCTACGGAACCTGCATCATTTTCCTGTGGATGTGAATATGGCCGACAAACTACTTTTGGCACGGATTCCGGGCATTGGAATGCGGTCGGTGGATAAAATAGTTAAGGCCAGAAGGTTTAGAAAATTGAACTGGGACCATCTCAAAAAGATTGGAGTGGCCCTCAACCGTGCCCAATATTTTATGGTATGCGATTCCCGCCATTGGGAACGTCGCGATTTGGACGCGGAGAGTATCAAAGGTATGATTCTTCAAAATTCCTCTGGAAAATTCAGGAATCAATACAGTACACAATTGTCATTGTTCAATTAATGATTTACAATTTTGTCATTTCGAACACATGTGAGAAATCTCGATTTCTCTGTCGTAAACCCCGTCGAGATGACTTTATAGAAATTAAAAAGCAAACATCATGAATGCTTCAACAACTTTAGTCTACGACGGTAGTTTCAATGGATTCTTGACCGCCGTTTTTGTCGCCTTTGATGAAAAAATCAATGTGTCCGACATTCAAAGAAACAATCAATCCCAAAACGGATTGTTTTCCGATACCGAAACCATTTTCACTAATATTGAAAAGGCAAAAAGAGTTTGGAATGGCATCCGCAACAAGAGCCATAACGCCATTTCCAACGTCTACTTTGCATTTTTGAGCGAATCCGAAGGTGTAGAAATGATGCTCTTCACCTACATTCAAAAATTAATGCGCACCAAAAGTGGTAAGTATTTGGACTATTCCGACCCTACTGTCCTTTACATTGCGCAATTGGCCAGAAAAGTTGGGCGTGAAAAACACCGAATGGAAGCTTTTGTTCGATTCCAATTGACCAAGGACAACATCTACTTTGCCAACATAGAACCCGATTTTGATGTACTTCCTTTAATCTCAAAACATTTTAGAGACCGCTATGCGGACCAAAAATGGTTGATTTATGACGTTAAGCGTAAATATGGCATCTTTTACGATTTGGATCATGTGGAGATGGTATCCCTGAACTTAAAGGACATCCACCACAACAAAACGATGAAAAGCAATGCCTTCACAGAGGAGGAATACCAATACCAAGCCCTTTGGAACGATTATTTTAAAAGCAGCAATATTGCCTCGCGCATCAACCCTAAATTACATACGCAACATGTACCGAAACGCTATTGGAAGTATTTAAGTGAGAAGAAAGAGGCGGTATAATCACCCCTTACTCTTCTCCCCCACAAAATGGTCACTCTTGGTCTTGAACAGCACATTAAAACTGGTCAAGCTGCCATAGATTCGAGTGATATATTGCTGTAGGTCCACTTTTTCTTGGTCGTCCAAATTTTTACTACTGTTGATTTTTTGTTCCATCACACGAATCCTATCGCGTACCATCACAATCTTATGGAAGAACGTATCAATGGGCATTTCTTTGTTTGCCGTAGTGTCGCCAGGTTCCAAAATCAATTTTCCACCCCTCCATTTATCGGCCATGGCCACTTTTTCGTGTGTATCGCTCCATTTTTCCAATATTTTCACCAGGGAACGCTCTACATCAAAAAAACTAACACTGTCCACTTCATCCGATACTCCCTCGATTACTTCAAACTCAGCATCCAAATCAATTGTCTCCAAACCATTTTCCAAAAAGGTTACCCAATAATGCTTGCTTGATACGTTGGTTACCACGCCTTTTCCATATTCTGGGTGGTCTATTCTGGAGCCAATACCTAATAATTTCATTTTAAATTCTTTTCATCTGTCCGGTCGAGCACAGTTGAGACCCGACAGTATAAAATAAAGCACCTCTCTACTGCGCTCGAGGTGACAACAACCAGTGTAAAAATAAACCAACAAATCACAAAAACGAAACTAAAGGTCACTTCCTTTTTACATCCCAAATCGCTATTTTTGAGGTTTGCTATGATTTATGATCAATTACGAAGAACATATTGAGGTTAAGGGCGCCAGGGTCCATAATCTAAAAAATATAGACGTTACCATTCCCCGTGAAAAGCTGGTGGTCATTACCGGTCTTTCGGGCAGTGGAAAATCCTCTTTGGCGTTCGATACTATTTATGCCGAGGGACAACGGAGGTATATTGAAACCTTTTCGGCCTACGCCAGGCAATTTTTGGGCGGATTAGAGCGTCCCGATGTGGATAAAATTGACGGACTCTCCCCAGTTATTGCCATAGAGCAAAAAACCACATCCAAATCGCCACGGTCAACTGTTGGAACGATTACAGAAGTTTATGACTTTTTGCGCTTGCTTTTTGCGCGTGCTGGGGATGCCTACAGTTACAATACCGGCGAAAAAATGGTGAGCTACAGCGATGAACAAATCAAAGATTTGATCATTGAAACCTACAAGGACAAAAAAATCAATGTACTTGCCCCTGTGATCAAATCCAGAAAAGGACATTACCGAGAGCTTTTTGAACAGATAGCCAAGCAAGGTTTTGTAAAAGTTCGCGTTGATGGCGAGATTACCGACATCACCAAAGGGATGAAGGTCGACCGTTATAAAACCCACGATATTGAAATCGTTATCGACCGTTTAAAGGTTGGGGATAGCGAGGATTTTCATAAAAGATTGAGTGAAACCATCAACACCGCCATGTACAGTGGAGAAAATGTACTGATGGTGTTGGAAGAAGGTGAGTCCGAACCTCGTTATTTCAGTCGGGATTTGATGTGTCCCTCTTCGGGCATTTCCTATCCTACCCCTGAACCGAATACCTTTTCCTTCAATTCGCCCAAAGGAATGTGCCCTGATTGTAGTGGACTTGGCCATATTTATCAAGTAAATGAGCATAAAATAATTCCAAATAAGAAAATTTCCATTAAATCTGGCGGAATTGCACCCTTAGGGGAATACAAAAAGTCGTGGGCCTTTAAACAATTGGAAACCATTGCCCAGCGGTATGAGTTTGACCTTTCGGATGCCATTGAGAAGATTCCAGCAGAAGCTATGGACATCATTTTAAACGGGGGCAATGAAAGTTTTGAGGTGAATTCCAAAACATTGGGCGTTAAAAGACAATATAAAATCGATTACGAAGGGATTTCCAATTTCATAAAAACACAATACGAAGAAGCCAATTCCACTTCCATAAAACGCTGGGCAAAGGATTATATGGACAAAGGAAAATGTCCAACCTGCGAAGGTTCCCGATTGCGCAAAGAATCCCTCTATTTTAAAATAGATGGTAAGAATATTGCTGAGTTGGCACAATTGGATATCGCCGAACTCGCTAATTTTTTCCAACATTTGGAGGACACCTTGGAGGGCAATCAAAAGAAGATAGCTGAAGAAATCATCAAAGAAATTAAAGCGCGTGTTGGCTTTTTGTTGGATGTGGGATTGGATTATCTCTCGCTCAACCGAAGCTCCAAATCACTTTCGGGCGGTGAAGCGCAACGTATTCGATTGGCGACCCAGATCGGTTCGCAATTGGTAGGCGTACTCTATATTTTGGATGAACCCAGTATTGGACTACACCAGCGCGATAACGAACGGTTGATTCATTCGTTGGAAGCACTTCGCGATATCGGAAATTCTGTTATTGTGGTGGAGCATGACCGTGATATGATCGAACAAGCAGATCATGTTATCGATATCGGTCCGAAAGCAGGAAAACATGGTGGCGAGATCATATCCCAAGGAAAGCCAAAGGAGCTCATTGATCAACATACCCTAACAGCTCAATATATTACGGGAGAATTGGAAATTCCTGTCCCTGAGAAAAGACGAGATGGAACTGGAAAGAAAATTGTACTCTCTGGATGTACAGGAAATAATCTGAAAAATGTAACCGTAGAATTACCATTAGGTAAAATGATTGGGGTTACTGGTGTTTCAGGAAGTGGTAAATCCACATTGATCAATGAAACCCTCTACCCTATCATGAACGCCCATTATTTTAATGGCGTTAAAAAACCGATGCCTTATAAAAAAATTACCGGATTGGAACATATTGATAAGGTGATCGATATCAACCAATCCCCTATTGGACGCACACCAAGGTCAAATCCAGCCACTTACACGGGCGTTTTTAGTGAAATTCGTTCCTTGTTTGCAAAAACTACCGAAGCCACCATCCGTGGGTATAAACCAGGGCGCTTTAGCTTCAATGTGGCAGGAGGACGATGTGAAACTTGCCAAGGAGGGGGCCTAAAAGTAATTGAAATGAACTTTTTACCCGATGTGTACGTAGAATGTGAAACCTGTAATGGGAAACGTTTCAACCGGGAAACCTTGGAAATTCGTTACAAAGGCAAATCCATTGCCGATGTATTGGAAATGACCATCAATGAAGCGGTCGAATTCTTTGAGAACATTCCCAAAATCCACAGGAAGTTAAAAACAATAAAAGATGTAGGATTGGGTTATATATCATTGGGGCAACAATCCACCACCCTATCCGGGGGTGAGGCACAAAGGGTGAAACTCGCTACTGAGCTATCCAAACGCGATACCGGAAACACCTTTTACATCCTTGACGAACCTACAACAGGACTGCACTTTGAAGACATTCGGGTGCTTATGGAGGTGTTGAACCAATTGGTAGACAAAGGCAATACCATTTTGGTGATAGAACACAATCTGGACGTAATAAAGATGGTGGACCATATTATTGATATTGGCTACGAAGGTGGTCGTGGTGGCGGAAAAGTGGTTGTCAAAGGTACACCGGAAGAGGTAGCGAAGGACAAAAAAAGTTATACGGCCAAGTTTTTAAAGAAAGAATTGGCCAACAAAAAACAAAATATAGCGAAGGCTGTTTAAAATATTAAATTATGCACATGCGAAATGAAAAACATTCCAAGGGTTGGAATGAAATCAAAACAAACGATTCGTGGGCCATTTTTAAAATTATGGGCGAATTTGTGAACGGTTTTGAAAAAATGAGTGCCATAGGGCCCTGCGTTTCAATCTTTGGTTCAGCGAGGGTTAGAGAGGGACATCCGTATTACGATTTGGCGGTAAAAGTGGCTAAAAAAGTATCAGAAGCTGGGTATGGTGTTATTACCGGTGGTGGCCCTGGTATTATGGAGGCTGGTAACCGTGGAGCAAATTTAGCCGGGGGAACCTCGGTAGGTTTGAACATTGAACTCCCTTTTGAACAGCACGACAACCCTTATATTGATGAGGATAAAAGCTTGGATTTTGACTACTTTTTTGTTCGCAAGGTAATGTTCGTTAAATATTCCCAAGGTTTTGTGGTAATGCCAGGAGGTTTTGGAACCTTGGATGAGTTTTTTGAGGCACTTACCTTAATTCAAACCCATAAAATACACACTTTTCCTATTATTTTGGTTGGCACCAAATTTTGGGGAGGACTTATGGATTGGATAAAAAAAACCTTGGTGGAAGAAGGTAACATTAGCCCAAAGGACCTAGATTTAATCAAATTGGTAGATACAGAGGACGAAGTGGTAGAAATCATTGATGCCTTTTATAAAGGACGTACCCTCAGTCCCAATTTTTAAAGTTGCTCCATTGATTCACCCCAAAAACATCCAAAGGCTATTTTGGCTATTCGTTGCGGTGCTCCCCATAACAAGTTTGGGACAGCACAAAAACGATATGGTGGCCACTTTGGATGGTGAGACCAAACAAATTCGAATCAAACAAAACTTTACCTATGTGAACGATTCGGATAAGGGGTTGAGCACAATTTATTTTAACGATTGGAACCACGCCTATTCCAACAAAAATACCGCACTGGCCAAACGATTTGCCGAAGAGTTTAATAGAGGTCTTCATTTGGCCAAGGAACGTGAACGGGGCAGAACAACCATAATGACCATTGTAGATAATAACTACTCGGGGCTTGAGTGGGAACGGGTAGAAAATCGGGATATCATCAAGGTCACCTTGAATGAAGTACTGAAACCTGGTGAGTCTGTGCAACTGTTCTTGACCTATACAATAAAACTTCCCACAGCGAAATTTACAGGTTACGGACACACCTTGGAAAATGGGTACAATCTAAAAGATTGGTACCTCACCCCAGCTGTTTTTGATGGAGATTGGAAATTGTACGATAATAAAAATCTGGATGACCTCTACACCGGAGTCACCGAAACCCGAATCAATTTCACTTTTCCTGAACTGCTTCATTTAGCAACTAACTACCGAACTTCGCCTATTTCTCGCTATGATGGCGGACAACATGTACAACTTATTGGCAATAAAAGAAAAAGCTGTGAAATCCTCATCACTTATGATAACAGATTCACCAAACACATTACAACCTCATTTACTGTAACAACCGATATTGAATCAAATAAATACGGGGAAATTGCCCAAGGAATTTCCATTAGCCGTATCGCAGATTTTTTAAATGAAAATTTAGGCACCTACCCGCATGGCAACCTTTTGGTGAGTGAATTTGATTACTATAAATCCCCACTTTACGGTATTAGTCAGCTGCCCTCTTTTATTCGTCCGTATGAAGAGCAGTTTCAATTTGAAATGAAGTTCTTAAAAACTGCCATTCGCAATTATATTGAAGAAACACTTTATCTCGACCCAAGAAAAGAACGTTGGGTGAGCGATGCCATAGGGTATTATTTGATGATTAAATACGTGGATGAATTTTACCCCAATCAAAAACTAACAGGGAAACTTTCCAAATTCTGGCTTCTGAAAAACTTTCATTTTGCCCAAATGCATTTTAATGAGCAATATGCGCTTTTCAGTATGCTTTCTGCGCGAAAAAACATTGACCAGGCCCTTACTACCCCTAATGATTCTTTGATAAAATTCAATGAAAAAATAGCCAATGGCTTTAAAGCCGGCCTAGGAATGTCTTACCTATCCGCTTATTTAGGCGAAAAAAAGGTAGACAGCACCATTCTAGATTTTTATCAAAATCACAAACAACAACCTTTGGTTACTGCGGCAGATTTTAGACAAACTTTGGAAAAATATGCAGATAAGGAGGTTGATTGGTTTTTTGATGAATATGTGGCCACTGATGACAAAATAGATTATAAGATTAAGAGCATTCAAAAAACAGAGGACTCCATTTCCTTTGTGTTGAAGAACAAACAAGGCACCAAAGTCCCCATTTCTCTTTTTGGACTTCAAAACGATACGGTGGTTTCACAATATTGGTTCACAGGAATCGATTCCACCAAAACATTTACAATTCCAAGAAATGGCGAAGAACGCTTGGTATTGAACTATGACCAAAAAATACCGGAGTTCAACCAAAGGGACAACTGGAAAACCTTAAACGGATTTTTTTCCAGCAACAAACGACTCAAGTTTCAATTTTTTAAGGATACGGAAGACCCTTATTACAATCAGGTATTTTATGTGCCCATTGTCAACTTTAACCTGTATGATGGCGTTACGCCAGGGCTTCGTTTTTACAACAAAACCTTTTTGGAGCGCAACTTTTTGTATGACATTGCACCGGCCTATTCTTTTTTGGAACATACCTTTGTGGGAAAAGTAAATTTTAGGTACCGCAAATACCATCAAAAAACGGGATTGTACATGACCAACTATTCCATTTCGGCATCTACCTCCCACTTTCAGGAAAACTCAAGGTTCTCGACCCTTACTCCTGCCGTAAGTTTTTCTTGGCGCCCCGAAGACCTGTTATCCAACCGTAGGCAATATTTAATGTTTAGGTACCGAAACGTATTCAGAAATGTAGATGAGAACATTGCAGACCAAATTGATACTGACCCAGATTATGGAGTATTGAATGCTCGATTCACCGATGTGGACAACAACATACTCAACTATTCATCTTGGTTTGTGGATGCCCAGCACTCAAGCGATTTCACCAAAGTGGCCTTTGAAATGGAGTATCGAAAACTCTTTCAAAGCAACAGACAATTGAACATCCGATTGTATGCCGGTAAATTCTTAAGAAACAATACAGACTCCAACTTTTTTAGTTTTGCGTTGGACAGACCCACAGATTATATGTTCGACCTTAACTATTTGGGAAGATCGGAAAGTTCTGGGCTGTACAGTCAACAGATCATTATCGCAGAAGGTGGTTTCAAATCTAAATTGGACAACCCTTTTGCCAATGATTGGATTGCCACAACCAATGTGAGCACCAATATCTGGCGCTGGATTGAAGCGTATGGCGACCTTGGTTTTATTAAGAACAAAGGCGAAAGCACTCGTTTTGTATACGACTCTGGGGTACGACTTAATTTGGTAACCGATTATTTTGAGCTCTATTTCCCTGTTTATTCCAATCTAGGTTGGGAAGTTGGCCAAGACAATTATGGGCAGCGAATCCGCTTCATTGTCACCTTAAGCCCAAGGACCTTGATAGGGCTGTTTACCCGTAAATGGTTCTAATTATTGAATCGACAACAAACTATCTTTCCTACTCAAAAACATTGCATTTTCATCAATTTAATTACTATTTTTTTGATAAAATGTTAATTTTTTAGCTTGTTTCAATGTTGCTTTTATGAAGGAAATTTAATACTTTTGCGCAAATCCTGAACGATTTATGAAACCTAACCCAAGTACGAGTAACGACATTTCTTTTGATGATTTTAAATCGCAAATAATTGAAGATTACAAAGTTGCCGTCACCAGTAGGGAATGCAGCTTAATGGGTAGAAGGGAAGTTCTTTCCGGAAAAGCAAAATTTGGGATATTTGGAGATGGAAAAGAGCTGCCACAACTTGCTATGGCACGTGCTTTTCAAAATGGGGATTTTAGAAGTGGATATTACCGCGACCAAACCTTTATGATGGCGTTGGATTATCTCAACCCTAAAGAATTCTTCCACGGATTATACGCTACAACAGATTTAGAAAAAGAACCGATGAGTGCTGGCCGTCAAATGGGTGGTCATTTTGTCACACATAGTGTGAATGAAGACGGTTCATGGAAAAATCTTACCGAACAAAAAAACAGTAGTGCCGACATTTCTTGTACTGCTGGGCAAATGCCCCGTTTGGTAGGATTGGCTCAAGCTTCCAAAATTTATAGAAATGTAGAAGGTATTGACCAAACCTACTTCTCCAAAAATGGAAATGAAGTGGCTTGGGGCACCATCGGAAACGCAAGCACCAGTGAAGGGCACTTTTTTGAGGCCATTAATGCTGCCGGTGTCATGCAAATTCCTATGGTCATCTGCATTTGGGACGATGAATACGGTATTTCGGTTCCATCGGAATACCACACCACCAAAGGTGATATTTCGGAAGCTTTAAGTGGACTTCAACGCGATGAGGACAACAAGGGCTTCGAAATCTTAAAAGTGAAAGGCTGGGACTACACGGCCCTAATCCATACGTTTGAAAATGCTTCAGACATTGCACGTGAAGGCCATGTTCCCGTAATCATTCATGTTACGGAGCTCACCCAGCCGCAAGGACACTCCACATCAGGTTCCCACGAACGTTACAAATCAGCCGAACGTTTGGAATGGGAAAAAGAACATGATTGCAATAAAATGTTCAGGGAGTGGATCATTGAAAACGGTATCAGTACCGAAGACGAGCTTAAAAAGATGGAGCGCGATATCAAACAAACGATTCGTGCTGCCAAAAAAGAAGCATGGTCCGAGTTTCTTCAACCTCATTTGGATGCTAAAAAAGAATTGGTGCAACTTCTGGACAATGTTGCGGCAAAAAGTCCAAATCGCGCCTTTATTCTGAAGGTTAAAAACGATTTGATTGCCATTGAGGAACCCTTAAAAAAGGATTTGGCCTCAAAATCCAGGAAAGTGCTTCGATATCTTTTAGGAGAAGATACGCCCGAAAAATTACAATTACAACAATGGGTAAATACGTTTTTGGCTGAAACTGAACCGCATTACAGTTCCCATTTATATAATGAATTACCAAATAAAGCCACTAATATTGCCGCTATCCCCCCATCCTATTCTGATAATGCAAAAGAAGTAGATGGCAGGGTGATTTTGCGCGATAATTTCGATACTTTGTTCAGCACCTATCCGGAAGCCTTGATTTTTGGAGAAGACACTGGTAATATTGGTGATGTAAACCAAGGACTGGAAGGTCTTCAGAAAAAATATGGTGAACTAAGGGTGGCTGATACGGGGATTCGTGAAACTTCGATTATCGGACAAGGAATCGGTATGGCCTTACGCGGCTTGCGCCCTATTGCCGAGATTCAGTATTTGGATTATATCCTTTACGCCATTCAAACGTTGAGCGATGATTTGGCTTCTTTAATGTACCGAACAGTTGGAAAGCAAAAAGCACCATTGATTGTCCGCACCAGAGGTCACCGATTGGAAGGCATATGGCATTCAGGGTCGCCTATGGGTGGATTGATTCACTTGCTTCGTGGGATGTACATCTTAACGCCAAGAAACATGACCCAAGCTGCAGGTTTTTACAACACTTTGATGAAAAGTGATGAGCCTGCCTTGATCATAGAAAGCTTGAACGGATATCGCTTGAAGGAAAAGATGCCATCCAACTTGGGTGAGTTCTGTACCCCAATCGGTAAAGTAGAGACCATGAAAGAAGGAAGCGATATTACACTTTTATCTTATGGTTCTACCCTACGAATTGTGGAGAGCGTGGCTCACGATCTTTTAGAGGTTGGTATTGATGCCGAGGTTATCGACGCACAATCCTTATTGCCCTTCGATTTGGACCACGATGTGGTTAAAAGTCTTCAAAAAACCAATAGACTTTTAGTGATTGATGAAGATGTACCTGGAGGGTGCTCCGCTTATTTGCTTCAAGAAGTGGTTGAAAACCAAGGTGGTTATAAATTTTTAGATAGTGCGCCCCAAACCTTGACCGCAAAAGCACACCGACCCGCTTATGCTTCAGATGGGGATTATTTCTCCAAGCCCAATGCTGAGGATATTTTCGAAAAGGTGTACGAAATTATGCACGAAGTTGATCCCAAATCGTATCCGCCGCTTCGATAGCCTACTTTCTATTCAAATTTTAGTGAACTTTTGGTCGAATATTGTTACGTTTTTTAAAACTTAATTAATATTTTCACGCAACAAAAATTCCCCTTGAATGAAAAATACCCCTTCAGTACACATCGGATTGGCTTTGTTGAGAATTGCACCATCAGCGTTTATGTTAACGCACGGTATTCCAAAACTCATGCGACTCATCAATGGTAACACCGAATTTGCTGACCCTTTTGGTATAGGTCAAGCCCCATCGCTTTTTTTAGCGGTAATTGGTGAAGTTATATGTCCTCTTTTAATGATTATTGGTTTTAAAACAAGATGGGCCGCGATACCAGCAGCGATTACCATGTTTGTAGCTGCTTTTATTGCACATGGCGCAGACCCTTTTGGCACCAAAGAGAAGGCTCTTCTTTATTTGGTCGTATTTATTGTAATTATATTGGTAGGTCCCGGAAAATATAGTGTTGATAAAAAGTAATTTATCTCTCTAGGCAATCTTGAACAATAATTCTTTGAGCAAATCAGCTTGGTCCATGTTATTGGCACCAACACCTTTGCCCTTTAAATCGAGTTCACGCAAATTTGAAATAATACCACTCACCCTTTTCATTGGATAATTTTTGGCCGCCACCACATATTCATTTACAAAATAAGGGTTAACCCCTAATACTTTGGCCACATTGCCGGGGGAATGGTCACTCAAACCATGGTACTGCAACAATTGGGTAAAGAAGGTGTTCAGAAGCGTTACCGTTACCACAAAAGGATTGTCCTTGGGATTTTGCGCAAAATAATCAATAATTCGCGCCGCCTTCTTCACATTGCGCTCCCCAATGGCTTTCTTTAATTCAAAATTGTTGAAATCCTTACTGATACCAATATTTTTTTCAATTATTTCTGGAGTAATTTCAGTTCCTGCAGGCACCACTAAAGTCAATTTGTCCAATTCATTACTGATTTTACTTAAATCTGTACCCAAATACTCAACCAACATGATACAGGATTTTGGCGACATTTTATAGTTTTTGCCTGCCATGGTACGTCTCACCCAATCCGCCACCTGATTGTCGTAAAGTTTGTTGCTCTCAAATAGCTCCCCGGTTTTTTTAATGGTTTTGTACAGTTTTTTACGCTTATCCAACTTTTTGTACTTGTAACAAATCACCAAAATCGTGGTGGGCTGAGGATTTTCGGCGTATGCGTTCAAATTTTCAATGGTTCTAGATAAATGTTGGGCTTCTTTCACAATTACCACTTGGTAATCGGCCATCATCGGATATCGTTTGGCATTGCCCACTACTTCATCTACAGAAGTTTCTTTTCCGTAAAGCACCATTTGGTTGAACCCTTTTTCATCCTCCGACAACACATTATCGCTAATGTATTTGGAAATACGGTCAATGTAATAGGGCTCCTCCCCCATTAAAAAATAAATAGGTTTTGGATTTCCTTTATTGATTTCCGATACAATCTCCTTTACTTTGTCCATTCAGTATTTATCACCAGATGCGTTTTATGCAACCTTTGAACTTTCCTTCGTATAAGTTTCGAATCAAAAATAGCCAAAATAGACAGTACATTTTTGATGGCATCCGTAAAAAGTTTGTGGTGCTCCAACCCGAGGAATGGGTTCGTCAACATGTGTTGCATTTTCTCATTTTCACCAATAATTATCCCAAAAGTTTAGTGAACGTAGAAAAGCAACTGACTGTCAACACCTTAAAAAAGCGTTACGATATTGTGGTTTTCAATCCAGATGGTAGTATTTATTTATTGGTGGAATGCAAAGCCCCAGAAGTGAAGATAGACCAAAGTACTTTTGACCAAATTGCCCGGTATAATTACGAATTGGATGCCCAATATTTAATGGTGACCAACGGATTGAACCATTATTATTGCGAAATGGACCACCAGCTTGAAAATTATAGGTTTTTAAAGGAAATTCCTGATTTTAGCCGTTAATTTGCCACCATCTTGAAAATCGCTGTTGTTATACTCAATTGGAATGGTGAGGCCTTATTGGAAAGGTTTCTGCCCTCTGTCATGGAATATTCCCAGGGAGCAGCTATATATGTGGTGGACAATGCTAGTTCTGACGGTTCTGTTGATTTCTTAAAACAAAACTACCCTAGTATCGGAATTGTTCAAAATTCGACAAACGGTGGTTTTGCCAAGGGCTACAACGATGGTTTAAAACATATTGAAGCCGACCTCTTTTGCCTACTGAATTCTGATGTTGAAGTGACCCCGAACTGGCTAGAGCCTATCAAAAAAGCTTTTCAAGCTATTCCAGAAGCCTCTATCATTCAACCTAAAATTTTGGACCTAATGCAACGGGACCATTTTGAATATGCAGGGGCGGCAGGTGGATTTATTGACAAATTGGGCTATCCCTTTTGTCGCGGTCGCATTTTTCAGACCATTGAAAAGGATGAAGGGCAATACAACGACATTAAAGAGGTGTTTTGGGCCACAGGAGCATGTATGTTCATTAAGAGCGAAGTATACCGAACCCTCGAAGGATTTGATGAGGACTATTTTGCCCACCAAGAAGAAATAGATTTGTGTTGGAGAGCCAAAAATGCAGGTCACAAGGTATATTATGTTGGAGAAAGCAAAGTATACCATTTGGGTGGCTCCACCCTTTCCAATATGAATCCCAAGAAAACCTATTTAAATTTTAGGAATTCACTCTATTCCATCACTAAGAACTTACCACGAAAAAGGGCCTTTACGATTATTTTGTTACGCTTGTTGCTTGATGGCATTGCTGCCTTGCGTTTTGTGTTACAATTCAGGTTTAAACATTGCTTTGCGATTCTTAGGGCACATTGGAGTTTTTATGTTAATTTTAGGGGCATGTACCGAAAGCGGGAAAAAGCTAATTTTATATTAAAGTATTATACCACGACATCCATAGTGTGGTCCTATTTCGTACATCAAATAAGGAATTTTAACATTTTAGTAAAAGATTAACGATACTGGATTAAGGAAGCTTTGCTTTTTATCTAATTTTGGTTTAGTTTTTGTACTAATGACATTTATAACAACCCTTAAATTATACTCTGAACTATGAAAAAAATTTTTCTAGGAACTTTGGCTATGACCGTTCTTTTATCTTCTTGCGTTTCGCAAAAGAAATATGCTGAATTGGAGGCCAAACAAAAAGAAACTCAAGATTTATTGAATTCTGCAACGGTTAAGTTGAACGATTGCTTGGAAGAAAAAGCAACTGCAGATTCAAGATTAAAAACTCTTGAGGACCAAAATGCATTCTTAAAGGCAAACAACCAAGAGCTCATCAACAACATGGGCAACCTTACCACCCTAACCACCAAAGGTGCTGAAAACCTTGAAAAGTCTTTGGAAAGCCTAAAAGAAAAAGACCTTACCATCAGAAAACTTCAAGATGCCGTTACTCGTAGAGATTCTGTTAACCTTGCATTGGTACAGAGCCTTAAAGGTGTATTGGGCAACTTGGACGACGAGGATATCGAAATCAGCGTTGAAAAAGGCGTGGTGTTCGTATCCATCTCTGACAAACTATTGTTTAGAAGCGGAAGCTACAACGTAACCAATGCAGCAAAAGAAGTATTGGGCAAAGTGGCCAAAGTGGTAAACAACAAACCTGACTTCGAATTTATGGTAGAAGGTCACACAGACAACGTACCTTACAGAAGCGGTGTATTGTTGGACAACTGGGATTTGAGTGCTAAAAGAGCAACTTCCGTTGTTAGAATCCTACAAAATGACTTTGGTGTAGCTCCAGAGAGAATGACTGCTGCCGGACGTAGCTACTACGTGCCATTGGTAAGCAATGATACTTCTGCTGACAGAGCTAAAAACAGAAGAACTCGTATTGTCGTACTTCCAAAAATCGATCAGTTCTATAACATGATCGAAGAGGGAATGAAAGACCCTAGCATTGGAGGAACAGGAAACTAATATGTTCTTGAAATAAAATGAAAAGCGGCCCATAAGGCCGCTTTTTTTATTTATAAAATATCCAAACTTCCTTTTCCTTCCCGAATAACTTCTGGCTCTCCTTCTGACACATCTATAACTGTTGAGGCCACATTATCCCCATATCCGCCATCGATCACAACATCCACAAGGTTCTGCCATTTTTCAAAGATCAACTCAGGATCCGTAGTGTATTCCAAAATATCATCCTCATCGCGAATGGAAGTAGAAACGATGGGATGTCCCAATTGTGAAACCAATGCTTGGGCAATAGAGTTGTCTGGCACCCTAATACCTACTGTTTTCTTTTTCTTAAAGTCTTTCGGCAGATTATTGTTTCCAGGTAAAATAAAAGTATACGGTCCTGGTAAAGCGCGCTTGAGCAATTTAAACGTAGTGCTGTCTATCTGGCGGACATAATCGGATAAATTACTCAAATCGGCACAAACAAAAGACCAATTGGCCTTTTCCAATTTTATGCCTTTAATTCGAGCAATTCGCTGTAAAGCCTTTGAGTTGGTAATATCACAACCCAGTCCATAAACCGTATCGGTCGGATAGATTACAAGCCCTCCTTTTCTAAGAATGCTGACAACCTTCTCCACCTGACGCGGGTTAGGATTTTCTTCATAAAGCTTAATTAACTCTGCCATTACAATTCAACTACGAATTCATTGAGCAAGTTAGCAAAAGATAACATGGCATACACTGTTGCTCCGTAGGTTTTTATTTACGTCCATTCAAAATAGGTGTTCATCAACCCAAACACCGCATTGATAAATTGTCTCCAAAATTCCACAAAAAAATAGGTCAGCTTTGCAAAAAACAATCCCATGGCCTTTATTACCATTAAACGAACACGAATTATCCTATTTTCTTGCTGTGTATTGATATGTATTATGCTGGGTTGTTTATCCAATTTTAAAAAGACGGATAAAGACTTTTCTTTTGAAAATGAAAAGGAATTAATAGCTACACTGGACAGTTTATTTGTGGAGCTCAACAAAATTGAAACAAAGAATCACGATTATAAAGCCATTGAATCCATCGTAAGCATCAATGAAAAAATTAGAAGGGTCATAGAAAACATTCAATCTAAAGAGATTTTAAAAGCTCTGGAAATTGAATATGGTAAATCGCGCCATGCTTTTACGTTTGTAATATCTCCAGACAGAAATGTCGGTATTTTTTCTTGGTTCACCAGAATGGATGCATCTGGAAATGCAATAAAAAATATTGCGCTACACCTAAGTAAGGATAAAATAATACCGACATCACTTTATGGCGAGCCTATTATGTACCGTAAAATTTACCAGGTAGATTCCAATACAGGTCAAACTATGTATTTGGTTTATGGAAATATCGACAACCCTTCCAGTTCCTTTCAGCGTTTAAACAGTTACATTCTGCGCGATGGTCATCTTGAAGTATATTACAGTTTTCCCAATAGAGAAAGTCATATTTCAACACGCCTGGCAAAAGAGAACAATTTACCGAATCATTTTGAAGTCTTGGAAAATGGATTAAAAATCGAGTTTAGAGACACATTGGACACTTCCAGTGTACATCAATCCCTGTTTTTTAATGGTGACAAATTTGTTAACAACACCTTTGAAGATTAGTCCTTTAGGTAAAAGCCAATATCGTCCAGTACCAGAACCCCTAAAGTATCTTTATCAAACACAAAATCGATACTTTTTAATTTGTTTAAGTGCAAACTGTCTTCTTGCTTTAAAAAGGATGAAACAGGAATGTAACAGCTTTTTAATTGAATTTCGGAATCACCGCCTATCATCTGTTTATCCAAGAATTTAAACTTGGTGAATTTGGATTTGATTTTTTGTGAAAAGCCATTATGTTCATCCACAGCGACAGATGCTTTATTGCCCATGCTATCCACTAGCACCACACTAAAATTGAAACCTTTGTTGGGCAATTTGGTTTTCTTCTTTTGTTTGTCCTCTAACTTTAATTCAGACAAATCCCCAATGGCCATAGAAAAAGCCAAGGTATCGGCAGACTTAACGTCTTTTAGGGAGTCCGTTAATGCAATGCTGTAGACAGGAATTGAATCCGTATCGGCTTTAGCATATTTCCAACCCAGAACCACTGCTTTGTTTTGCTGACTTCCACCATCTCGGGCCAATAATTCCTTCTCCTTCCAAACTTTAAAGTTTTCTGCCGTAAGCATAATTCCCTCTGCTGCGCGAGTAACATCCAAATCCTCTTCAAAATCTACCAAAATTAGTTTTTGGTTATCCTCATATTGACTGATGTACTGCTCTTTTGGCAACCAATCCATTGCCAAATCCACATTTTGAAACATGGGTACATACGAATCATTGTCTTTCAAAACGGATTCCACAAAAGCACTGATGTAAACTTTGGCCACTTCTCGTTGTTCTTCCCCGGAAACCAATGGCTCAAGGTTTAACAACCACTTCATTGGAGCTCCAAAATCTGACCGACCCCAGGTAGAATTAAATTGTCCGTGATTGGCATGATTCATATAAAGACCCGCTTTAAAACCTTCAAAATTCTCGGAATATTCCATCCGATGATACGGTCTCATGCCCCAAAAACTGGTCTCATCAGAATCATAAGCACCTTGAATTGACAAATAATTGATGTCTTGTAAACTTATTTCACGGTCGTAACGATAATCGGTGGGCGCCACCGTTATAATGCCCTTGATTCCAAAATTGAAATCGAATGTTTCATTCCCGTTATCAGGAAATCTATCCAACTTATTAAAGGCAGCTGCGATGGAAACTGCTTCGCCTCCTCGCGAATGCCCCATAAGCACTACCTTATCCAAATCCACCTTTCCTTTGAGATCTGGTACGTCTTGGTTCCATTTTTTCCATTGCTCCAAATGCTTTAGCAATAACCAACCTCTTGTTGGCATTTCTTTACCCCTAAAATCACCAGACCAATGGGCGTTGATGAAGTTTTCATCCACCGAAACAGCAATCACACCCCTACTGGCCAATAATTCTCCCAGATAGGCATACCCCCCATCAGAATAATCAATCATACTATGGTTGCCATGTACCATCAATACAATGGGAAATGGCCCTACGCCTTTTGGCATGTGCACGCGACCGTTCAGCGGGAAACTATCCACACTAAAACCCCAAAACTTTTCTCGCCATTTTTTCTTTTTACCTTGCCACTCAGGGAGCATCAAGGAAGCATCTACTGTGGGGGTTTTATATTTTACTCCCTCGGCATATTCAGGTCTTTTTTTATCGGTCCCGCTTCCATAGGTAAAACTTTCCACCTCATAAGAACCTGGGGTAGCTGGATTTTCCAGTCCTTTGTTGGATAAATAATCAGCTTGATTGAAAACGGTCTCGTCCTCCTCACTTATATAAGGGTCACCATCCAAACCATTGAAGCTGTAAAATCCTAAAGCCACAAGAGCGATAGACAAAACAATCATTCCGCCGCCCGACTTAAAGTTTTTAGCCTTAATCAACTGGGCGATACCAAATACAAATAATAGTGTGGAAATAAAGCCAATAAGCGCCATCACATAAAACACCTGGGTAGGCCAACGAAAAGCATACATCCGCATAATATAAAGGGCCATAAACCCCGCAACTAAAGAAATTATAACGGATGTTGGTATCTTTTTAAGCCATGGAGCCAAATAATGCAAAAGCAATTGGATCAAGACAACAAGCAAAGCTCCGATAACAATACCCAAGAGCATGGTGAGCCAAGCGGGATATCCTATTTCGTAATGAAAACCGGCTACTCCGAATAAAATAATTACAAATAGGGCTACGGAAATAAAAAGAGGTTTGGAGAAAATCTGTTTCATCAGGTAAGTTAGTTGGTTGGTTTGGTCAAATACATTTAAAATCTAAACTTTGAATTTAGTGATTTTAAACCGTCCAACCCGACTTCCCAAGTTATTTTGGAAAATCCCTAACCACCACCTTAAATGATCACGGGAAAATGAAAATTTAATTTACGCCTTGTTCAATACCTCAAGTTTGGCAAAACGAAGTAACAGCTTTTTGATACCACCATTGTCAAAATGAATCTCTGCTTTTCTATCGTTGCCCACCCCTTCAATGTTCAACACCTTTCCTCTACCAAAACGAGTGTGGTTAACCAACGCGCCAATTCCTAAATTAGGATCAATATCATTGGAACTCGCTGATGGGGATGAAATTTCGGGTTTAAGCTTTCGCAACTTTCTAAGTTGGTTTTCATTGGGTTTTTGAATACTTGGCGGAGTACCGTTTTGCGGTTTTATTTGACGAAGCTTGCTCTTGTCCACCTCACCAAAAATATTGGCGTTGAGCATGGATTTGTAACGGTAACCATCATTCACTGGAACTAGGTTGTCCACGTATTTTTCATCAATCTCTTCCAAGAATCGACTCGGTTCGGCGTCGATGAGTTTTCCCCAGCGATATCTATTTTGAGTATAGGTCAGGAATGCTTGTTTTTCAGCCCGTGTCAAGGCCACATAAAAGAGTCTACGCTCCTCTTCCAATTCACTACGGGTGTTCATACTCATGGCGGATGGAAACAAATCCTCCTCCATTCCCACAATATAAACGTAGGGGAATTCCAATCCTTTCGCCAAGTGAATCGTCATTAAGGCCACACGGTCATCATCCTCCACATCTTTGTCCATGTCCGTTGCAAGGGCTACATCTTCCAAAAATTCAGTTAAACTGCCTGTTGCGTCGGCGACTTCTTTCTGCCCCTCCACAAAATCCTTGATACCATTCAAAAGCTCCTCAATATTCTCCATTTTGGCAATTCCCTCGGGCGTACCATCCTTTTTGAACTCCAACAACAGTCCCGTCTTTTTGGCAACATGTTCAGATAAGGTGAAAGCATCGTTAGCTTCGTTCATGATCTGAAAACTTTTGATCATGGTCACGAAATCCGATAATTTTCGCTTGGTTCCCGCATTAATATTGAGATTTAAACGATCTAAATTATCCATGACTTCATAAACTGAACGACCGTAATGATTGGCAGCCACCACCAATTTATCAATCGTGGTCTGTCCAATACCTCGGGCCGGGAAATTAATGACCCGCTTAAGCGCTTCCTCATCTTTTGGGTTAATGATCAACCGTAAATAAGCCAATACATCCTTGATTTCTTTACGCTGATAAAACGAAAGCCCACCATAAATCCGATAAGGAATATCTCTTTTTCGAAGCGCATCCTCAATGGCCCTCGATTGGGAGTTGGTACGGTACAATACGGCAAATTCGCCGTTTTGCATTTGCTGTTGCATCTTGTTCTCAAAAATAGAACCTGCCACATACCTACCTTCTTCCGCATCTGTAGGACTGCGATGGATTTTAATCAACCCGCCATCGTCGTTTGAAGTCCAAACGTTCTTTTCCAACTGGTTTTTATTGTTGGCAATGATGGAATTGGCGGCGTTGACAATGTTTTTGGTGGAACGATAATTCTGTTCCAAACGGTACACTGCTACATTATCATAATCCCGTTGGAAATTTAGTATGTTGCTGATGTTTGCCCCTCGGAAAGAATAGATACTCTGCGCATCGTCCCCTACCACACAAATATTTTGAAAACGGTCGGACAATGCTTTTACGATCAAATATTGGGAGTGGTTGGTATCTTGGTACTCATCCACCAAAATATAGCGGAATCTATCCTGATACTTCATCAACACATCAGGGAAACGGGTCAACAGTTCGTTGGTTCGCAATAATAAATCATCAAAATCCATGGCGCCCGCTTTAAAACATCTATCCACATAATTTTGATAGATTTCTCCTAAACGTGGTCGTTTGGCCATGGCATCGGCTTCCATCAATTCTGGATTTTGAAAATAGGCCTTGACGGTAATCAAACTGTTTTTATAGGAAGAAATCCTGTTTTGGATTTGTTTGTACTTGTAAATATCCTTATCGAGCCCCATCTCTTTAATAATGGACGCAATCAAACGCTGGGAATCTTGCGTATCGTAAATAGTAAAATTGCTCGGATACCCCAATTTATCACCATCAAAACGGAGAAGCTTGGCAAAAACGGAGTGGAAAGTTCCCATCCAAAGGTTTTTTGCCTCGGAATTACCCACAATGGTCGCAATCCGCTTTTTCATTTCACGTGCCGCCTTGTTGGTAAAGGTCAGTGCCAATATATTAAAGGAATCCACCCCTTGCTCCATCAAGTGGGCGATACGGTAGGTCAACACACGGGTTTTTCCAGACCCAGCACCTGCAATCACCATCAACGGACCATCTTTGTGTAAAACCGGAGCACGTTGCGCATCATTCAATTCATCTATAAAACTACTCAAGGGCTAGAAACTTTTTTAAGAGGGGTGAAATTAGCCAATAATGTGCTGATGCTAAAATCTAGCTTTTAATATTTATAAACAGCGTTTCGGATTTCATTTAGTTTTTAAATATATTTAGCAGCTCAACTAATAATGCTGATGAATTTTTACCGTTTCCCTCTAATCCTTTTATTTCTTTTAAACTTTTTAGTGTATTCCCAAGAAAAAAAAACAGGCCCTGTTATTGAAAACTACGGTGCTGTTTTCCAAGTCGACAAGCCTGATTTTGTAACAAATACCGACCAAGAATTCAAAGTGGTGTTTGATGTTAAAGATGGACCAAAATCAGATACAGAACTCAATCGGAACATTGAAACCGTAGCTCGTTTTCTAAATATGCATGTACAAAGTGGCATTCCGCTATCTCAATTAAAAGTAGCCCTAATTGTCCATGGCACAGCAGCGAGAAACCTGTTGTCTGATGAAGCGCATCAAAAACGATACACCACCCTAAACCCCAATCGAGAACTCATTGAAAAATTATTGGAAGCTGGGGTTGAGGTCATCATGTGCGGTCAATCCTCCAATGCGCGTGATTTGCCCAAGGAAGATTTAATTCCAGGGGTCAAAATTGCCCTTTCGGCCATGACTGCCAATATTCAATTGCAAAACCAAGGATACCGTCCAATTAAATTATAAACCAACACATTATGAAAAAAATTTTAGCGCTTGCGCTTTGTTCCGTGAGTTTGTCCATGTACGCTCAGGAACACAAACTGGATAAAGACATTGACGCTGTTGAGTCGAAAGTTATTGAATGGCGACGCGACATGCACCAAAACCCAGAATTGAGTAACCGAGAATTTAAAACCTCCGAAAAAATTGCTGAACACCTAAAATCTTTGGGCATGGAAGTAACCACTGGTGTTGCCCATACAGGCGTTGTTGGAGTTTTAAAGGGCAAAAAACCAGGAAAAGTGGTAGCCTTAAGAGCCGATATTGATGGCCTGCCTGTTACCGAAAGAAACGACTTGCCCTTCAAATCTGAAGTTACATCCGAATTCTTGGGTCAAGAAGTAGGTGTTATGCATGCCTGTGGTCACGATACCCACATCGCCATTTTAATGGGTGTTGCCGAAGTACTTTCCAAAAACACCGATAAAATTCGTGGTACCGTTAAATTTATTTTCCAACCGGCGGAAGAAGGAGCACCTCCAGGAGAAGAAGGTGGTGCCGAACTTATGGTAAAAGAAGGTGTATTGGACAACCCAAAAGTAGATGCCATCTACGGATTGCACATTGGTTCTTATTTACCTGTTGGGCACATTGCCTATAAACCGGGCGGAACATTGGCCGCGGCCCAACGTTTTGTGGTAACCATCAAAGGAAAACAATCCCACGGTTCTGCACCTTGGAGTGGTGTTGACCCGATTTATGTAGCCGCTAAAATTGTGGATGGGTTCCAATCCATCATCAGCCGTGAACTGGAATTGACCAAGGAAGCGGCTGTAATTACCGTTGGAAAAATTTCCGGTGGAGTTCGAAACAACATCATTCCAGAAAGTGCCGAATTGGTGGGAACCATCCGTACGTTGGATTACGATATGCAAAAGCAAGTAAACGAGCGCATGATTGAAATGGCCGAAACCATAGCCAAAGCCTACAGGGCAGAAGCAACGGTGGAAATTGCTAAAGGTGTGCCGATTACGTATAATGACCCAGCGTTGACAGAAGCTTCTCTTGGAAGTCTTCAATATGCAGCTGGTACTGATAATGTGCATTTGATCAAGGCCGTTACAGGTGCTGAAGATTTCTCTTTCTACCAAGAAAAGGTCCCTGGATTCTTTTTCATTTTAGGAGGGAAAGACCCAAATGCAGGTCCTGATGAGCATTTCCCTCACCACACCCCAGATTTCAAAATTGATGATAGTGGATTGAAATTAGGTGTTAAGGCCATGACCGAAATCGCTTTGGATTATTTAGGTCGCAAATAAAACAACCTTAAAACTAGCTCTCTAGCCCCGATACCCCATATTTTTTTGGAATTTGGATATTGGGGCTTGATATTTGCAGCATACACTGCGGCTCTCAAAAGTATCATTGTCATTTTAAAGCGGAAGATATTTAAGTAAATGTAGATGATGATTATCTTAGCGGCGATTTAAAGAGTGTTTATGAATCTTAAAAACAAGAAAAACCCTTTGAATCCATGCAAGAGTGGTACGACTTTAATCACCTCAGTGGTAAGATAAATTAAGCTTAACCCCAATATTTTAATAATAAAGAAACCAACTACTTATGAAAAAAATTTGTACTCTAATTGTATTTATAGCACTATCCACAAGTGCTTTTTCTCAACGAAAGAGTGACCTGATCGCGGAAATCGACAACTTAAAAGTTAAGATTTCTGAGGTAGAGCAGGAATTGGCCAAAACAAAAAGGGAAGTTTCCTCTACCCAAGCAGAAGCAGAAGCCCTAAAGTCCGAAAATGTAAGCTTGCGTGATGCCAATGCCACTTTATTGGGCAATTTGAGCAATTTCTCTGAGTTGAGTAAACAAAACTCCGACAACGTGAACCGCGCCATGGAAGCATTGGCCCGAAAAGAAAAGCAATTGAGCGGTATCAACGATATGATTTCATCCAACGATTCTACCGCCATTGTCTCGTTGACCCACATTAAGCAAAGCTTAGGGGAAAATGCAAAGGTTAGTGTTGCCGATGGAGTAATTTCAATTTCCAGCAGTTTAGACAATCTTTTTGGCTCCGATACTGGTTCTGAATTGACCGAAGAAGGCAAAACTTGGTTACAAGGAGTGGCCAATGTAATCAAATTGAACCCTAACTTTACAACGGAAGTGGAAGGTTTGAATATTACAGGTGAATTTGGCCCTACTTACCTTCAAGCAGCTTCTGTTGCCACCGAATTGGTGACCACTTTGGAAGTGCCTGCCGAAAAAATTGGTATCGCTGTGAAAGATGGTAACTTTAAAGAAGGCATCAACATTAAATTACAGCCTGACTACAAAGGATTTTATGCAACGGCAAAACAAAGTGCCAAAGCTTCCCAATAAGATATCCGTTCAACATACTTTTTAAGGTTTTGATGCGTTGTTGGTAATGTAAAATCAACAAAAACCTAACTATCTTATGAGTGGAGATCAAATCCTTCAGTTATTTGCTTATTTATTGCCCGCAGTAGTAACCGGTGTGGTTGCCTTTTATTTTTTTAGACTGCACACCAAAAACGAAGATGGCCGCAGGCGATTTTTGCTGCACAAAGATTCCCAAAAAGAAACCTTGCCCATTCGATTGCAGGCCTATGAGCGTATGGCACTTTTCTTGGAACGCATTACCTTGAACAGTCTAGTGGTTCGTGTGGCGCCCAAAGGAAAAAGTAAAAACGATTACGAAAACCTACTCATCAGCCAGATTGAAACTGAATTCGAACACAATCTTTCACAGCAAATCTATATGACCGATGAGTGCTGGAGCATTATCAAAACGGCAAAAAACGCTACTATTCAAGCGATTCGTTCTGCTGGAATGAGCGAAACGGACTCTCCAGATAAATTGCGAGAAGATATTTTGAACCAGACCATGGAAAAGCAGTCCCCTTCCAATGCCGCTTTGGCTTACGTTAAAAAAGAAGTGAGCGACCTTTGGAGTTAACTACTCCTGATGTTCAGGGTCGATTGGACTTGTTTCCTCGTTCTTGTTCTTGGCATACAAATACCCACGTTTCCACCACAAAGTCATCCTTTCTTTATTGAACACCAATGAGTTTGTGGTGAGAATTGTCGGTGTATAATAAAAGTTGATAATAGCATCCTTTTGGTTGGCCACCAATTTCCCAATTCTTACATTCTGATTTTCAATACGGTCCAACATAAATCCGAAAATGGTCGTAATCAAATCAAATGGGTTTTTGGACGACATACGGTTCAAGTGGTTGACTTCGGTGTGCAAAACCACCACATCGACTTCGGTTGCACCGCGATTTAGCGCTTCTTCAATCGGAACCAAACTACCCAATCCCCCATCGGCATATTCGCAGCCATTTTTTTTTACCAAACTCATAAAGGGTGTGTAATTGGAAGAAATCCAAATCCAATCAATAAACTCATCATACGTACATTCGTTAATCGATTTGTATTCCACCTGGTTCAGCGAAAGATTGGATACGGTGACCACTACATCGGTATTACTATCTTTTAAAGTTTCGAATTCTTCAATAGTAATGGATTTTCGGATAAGCTTTCTTAAGTTTTCACTCTCCCCGAAGGTTTTCTTTCCTCGAATAAAATTTTTGACCACGTTCCAGTGGTTAATGGCGATGGTCTCTACCCCATGCTTCTTTTTAATGATAAAAGGGCAATTATTAAAAATACTGTCTTGGTCAACAGATGAATAAATTTCCTTGATTTTGTCCAGCTTGTTCAAGGCCAAATGGGATATTAATAAGCTACCCGTAGAGGTTCCTACGAACAAATCGTACTCATGTTTGGCTTCTTGGATTAAAAATTGGGCAACTCCGCCCGCAAAAGCACCTTTGCTTCCTCCACCAGAAATAACCAATGCCCTCATTCACCTAAAGTTTTGTCCAAAAATCGTTTTTCTTCTTGACTTAATGAAGGGTACAGAGATTTTACTTTGGATAAATTTCCTTCTTCCTGTAAATAATCGTTGAGCATATCCATGGCCGATTTTTTAAAGTGCCAAACATGGTGGTTGCAAGCATCAATCAGGTTTTTTAGGCTCTCCGGGGTAAATCCTCCTATATTTTCTAAAAACTGAAAGGCCAATAGGCGGGTTTCAAAATGATAGGCAGAACCGGTGTACTGGGTCAATTCTTGAAAATAGGTGGGAGTTTTATCGGGTTGATAATCCGGTGTAACTAAAGCTAAAGTCAACCATAACAAGCGAATGTTTTTGTTTGGAAAACCATCTATCCCGTTGGTCGCAATTAGATATTGGGCTCTTTTTTCTGGAAAATCTGTCCATAAGCGATACAAGGCAGACTCAATGGCAGTATAGCTGTCATCATTTAAAAGCGCTTCCATTTCGGTTTGAAGCTCTTTTGGAATGGTATTTTGGGATAAAATGACCGATTGCCTCACTTTTAAGTCATCTGTGTTAAAAATTTCCTTTAAAAATGAGGGCGAAAAATCGCTTCCATACTTCAATACCAAATTTCTTTTCAGAAAACTTGAATTGAGGTTTTGCCATTTAAGTTTTACAATAGATTCTGCCATATCGGCTTGGTCCCCAATTTGATTTTCAAGGGCAAAAAATTGGTTGAGCGACTCATTCTTCTCAGCTAAGAACGTTTTAACTGCCTCCATGGGAAACTCATCACTCTTTAACCAAGTTTGTTGGAAATCATCTAAATTCAATCTCGATTCTTTTTCCATTTCAGTGATAAAATCAGGAATGGAAACACTTTGGTAGGCATATTTTGTCAAATAGTTTTTGATAGCTTTTTTAAAAGCCTCCTCTCCTACTTTCTCTTGCAGCATCACCAAGGCCCAAGCCCCTTTCTCATAAAAAGTAAGGCTGCCAGCATTCGGGTTTTGCAGCACCTCTCCTTGGTCATCATCCGAAAACCGATTTAAGGCATTGGCCGTTTCCCACAAACGCCAATAGTAATAATCGTCACCAAATATGTCCCTTTCGGCCAAATAGGCATAAAATGTAGCGAAACCTTCGTGAAGCCAGTGGTGTTCGCTGCTAGATTCTGTGACCAAATTTCCAAACCATTGGTGTGCGAGTTCGTGTGCATTTACATTTACGTAGTTTTTATCCACAAAAGCGGTGGAATCAATCACATACTGATTGGAAAAAATGGTGCAAGTGGTGTTTTCCATTCCAGCATACAAAAAATCCTGAACGGGAACTTGCTTATAATTCTGCCAAGGATAAGCGACCCCTATTTCCTGCTCCAAAAAATCAAAAATGTGTTTTGAATAGCGATACGTTGGCTCGGCCTTTAAGCTATCCTTTGGTTCGTAATACAATTCAATGGGGATTCCAGATGCTGATTGAACCGTTACTTTATTAAAATCACCTATAGCAAAGCCCACCAAATAACTGCTCATGGGTTTTTCCATATCGAATTGCCAAGAGGTAGTCTCAGCATTGCCATGTTTCTCCTTTAAAGTGCCATTGGAAATCACCTCATACCCGTTATTTGCAGTTATGGATATATCAAACTCCACCTTTTCACTCATATCATCAAAACTAGGCAACCAATGACTGGTATATTTTCCTTGTCCCTGGGTCCAGATTTGTTCATTGCCAACCACATTGTCTTCCCACCCTAGAAAATATACCGTTTGTTTAGGATTAGCCTTATAATCAATTTTCAAAGTATGGTGCTTGCCTTTTTTTAGTTGAAGATTGATGGTAAGTTTTCGATTGTCGTATTCAAAATTTATGTCTTTACCATCTAGAGTCACTTGGGCAAATTCCATATTCACTGCATCCAAAAAGATGGATTCTACATTAGATTTTACTTCAAACTCATAAGCAACACTGCCTTTAATTTGTTTTTCTTGAGGCATGGGTTCAATAAAAACCTGTCCTCGCACAAAATCCACATGGTCTTGAATTTGTGAGGATAAGAGTTGTGCGAAGAATAAAAAAATAAGAATCGGGGTCAGCTTCATACCATCATCATATCAAAAGTCCTTCCAAATTACATATTTTAGTTCGATGAATCCCAATTTTCTGCAAACTCCCATAGCTTATCTAAAAGGGGTTGGTCCCAATCGGGCCGAAACTCTAAAGTCGGAATTGGGTATTGAAACCTATAGGGATTTGTTACATCTTTTCCCCAATCGCTACCTCGACCGTACCAGTTATTACAAAATCAACCAGCTCCAACCCAGTGGTGCCGATGTTCAGATAATCGGAAAAATAATCCACATAAAAACGGTAGAGCAAAAGCGGGGCAAACGCTTGGTGGCTACCTTTGTGGATGAAACTGGACAAATGGAACTGGTTTGGTTTAGAGGCCATAAATGGATTCGAGAAAACTTAAAACTCAACGAGTCTTACGTAGTTTTCGGACGGGTTTCCAAATACGGTAGCACATTTTCCATGCCCCACCCCGAAATGGAATTGTTGCGCAACCACCAACAGGGTTTGAAAATTACCATGCAGCCCATTTATCCATCTACGGAAAAGTTGAGCGCCAAAGGGATATCCAATCGAGTGGTGAGCAAAATGGTGCAACAGCTTATTTTGGAATCGAAAGGAAATTTCCCTGAACCTTTGTCCCACTCTATTTTGGACGAGCTC
Source organism: Flagellimonas cixiensis (assembly GCF_042134615.1). Taxonomy (GTDB): domain Bacteria; phylum Bacteroidota; class Bacteroidia; order Flavobacteriales; family Flavobacteriaceae; genus Flagellimonas; species Flagellimonas cixiensis. The sequence goes on from NZ_CP169639.1 coordinate 3,228,737, forward strand.
AAATTGATTCCCAAAGCCGAAGCCTTGTTCAATATTCATTTTCCAAAAAATCAGGAATTATTGGCCAAAGCCCAATTTCGATTAAAGTTTGAAGAGCTGTTCTTTGTTCAAATGCAGCTTATCTCCAAAAAAATACTCCGAAAACAAAAAATCAAGGGGATGCCCTTCGGAGAGGTTGGGGAACATTTTACCAATTTCTTTGAAAACCACCTCCCTTTTGATTTGACCAATGCCCAAAAACGGGTTATTAAGGAAATTCGGAACGATTTGGGCAGTAATGCCCAAATGAATCGATTGTTGCAAGGCGATGTGGGCTCTGGAAAGACCATTGTGGCTTTGATGTGTATGCTTTTGGCCATTGATAATGGTTTTCAGGCCTGTTTAATGGCGCCAACCGAGATTTTGGCGACCCAACATTATAATGGACTTAAGGAATTGTTGCAACCCATGGATCTAAAAATTGCTTTGCTGACGGGTTCCACCAAAAAATCGGAACGCACCCTTTTGCATAATCAATTGGAAAACGGGAATCTGAATATTTTGGTGGGTACCCATGCCCTTTTGGAGGATAGGGTCCAATTTAAAAACCTAGGTTTGGCCATTGTGGACGAACAACATCGGTTTGGCGTAGCGCAACGGTCAAAACTTTGGCATAAAAACAACACACCCCCCCACATTTTAGTGATGACAGCCACCCCAATACCGAGAACCTTGGCCATGAGTTTGTATGGTGATTTGGATATTTCCGTGATTGATGAGCTGCCACCGGGGCGAAAACCCATTAAAACCGTGCATCGCTTTGATGGCAATCGTTTAAAAGTGTTCCGTTTCATCAAAGATGAAATTGCAAAAGGCCGTCAGATTTACATTGTCTATCCTTTGATTCAAGAATCGGAGGCTATGGATTACAAAGATTTGATGGATGGTTATGAAAGTATTGTCCGTGATTTTCCGCAGCCTGAATATCAAATTTCCATAGTTCATGGCAAAATGAAGCCTGCCGACAAAGACTACGAAATGGAGCGTTTTCTGAAGGGTGAAACGCAAATCATGATAGCCACAACTGTCATTGAAGTAGGGGTAAATGTTCCAAATGCTTCGGTAATGATCATTGAAAGTGCGGAAAGGTTCGGACTTTCCCAGTTGCATCAGCTACGTGGACGTGTCGGTCGAGGAGCCGAACAAAGTTTCTGCATTTTAATGACGGGCAATAAACTATCCGAAGATGCCAAAACCAGATTACAGACCATGGTAGGCACCAACGACGGTTTCGAAATTGCTGAAGTGGATTTAAAGCTTCGTGGCCCAGGCGATATAATGGGAACCCAACAAAGTGGTATGCTCAATCTTAAGATTGCAGATATCGTCAAGGACAATCAAATTTTAAAAACAGCCCGTTACCATGCCATTCAGTTACTAAAAAATGACCCGCGATTGGAAAAACAAGAAAACGCACCGATACTTCATGCCTTTTCAAAAATGATGGCGAACAAAACCATTTGGAATTACATTAGTTAAGCCTATTCTTTTAACTGTTGGATTTCCATTTTGTACTATCCATTACAAAAGAACATTATCAGTTGTTATATTCTGAAAACCAAGTCGAAACATTTGTTAACAATCCAAAAAAAGCTATAAAATAAGCGTTGAACATCGTATTTTTGTTAATCACCAAAAACCGAGTTAGCGTTCAAATTTTATATTTGTAAGCTTACAAAATATTGATTGTTATTATGAGCAAGACACTATTTGATAAAGTTTGGGACTCCCATGTCGTTCAGCATATTGAAAACGGTCCAGATGTTCTGTTTATAGACAGACATTTGGTCCATGAAGTAACGAGTCCTGTTGCTTTTCTAGGATTAAAAAATAGAGGGATTAAAGTGAAATACCCAGAGCGCACCTTTGCTACTGCGGACCACAATACCCCAACACTAAATCAGCATTTGCCGGTTAAAGACCCATTATCTGCCAATCAGTTAAAAGCTTTGGAAGAGAATGCCGCAGCGCACAATATTCCCTATTGGGGGCTTGGGCATGATAAAAACGGAATTGTGCACGTAATTGGTCCAGAAAACGGCATCACCGTACCTGGAGCCACGATTGTATGTGGAGATTCACATACTTCTACACATGGTGCTTTTGGAGCCATTGCCTTTGGAATTGGAACCAGTGAGGTTGAAATGGTACTGTCCACACAGTGTATCATGCAACCGAAACCCAAAAGCATGCGTATCAACATTAATGGAACCTTGAGTAAAGCTGTTACTCCAAAAGATGTGGCTTTGTTCATCATTTCAAAATTGTCCACTTCAGGTGCAACAGGTTATTTCGTTGAATATGCTGGAGATGTGTTCAAAAACATGTCCATGGAAGGTCGTATGACCGTTTGTAACCTAAGTATTGAGATGGGTGCCCGTGGAGGTATGATTGCTCCTGACGAAACCACTTTTGATTACATAAAAGGCCGTGAATACACCCCGAAAGGTGCAGACTGGGACAAAGCCATGGAATATTGGAGCACGCTCTACACAGAAGATGATGCAACTTTCGATAAAGAATTGACTTTCGAAGCCAGCGAAATAGAACCCATGATCACCTATGGAACCAACCCTGGAATGGGAATGAGCATTCAAAAATACATTCCTTTGGCCGAAGCCGTTGAAGGCGGCGTGTCAACCTATAAAAAATCCTTGGAGTACATGGATTTCCATGAAGGAGATGCCATGATAGGAAAACCCATTGATTTTGTATTCTTGGGAAGCTGTACCAATGGTAGAATTGAGGATTTCCGTGCATTTGCTTCCATTGTAAAAGGCAAGAAAAAGGCGGATAACGTTACCGCTTGGTTAGTGCCCGGTTCACATAGGGTTGAGGAGGCCATTAAGGAAGAAGGTATCTTGGATATTCTTCATGAAGCTGGTTTTGAATTGAGAGAGCCTGGATGTTCCGCTTGTTTGGCCATGAACGATGACAAAGTTCCAGCCGGCAAATATGCAGTGAGTACTTCCAACAGAAACTTTGAAGGAAGACAAGGGCCTGGAGCAAGAACATTATTGGCCAGTCCATTGGTGGCCGCTGCAGCAGCCGTTACTGGAAAAGTGACCGACCCAAGGGAATTAATGGAAGAAGTTTTAGCGTAACAATAAACAATGACCAATTTGCAATAAACCATGTTCAATCTATTGTGAATTGCTAATTGTCAACTGATAATTGAATTAAAATGGCATACGATAAATTCGAAATATTAAAAAGTTCAGCGGTTCCATTACCCATTGAAAATGTGGATACCGACCAAATCATCCCTGCTCGATTCCTAAAAGCTACTGAGCGTAAAGGGTTTGGAGACAATTTGTTCCGTGACTGGAGATACAATTCGGACGATACTCCAAAGGAGCAATTTGTGTTGAACAATCCTATCTATTCTGGAAAAATATTGGTAGGCGGTAAAAACTTTGGTTCTGGTTCTTCAAGGGAACACGCTGCTTGGGCCGTTTACGATTACGGTTTCCGTTGCGTGGTTTCCAGTTTTTTTGCTGACATCTTTAGAAACAACTGTCTTAACGTTGGTGTTTTACCAGTTCAGGTGAGTCCTGAGTTTTTAGATAAAATCTTCACAGCTATTGAAGCTGACCCAAAAACCGAGTTGGAAGTGAACCTGCCAGAACAGACTATCACTATTTTGGCTACTGGTGAGCAAGAAAGCTTCGACATCAACGGATACAAAAAACAAAACATGCTCAACGGTTTTGATGATATCGACTATTTGTTGAACATCAAGGACAATATCGAAAAATACGCTGAGAATACGCCACTTTAACTTCCAAATAGGACGACCGCTTCGAAAATGAAAACACGCACCATTGAAATAATGGACACCACCCTACGCGATGGTGAGCAAACCTCGGGAGTATCCTTTTCTGCTTCTGAAAAACTCACTTTGGCCAAGCTCTTATTGGAGGAACTTAAAGTAGACCGTATTGAAGTGGCATCGGCACGAGTTTCTGAAGGTGAAATGCAGGCGGTTAAAAACATTACCGAATGGGCTGCTACGGAAGGCTATTTGGATAAAGTAGAGGTTTTGACTTTCGTGGACGGCGGAGTTTCATTAAAATGGATGCAAGAAGCAGGTGCCAAAGTGCAAAACCTGTTGACCAAAGGTTCGTTGAATCATTTAACGCATCAACTCAAAAAGACTCCTGAACAGCACTTTAGCGAGATTCAAGCTGTAATAGAAAAAGCCAAAGAACTGGGTATCGAAACCAACGTGTATTTGGAAGATTGGAGCAACGGAATGCGCAATTCCCAAGAATACGTTTTCCAATTTTTGGACTTCTTGACCCAACAACCTATAAAAAGGGTGCTGTTGCCAGATACATTAGGTGTTTTAACCCATACCGAAACTGGAGAATACCTTTCCAAAATTATAACCCGTTATCCTGATTCACATTTTGATTTTCATGGGCATAACGATTACGATTTAAGTGTTGCCAACGTGATGGAAGCCTTAAAAGCTGGAGCCCATGGTTTGCACTTAACAGTGAACGGAATGGGTGAACGCGCAGGGAATGCTCCTTTAGCGAGTGTAGTTGCCGTAATCAATGATTTTTTACCAGAAATTTCCATTGGAGTCAAAGAATCCTCATTATACAAAGTAAGTAAATTGGTTTCTGCGTTTACAGGTTTTGGCATTCCAGACAACAAACCCATCGTTGGAGATAATGTGTTTACACAAACAGCTGGAATACATGCTGATGGAGACAGCAAAAAGAATCTTTACTTTAATGATTTATTACCTGAAAGATTCGGCAGAAAACGTAAATATGCCCTAGGTAAAACCTCAGGCAAAGCCAATATTCAAAAAAACCTTCAGGAACTTGGGTTGACTTTGAATGATGATGAACTCAAAAAAGTCACCGAACGAATTATTGAGTTGGGAGACAAAAAGGAACGGGTGACAAAAGAAGACCTGCCCTATATCATTTCCGATGTATTGGACAGTAATTTGCATCAACAAAAGGTTTTTGTCAAATCGTATGTCCTTACCCACTCCAAAGGTTTAAAACCCTCCACTACCCTTTCCATTGAAATTGAAGGAAAAAATTACGAGGAAAACGCTCAAGGCGATGGGCAGTTTGATGCGTTCATCAATGCCCTAAAAAAAGTTTACAAAAAAGAAAATCGAGAGTTGCCCAAATTGGTGGACTACGCGGTTCGAATCCCCCCAGGAAGTAATTCTGACGCTCTTTGCGAAACCATTATTACCTGGCAAACCAAAGACAAGGATTTTACTACCCGTGGATTGGATTCAGACCAAACAGTATCCGCGATAAAGGCCACGGAAAAAATGCTTAACCTGGTTGAATTAAACTAATAACGAACAACGATTAACGATAAAAAATGAAATTAAACATAGCTCTTTTGGCCGGAGATGGAATTGGCCCCGAAGTTATTGATCAAGCCGTAAAAGTATCTGATGCCGTTGCCAATAAATTTGGACACGAAATTACATGGACTCCTGCCCTAACAGGTGCAGCCGCCATTGACGCTGTTGGTGAACCCTATCCCGATGAGACCCACGATATCTGTGTTGCTGCCGATGCGGTTTTGTTTGGAGCCATCGGTCACCCAAGGTTCGATAACGACCCATCTGCCAAAGTGCGACCAGAACAAGGGTTATTGAAAATGCGTCAGAAATTGGGATTGTTCGCCAATGTACGCCCAACGTTCACTTTCCCTTCATTGATTGAAAAGTCACCCCTTAAAAAAGAGCGCATAGAAGGCACCGATTTGGTATTCTTGCGTGAATTGACTGGTGGTATCTATTTTGGAAAACGTGGTCGTGAAGACAATGACAACACTGCTTACGATACTTGCACCTATACCCGTGAAGAAGTAGAGCGTTTGGCCAAAAAAGGTTTTGAAATGGCCATGCAACGTTCCAAAAAATTGTGTTGTGTGGACAAGGCCAATGTCTTGGAAACATCCAGACTTTGGAGAGAAACTGTTCAAAAATTGGAAAAAGATTACCCAGAAGTAGAAGTGTCCTACGAATTTGTGGATGCCGTAGCCATGAGATTGGTGCAATGGCCGAGCACCTATGATGTTTTGATCACTGAAAACCTTTTTGGAGACATTCTAACCGATGAAGCATCTGTAATCTCAGGATCCATGGGATTAATGCCATCCGCGTCTTTGGGTGAAAAAACATCTTTGTTCGAGCCCATCCACGGTTCGTATCCGCAAGCAGCTGGAAAAGACATCGCCAACCCATTGGCCACCGTACTTTCTGCAGCCATGATGTTCGAAACTGCCTTTGGATTAAAGGACGAAGCGGAAGCTATCCGCGAAGTAGTCAACAAATCCTTGGCCGAAGGCGTCGTGACCGAAGATTTGGCCGATGGAGGCAAAGCCTTCAAAACCAGCGAAGTTGGCGACTGGCTTGCTGAGAATATTTAAATAACTACCGCTACATATTAAAAAAAAGCCCGAGCAAATGCTCGGGCTTTTTTTTTGTTTTGAAAATTCTTTTTCTACTAAAGAATATAATCGGTACTCAAAAAATTGCTCACCTTAGCTTCCAACAATTGCTCAATGGTCTGGTTGTTCAAATCGTTGTCCTTAAAGGCCACAAAGGTTCTAATTGAGAACGAGCGTAACGCATCGTGCACACTCAACGTAGATTGTGCCGAGTCTTTTCTTCCTGTGAACGGATACACGTCAGGTCCGCGTTGACATGAACTGTTCAAGTTTACACGGCACACCAAGTTGGCCAAGGTGTCAATTAGTGGAGAAAGTGTATACACATCCTTTCCGAACAAACTTACCTGCTGCCCGTAGTTGGATTCTGCCATATCATCCAAAGGTTCTTCAATATCTTGGAATGAAAGCACAGGAATAATAGGTCCGAATTGCTCTTCTTCGTATACTCTCATGTCTTTGGTTACCGGATACAACACCGCAGGCCATATATAGTTATCAAAATGCTTCCCTCCTTTTTTGTTGATGATCTTGGCGCCTTTCGCCAAGGCATCATCCAACAATTCCTGAATATAGGCGGGTTTATCAGCTTCCGGCAGCGGCGTCAATTGCACACCGTCATCCCACGGATTTCCAAACTTTAATTTGTCCACTTTTTCAGCGAAGCGTTTTAAGAAATCATCTTTCACTTCATCGTGAACATACACTACTTTAAGCGCTGTACAACGTTGTCCATTAAACGACAATGTTCCAGAGATGCATTCATTTATCGTCAAGTCTAAATCAGCATCAGGCAATACAATGGCTGGATTTTTAGCTTCCAATCCCAATACCAAGCGCAATCGGTTACTTTTTGGGTGTTGTTCTTGTAAAGCATTCGCCGATGCACTGTTTCCAATCAAAGCCAACACATCTACCTTACCAGTTTGCATTATGGGAGCTGCTACCGCCCTACCTCGTCCAAATAAGATATTCACCACCCCTTTTGGAAAACTACTCTTAAAAGCTTCCAAAAGCGGCGTAATAAGCAACACTCCATGCTTTGCCGGTTTAAAAATGGTGGTGTTTCCCATAATAATGGCAGGAATCAACAACGCAAAGGTTTCGTTCAAAGGGTAATTATAGGGTCCAAGACACAGCACAACACCAAGAGGGCCTCTACGAATATGGGCATAAACGCCATCGTGCTTGGAGAATTTAGCAGAGTCGCGATCTAATTGCTTATAATCTTCAATGGTGTCGTAAATATACTCAACGGTACGATCAAACTCTTTATAAGAATCTGGTTTGGATTTACCAATTTCCCACATCAACAATTTCACAACCTCTTCACGTTTTTGTTCCATTCGCTTTACGAAAGATTCCATGCACTCAATGCGGTCTTTTACTTTCATGGTAGGCCAAAGCCCCTGTCCTTTATCGTAAGCGGCCAAAGCAGCATCCAATGCTTCCATTGCCTCAGGTTCACCCATATCCGGGATGCTCCCCAAGGTGGTGGGCGCATATTCCTCGGTGGATGAAATCGTAGAAACCACAGGACTGGTTGCTCCTTTCCAAGTTTTCAACTCACCATTGATCAAATAAGTTTTTTGATGTATTTCTTCCGTTATCTGAAATGCTTCAGGAACTAGGTTTTTTGTTGCCATAAACTGTTTTTTAATGAATTAGTGTTGTTCAAATGGAGCTTTGCTCCTTACAAAATTAACATAAAAACTAAAGGAAACTCCTTGATTCAAGGGCTATTTGCGTTCAAATATCAGCTTGTAAAATTGTAAACCTAAAATGTTAGGTTCATCACACCAAATACTGAAAAAGGTGTGGCTTATCGTTCAAATAGTCGCCAAAAAAGTTATTGGCTTTCATACGGTCAATCAAGGGTTGCAAATCGTCCGGGGATTTTAATTCGATGCCCACCACCGCTGGTGCATTTTCTCTGCTCGACTTTTTGGAATATTCAAAATGGGTAATATCATCGTCAGGTCCAAGAATATCTGCTACAAACTCTTTTAGCGCTCCCGGTCTTTGTGGAAACTTGACAATGAAATAATGCTTAAGGTTCGCATAAAGCAATGCCCGTTCCTTAATTTCTGCAGTTCGGGTAATATCGTTATTGCTACCACTGATTATGCAAACCACATTTTTACCTTTGATTTCCTCCGCAAACCCATCTAGGGCTGAAATCGTCAAAGCTCCAGCAGGCTCCACCACGATAGCATCCCGATTGTACAATTCCAAAATGGTCTGACACACTTTGCCTTCGGGTACGGTCATCATTTTGCTCAAATGATTTTTGCAAATGTCATAGGTAAGCTTACCTACTTTTTGAACTGCCGCACCATCAATAAATTTGTCAATTTGAGGCAATTCCACCAACTCTCCCTTTTCCATCGATTTGAGCATGGAGGGTGCTCCTTCGGGCTCGATTCCAATGATTTTGGTGTTTGGTGACAGGGCTGAAAAAGTTCCAATCAATCCGGAAGCCAATCCACCACCCCCAACGGCCACAAAAACATAATCGATGGGATCTGTGAACTGCTCCAATATCTCCAAGCCCACCGTTGCTTGCCCTTCAATGATTTTTTCATCATCAAAGGGATGGACAAAGGTTTTGTCTTTTTGACTGCAAAATATTTGAGCCGCTTTATTGGAGTCATCAAACGTATCGCCTTCCAGGACCACTTCCACCCAATCACCTCCAAACATTTTGGTCTGGTCGATTTTTTGTTTTGGAGTAACCACAGGCATGTAAATGGTGCCTTTTACCTCTAAATGGCTACAGGCAAAGGCAACTCCTTGAGCATGGTTGCCTGCACTGGCACACACAACCCCCTTATCCAATTGTAACTTGGTAAGTGAACTGATTTTATTGTAGGCCCCTCTAATTTTATAGCTACGGACCCGATGTAGGTCTTCTCGTTTGAGGAAGATATTGGCCCCGTATGATTTAGAATAGCGGATACTCGGTTGCAATGGGGTTTCCGATGCCACTTGGGCAATGGTTTCCGCTGCTTTTCGAATATCCGCTATTTGTGGAAAATAAGTCTCCACAGTATTATTTTTCATGTGACGGTTTACCCAATAGGCTTCATGGCTGTCATGGACTCACGCAATCTTGCACCAACAATTTCCACATCGTGCTCACGAATGGCTTTGTTTACAGCAATTAATTTTACGTTGTCCACTCCGTTGTCCTTTCCTTCACCGAATTTTTTGCCGATAATATCAGTTTCCACAGTTTTCATGAAATCGGTCAACAAAGGCTTACAAGCATGGTCGAACAAATAACAACCGTACTCTGCCGTATCAGAAATAACACGATTCATCTCAAACAATTTCTTTCTAGCAATGGTGTTGGCAATCAATGGCGTTTCGTGCAATGATTCGTAGTAGGCAGATTCACCAATGATTCCTGATTCGGTCATGGTCTCGTAAGCCAATTCCACACCAGATTTTACCATGGCCACCATCAACACTCCGTTATCGTAGTATTCTTGTTCCGAAATCGCTACATCACCAGCAGGTGTTTTTTCGAAAGCAGTTTCTCCTGTGGCAGCTCTCCAATCCAATAGGTTTTTATCGCCATTGTCCCAATCTTCCATCATGGTTTTGGAGAAATGACCGCTCATAATATCGTCCATATGTTTTTGGAACAATGGACGCATGATCACTTTCAATTCTTCGGCCAAATCAAATGCCTTGATTTTGGCAGGGTTGGACAAACGGTCCATCATGTTGGTGATACCTCCTTGCTTTAAACCTTCGGTAATGGTTTCCCATCCATATTGAATCAATTTCGAGGCATAACCAGCATCAATTCCCTTTTCAACCATTTTATTGAAAGAAAGAATAGAACCTGTTTGCAAAAGACCACAAAGAATGGTCTGCTCTCCCATCAAATCTGATTTTACTTCAGCCACAAACGAAGATTCCAAAACCCCTGCCTTGTCACCACCTGTTCCAGCAGCATAGGCTTTAGCCTGAGCCAACCCTTTACCCTCTGGGTCATTTTCTGGGTGTACGGCAATCAAGGTAGGTACACCGAAACCTCTTTTGTACTCTTCACGCACTTCGGAACCTGGACTTTTAGGTGCCACCATGATTACAGTAAGGTCCTCACGGATTTGCATTCCCTCTTCCACAATGTTAAAACCGTGTGAGTAAGACAAGGTCGCTCCTTTTTTCATCAAGGGCATAATGGTGCTTACCACATTGGTGTGTTGTTTGTCTGGAGTAAGGTTGATCACCAAATCGGCAGTTGGAATCAATTCTTCGTAAGTTCCCACCACAAAATTGTTCTCTGTGGCGTTTTTATACGATTGTCTTTGCTCCTTAATCGCAGCTTCACGAAGGGTGTAGGACACATCCAAACCAGAATCGCGCATGTTCAATCCTTGGTTCAATCCTTGGGCACCACAACCTACAATTACAATTTTCTTTCCTTTTAGTGCGGATACACCATCAGCGAATTCGCTAGAATCCATGAATCTACATTTACCCAATTGGGTCAGTTGCTCGCGAAGTGATAGTGTGTTGAAGTAATTTGTCATTTTTGATATTTGATTTTATGCGATTTAATTTTCTTGAAATTCTTCCAATAGTTCCGAGATTGGCATGGCGGCCTTGGTCACTGCAATTCGACCCGAACGAACAAACTGCATGATTCCATACGGCTCCAATGCGTCGTGCATTTCGTCAATTTCATATCGACGGCCTGTTTTTGCCAAAACAAAAAACTCACGGCTCACCGTTACAATCTGAGAATTGTGCTCTTTGATGATGTTTTGTATTTGTCTTTCATCAAAAAGCAGATGTGAAGCAATTTTGAATAAAGCAGATTCTTGATAAATGGTTTCATCATCGGTATGATAAAAGGCTTTGATGACTTCTATCTGCTTTTCAATCTGCCCCACAATTTTACGGGTCCAATCTTCGGTGGTGTTCACAACAATAGTGAATTTAGATACGCCTTCAATTTCTGATTTAGAAACATTTAAGCTCTCTATATTAATGTGTCTCTTTAAGAATATTCCCGATATTCTATTGAGCAATCCTACATGGTTTTCGGAATACACCGATATGGTATACCATTGTTTTTCCATATATCGATTTTATTTTTTTACTGCAACTATGAGTCCAGTGGACCAGTTCATTTTTGTTATTATAATATCTTTTCTTTCTTCTAAAACACCAACCAATTCAGCTGCTTTATCCTCATGCCCTTCGGGCCAATTGGGTTGTTTTTGCATATCGTCGATGATGTAATAGCCTCCTTTGTTCAACAAACCAATGGTCAAATCCAAATGACTGTATTTTCCTGGCCATGCATCGGCAAAAATCAGGTCGAATTGAGGGCCTTTATAGGTTTCCAACCAATCAGCGCCATCGTCACAAACAAGTTGTAATCTCTTTTCCTCCTCACCAAAAAACATTTTAGCCACTTGAATCAATTCAGCGTCATTATCAACGCTTATCATTTTGGAATCTGCATCCATACCATCCAACAACCATGAAAGTGAGAGCCCTATACCCGTGCCCAATTCCAGAAAATTGCCAGCTGGTTTAGATGCCGCCATAGTTTTCAAAAATGCACCTACATAAATATCCGAGGGCATGGTAAAACCCATTTCCTCTGATTTGGCAAGCAACGCATTGTATTGCTTTGGCTGGTTTAAAATGATTGACTGATCCATTTATTTTAATCTGATATCGGCCACAGAAGCTCCCGTTGGAATCATTGGAAATACATTATCCTCTTTTTCCACCTTCACTTCCAAGAAATAAGGGTCCTTAGATGCCATCATTTCTTCTACTGCATCTTTAAGTTCGGAACGCTCCACTACCCTTCTTGACTTAATATGGTAACCTTCTGCTATTTTCACAAAGTCTGGATTGGTCATTACCGTTGAGGCGTATCGGCGCTCGAAGAACAGTTCTTGCCACTGACGCACCATACCCAAATGTTCGTTGTTCAAAACCACAATTTTCACAGGGACATTGTGCTGGAAAATTACTCCAAGCTCCTGAATGGTCATTTGATACCCACCATCTCCAATGATAGCAACCACTTCACGGTCCATAGCTCCCATTTTGGCCCCAATGGCCGCAGGAAGTCCAAAGCCCATAGTTCCCAAACCACCTGAAGTAATATTACTTTTGGATTGTTTGAATTTGGCATATCTACAAGCAATCATTTGATGCTGACCTACATCGGACACCATCACCGCTTTATGACCTGATGCTTCATTGATTTGTTCAATCACCTCTCCCATGGTCAAACCTTCTTTGGTAGGGTAAATGTCATTTTTGATCAAGGTATCATATTCAATTTGATACTTCGCTTCAAATTCTGCTACCCAATCTGGATGTGAATTTTCATTGATCAATGGCAAAAGCATACCCAAGGTTTCTTTGGAATTACCTAAAACCGCAACTTCCGCCTTTACATTTTTGTTGATTTCAGCAGGATCAATTTCAAAATGAATGACTTTGGCCTGCTTCGCATAGGTTTCCAGATTTCCGGTCACCCTGTCATCAAATCGCATTCCAATAGCAATGAGAACATCACATTCGTTGGTGAGGATGTTTGGACCGTAATTCCCATGCATTCCCACCATACCCATATTTAGAGGGTGCTCTGTATCCATTGCCGAAAGTCCCAGTATGGTCCAAGCTGCTGGTATTCCCGCTTTTTCGACCAATGCTTTTAATTCTTCTTCGGCCTTTCCCAAAATAACACCTTGCCCAAATACGACATAAGGTTTCTTGGCATTGTTTATCAGTTCGGCCGCTTTTTCAATGGCAGAAGTGTTGGGCTCAGGTACAGGTTTATAACTTCTTACTGCGGTACATTTTTCATAGGAAAAGTCCAATTCATCGAACTGGGCATTTTTGGTAATGTCTATCAAAACGGGACCTGGTCTACCAGACTTGGCAATATAGAATGCCTTCGCCATAATCTCTGGTATCTCTTCTACTCTAGTAATTTGATAGTTCCATTTGGTCACAGGGGTTGAAATCCCAACGATATCCGTTTCTTGAAACGCATCGGAACCCAACAGGCTTCTGGTTACCTGCCCTGTGATACACACCATAGGTGTGGAATCAATTTGAGCATCGGCAATACCCGTTACCAAATTAGTTGCCCCGGGACCTGAAGTGGCCATGGCCACCCCTACTTTACCTGTGACACGCGCATAGCCTTGTGCCGCGTGTGTGGCACCTTGCTCGTGACGGGTTAAAATATGGGTCAATTTATCTTGGAACTTATACAGCTCATCATACACTGGCATAATGGCTCCCCCGGGATATCCATAAATCAAATCAACACCTTCCGCCAACAAACAGTGAATGATGGCCTCTGCACCAGATATCCTCATGGTAGTTTCTTTTTTCTTTTTTTCTTTTTTTGTCTTCAATGTTTCCATAAACCCAATGTTTAAAGAATTTCAACCGTATTCAGTGATTTAGAACGCATCGGTCACACAACCTTTTGCGGCTGATGAAACGGTTCTAGCATATTTGTACAAGCTTCCTGATTTGATTTTCAGTTCAGGCTGCTTCCATTCTTTTCTTCTTTGTTCCAATTCTTCGTCAGAAATGTTGATGTTGATGGTATTCTTTACTGCATCAATGGTGATTTCATCCCCGTCTTTTACTAAGGCAATTCCACCACCTACTTGCGCTTCGGGCGACACGTGTCCTACCACAAATCCATGGGAACCTCCAGAGAATCTTCCGTCGGTAATCAAAGCAACGTCTTTACCCAATCCTGCACCCATAATGGCAGAGGTTGGTTTCAACATTTCAGGCATTCCAGGCGCTCCTTTTGGGCCTTCATAGCGAATAACCACCACATCACCCTTTTGCACTTTTCCATTATGGATTCCCTCATTTACTGCGGTTTCGCTGTCAAAAACACGGGCGGTTCCTGTAAATTCAAGACCTTCTTTCCCTGTGATTTTAGCTACTGCACCTTCCGTCGCCAAGTTTCCATATAAAATTCGTATATGACCTGTTTCCTTGATTGGGTAATCCACCGATTTGATGATTTCTTGTCCCTCTTCCAAATCTGGGGCATCCAATAAGTTCTCGGCAATGGTTTTACCGGTTACCGTCATACAATCACCGTGAAGCATGCCTTTTTTCAACATATATTTTAAAACTGCTGGCACCCCACCTACTTTATGCAAGTCCTCCATTAAGAACTTTCCACTTGGTTTTAGGTCAGCCAACAAAGGTGTCGTATCACTAATTCTTGAAATATCTTCCAAGGTAAAATCCACTTCAGCAGCATGGGCAATGGCCATAAAATGCAATACCGCATTGGTTGAACCACCCAATACCGTTACCAAACGAAATGCATTTTCCAATGCTTTTTTGGTGACAATGTCTTTAGGTTTCAAATCCACCTCTAATAAATGTCTCAAGGCTTCACCTGCTGCTTCACAATCTCCTGCCTTGGCTTCGTTCACTGCAGGAATGGAGGAATTAAAGGGCATGGACATTCCCATTGCCTCAATAGCTGAGGCCATGGTGTTGGCCGTGTACATTCCGCCACAAGCTCCCGCGCCTGGACATGCTTTGTGAATCACTTCCTTAAATTCGGTTTCGTCTATGGTTCCCGCTACTTTTTGACCGTAGGCCTCAAAAGCGGAAATAATATCCAATTTTTTATTGTTGTGACACCCTGGAGCAATGGTTCCTCCGTACACTAAAATGGATGGACGGTTCAAACGCAATTGCGCCATCAATGCACCTGGCATGTTTTTATCGCAACCGACCACAGTGACCAAACCATCATAACTCATCGCTTGGATAACGGTTTCAATGGAATCGGCAATAATATCCCTTGAAGGCAAAGAGTAACGCATTCCCGGTGTTCCATTGGAAATACCGTCGCTGACCCCAATGGTGTTAAAAATGAGCCCAACTAAATTGGAAGACTCTACGCCTTTTTTTACATCCAACGCTAAATTGTTCAAGTGCATGTTACAAGGGTTACCCTCGTAACCTGTACTTGCAATTCCAATTAGGGGTTTTTGTAAATCTTCATCTGTCAATCCAATCGCGTGCAACATAGCTTGTGCAGCTGGCAGCGTTGGGTTTTGGGTCACATTCTTACTAAACTTGTTCAATTCCATTATCAAATTTCCTTCAAATAGGGTATTCTGCTGAATTTTATATTGTATTTCAAAGATAGATGTTTAAAAAGCCTTAGATTTTTAACAGTTTAAGGTGATTTAAATCCACTTGAATCTTAAAACATTTAATTTGCTGTTTTTCAGTTAATTATGTTAATTCAAAATCCAATATTCAATTATTTTTCTTTATAAAAAAAAGGGCCTGTACCACAATTGATACAGGCCCTTTTTGTCTATAACAAGTCTGTATCAGTCCATTTCTGGGATACTAATGACTACGTTATCGACTAGGTTTTTTCTTTTCATGATTCAATACTACAAAATTAATTTGATCAATAATGTTATATCGAGCCAGAATTTTTCGATGCTGCTTGCTTTATGAAAATAACTGACACTCTTCTTCATCATCATCTTCATCTTCCATTTTGTCCAATTGTTCGATTTTATAAATGGGTAAATTGTCCTTTCGATGAAAACTAATTGGAAATGGAACGATGGAAGCAATTAAAAGAAAGCACAAGAGCGTTAAAAAGCGTAGAAGCTTTTTTAATTTCATTGTAACTGGATTTAATGTGGAAAATACCTTCCTTTATGAAGGTGTTAGAACTCAATAACCAGACTTAATAAAGTCTAGGCACATTTCATCCAATTACACTTTTGTTGAATTATATCGTTTAAGACAATATTAAGAAGATTTGATTTGTATTGTAAAAGGGATTCTATTTGGATTTTTAAACCTACCTCGTTTTTAGTGCAACTTTCTGCTAGTAGATTCAATGCACTACTTATTCTAGAGCAGGAATTTTGGGCTATTTGGTGAAACGTTGCTTTTTGCGCAGTATCAAAATTAATATCATTATAAGTGATATTTATGGTTTGATATAGAAGTTCAGTACTAGCTGTTTCCGTTATAGACGTAGTAACGGGAACATAATCTAAAGAGGTGGTTATATGCACCACCAACAAAAGACCAGCAATCAGTTGAAATAAACCCCTATTAAAGTTCATGTAATAAATTTACAACAACTTATTTATCAACACCTAAAAATCACAGTCTTAATTCAAAATACATTTACTAAGAAAGCTTTCCAATCACATTTTTAAGTTTTTGCCGTATTTCCTGAGCCACAGAACCCAACTTAACATTTTTAACCGATATCATTGAAGCAACAGGGTCCACGGCAGCCACTTCAATGTCACCCTTATCATTTTCTAAAACCACTACGTTACAAGGTAAAAAGAGTCCGATTTTTTCCTCTTGCGTCAATGCTTCATAGGCATATGGCGGATTACAAGCACCTAGGATTCTGTACTTTTTAAAATCCACCCCTAATTTATTCTTTAGGGTTTCGTTGATGTTAATTTCGGTTAGGACTCCAAAACCCTCGTTTTTCAGTTCGAGCGTTACTTTTTCAATAGCTTTCTCGAAATTCTTTTCCTTTAAAACCGTATTGTAGTAATAGCTCATAAGTTTTTTTACTTTGGGTTATTAATCAGTGATGTTTAATACCTATAAGATAAGCAACTTTTTACAGGTTCTCGCCCTATTTGAGAAGATTTTAGGACCACCAACAATCCCTTTACAACTTTTATCCTCACTTTTTTACACGAGTACGGTAAACGGCAAAAGTGCCTATGGTCGAAATCAATGAAAACAATACGAAAAACGCACTAAGCCCATATACACTGAAAAAGCTTTTTAGCTTTGGTTCAAAATCTTCACCCACTAAGATTACTTCGACCGAATCGCCAATAAAATAACGCTGTGGTCTGGTTGAATGCTTTGACCTAAATTGAGTAATACCCTTGTTGGGAGAACGGTATTCTATGATTGGAGCATGCATACCGTCAATATTGGATACGCTTTTTACCACAGTACCATTTACAACTGGATTTTTGGTGATTTGATGAATGGCATATCCTAATGAAACCACAGATAAAATAGCCGTTAGAATGGTTAACGATAAAACAATGACAAAATGTGTTTTGGGTTCTGGATTCCAATTCCACCTCCAGTTCCATTGAAAAACCCGCATCCTACAATTCTTCTACGAGTTGAATTAGATTGCCACAAGTGTCGTTCAATACCGCATACTTTACGGTTCCCATTTCGGTGGGTTTTACACTGAACTCGACCCCCATTTTAATGAGCCGTTCATATTCGGAAGTAACATCCTGCACGTCAAATTGTGTCCATGGAATACCAGCTTCCAGCAAAGCTTCTTGATACTTCTTGGTTGGTTCAAAATGATTAGGTGCGGGCTCCAATAATAATTCGGGGCCCTCTTGCCGATCTTTGGAAACTAAAGTCAACCATCTGTTACCGCCACCGACGGGTTCATCCTTCTTTTTTAGAAAACCCAGTTTTTGAGTATAAAATTGCAATGCCTTTTCTTGATCAAGAACTGGAATACTGATTAGGGTTACTTTCATCTTCTTTGATTTTAGGTTACCGACGCAAATCAAGAAAGCTTAAACCGGAAATGCTCCCCCGATTTTTTCTGTGCCAAAACGTTTATGGAATCTTCGGACAATTGGAAAATTCTAGGATAGCCCCCGGTAGTCTGACCATCTTTCATCAAAATGATCATTCGTCCTGCAGGGGTCAATTGCACGGTACCCGGTAAAGTGCCCGAGGTCAACATGGAATGTTCATGGCCCTTGATCAACTCTGCAATTTGATAGGCCATTCGGTTGTTCTCTTTGGATAAGGAATAGGTTTTGGTGAAAATCTCCGTGAGTTGGGCATCGGTGAGCAATTCAAACTCTGGTCCTTTAAAAACGGTAAGAACATCTTTTTCAAAATGGTCTTCAATTTTTACTTCTGATATAATAGGCTTAAAAGATGCGGATTCCTTGTACTTTACCTCATCACCATCCTTAAGCCTGGCCGATTTGGTGACAGGGACAAATTGCGACCTACTCCCCAATACCTTATCATTTTGAAAGCCGCCTTTTATTGCCAAATAGCCCCTAAAACCTTTCTCTAATCTACCGTAAGACAGAATATCTCCTTTACCCACCTGTATAACACGATAATTTTCAATGGGTTGATTGTTCAAGGTCGCTAAAATATGAGCTCCTGAAAGACAAATAAAGGAGGGCGCATCGAACTGAAGCGTAGGCCCCGTCATGGTGATTTCCAATACCGCGTCATTCTCTTCATTTTCGAGCAACATATTGGCCTTTTTTACAGACTCAACATCCATGGCGCCCGAAATCGGGACGCCCACATCGCGATAGCCGAAACGACCCAAATCTTGAATGGTCAAATAAAAACCGGATTTAAGTACTTTAAGCATTCAAAACAACTTTTTCGGGTTTATAAATTCCTACCTCCCCCTCTATCTTGTGCAAATCGTATTCAGCTTTAGAAATACTTTCAAATCTAATTTTGTCTCCTACCTTCACAAAACAGGGCAATTTTTCCTTTGGATTGAACAGTTGCACCGGACAGTTTCCGATAATATTCCATCCGCCGGGGGAATCTTGGGGATAAATACCCGTTTGCTTTCCTGCCAACCCAACTGAACCTTTGGTTACCCGTAGTCTTGGTTCTGCCCTTCGTGGAATTTCCAAACTGGAAGGCAATCCTCCCAAATACATAAATCCCGGTAAAAAACCGATGCCGTACACCACATATTCATGGGAGGTGTGTTGCTCAATCAGTTCTTCTACAGAAAGTTGCAAAGTTTTGGCCGCTTCCTCAATATCAATCCCGAATTCGATATCATAACATACTGGAATGGTCCACAAATGTTGGGTTCGTTGAACTTTTGAATCCTCTAGCTTTGCATAACAATCCAAAATAATCGTTTTGATCTTTTCAAAATCAATATGATCCTGATTGTACACCATGGTCAGGGAATTGTAGGCTACGGACATTTCCCAACCTTCAATTTTTAGTGCTTTGAACACATCCATAAAGTCAAGGATGTTTGTTAAAATGGACTCACTTACTTTATTGGGCCATTCAATTAAAACAGCTCGTTCTCCAAAAGGTTTGATGTTGATGGGGTATGTATTCACTTTTCTATGTGCACTTGGTTTCGGGGTAATTCTTCAGAAATATACGTTAATATTTCCAATGCAGCGGCTGTATCGCCATGCACACAAAGGGTTTGTGCGGAAATTTCAACAAATTCGTTATTCATGGCCTTTACTTTCCCTTGCTTAATCATTGGTAAGATATGCTGAAGCACTTGTTCTGGGTTTTGAATGAGAGCGTTTTGCTCTTTTCTGGATACCAAACTTAAGTCAGCATTGTAATTCCTGTCTGCAAAGGCTTCGTGCGCTATTTTAAATTCCATTTCCAGCGCCAATTGCGCTACCACAGACTTGAAAGGCACGTAGAGCAATGCTTTATTCTTATATGCTTGAATGGCTTTCAGATAAACTTTGGCCAGTTTTTCATCTTTTGCGGTCTGATTGTATAGAGCTCCGTGGGCCTTAATATGATGCAATGATATTTGCTGTTGCTTAAGGACTTCATCGAAAGTTGCAAGTTGGGTTTGTATACTTTGTTCAAGTTCTTCTTTAGAAATATCCATGACTTCCCTTCCAAAGTTGGCCTTATCGGGATATGATGGGTGGGCTCCCACCTTTATTCCATGTTTTGCTGCCAATTGAGCCACTTGCATCATGGTTTTAAGAGATCCCGCATGGCCCCCACATGCAATATTGCAGGAGCTGATGAAAGGAAAAAGGTCAGCTTCATTGCCAACGCCCTCGCCTACATCACAATTAATATCTATGAAATATTCATTCATTTAGAACAATCCTATTACTTTAAAGATACTTTTTGCTCCCAAAAAAATAGCAAAGGCAACAATGGCAAATCCCAAAATATTTTGGAGCAGATTATTCTTGTTATCTCCCATTACGGATTTTTTGTTCACCACCCATAATAATAAGGATGCCATGATGGGAAGTAAAATCCCATTGGCAATTTGTGCAAACTGTATTACTTGAATGGGTTTAATGTCAAAAGAAAGAAAAACTACGCCGCAAAGCACCACCAATAGCCAAACGAGTTTAAACTTGATATTTTGCATGCCTCCCTCCCATCCAAAACTGCTACTGGCTACAAATGCCGCTGCCAATGGAGCGGTAATGGCGGAGGTTATTCCCGCGGCCAAAAGTCCGGTTGCCATAAAATAAACGGCCATTTTGCCAAATAAGGGCTCCAACGCAACGGCCATATCCAAAGCATTGTCAATATCTGAAATAGGAGCTGCAGAAGCGGTGATCAATATGGCCATAGAGACCAAACCACCCAGTCCTATGGATAAAATGGTGTCCCAATTCAATGAGTTTAAATCATCTTTGGATTTCCATTTTTCCTTCACCAAAGAGGCGTGCAAGAACAAATTATAGGGCACCACGGTTGTTCCCACCAAAGCAATTACGGTGAATAAACTTCCATCGGGTAAATGTGGTACGAACATGCCTTTGAAAATTCCAACTATGGAAGGCTGTGTAATAATGGCACAAATAACAAAGCTCACCCCCATAATACCCACTAATGCAACGAATATCTTTTCCAAAATTTTATAGGTACTAAACCATAAAAGAAAGAATATAATGAGTCCTATAAATAAAGGAAGAAAGGGTTTTAAGGTTTGTTGTGGAATCAACTGCTCCATGCCAAGAGTGGCTCCACCAATATTTCCGGCTTCATAGGCTGCATTTCCCACCAAAATTGCTCCAAAAACAATGGCAATCACCAAGTTTCGGATTCCTTTGGACCGTACTTGGTCCTTTACCACGTCAACAAGCCCACTTTGCGTTACCAAGCCAATCCTGCCAGCCATACCCTGCAATACAATGGTAGCGATGACAGAGACCAATAAGGCCCAAATTAAACTGTAGCCAAATCGTACACCGGCAAGCGTACACATGGTCAAAGTACCTGGTCCAACAAAGGCCGCTGCAACCAATACTCCCGGTCCAATTTTTTTAAACATGGTCTAGTTGGTTTTGGTGGTTGAAGTTATAAGGTTATCCTAACAAATCATGCATTTCATCCAAAAAAATGCCGTTCGTCTAAAAGTGGGGTGTTTTACATCGAATTTTTATACGATTTTAAAAATCTCAAAGTTATAATAGTCCCAAATCATACTTGACCTTAAACTTGACTAAGACCTATGACGTGTAAGGATTGCGATAAAAGCATTGGACCCCAACAAAGTAAGGAATCCATAGAGGCTTTAGGAGTACAGCTATGCGAAAGACATACTCGATTGATAAAAAGAGTTATTCTAGATAACAATACCCCGATTGAAGCCATTCAATTGTTTTATGCCCTAAAAGAAGCTGGAGCTCATCCAATGTTAGAGTGGTGGGACGGGAAAAAATCTGTAGATATTGCAATTTCACGTGTAAAATTAAATATTGAAATCGACAAGGATTACAATATGATTACCCATGAACAGGCCATTAATGATTTGGAAGATGCCATGCACTCTTTTAAAAATGGTTTTACCACCATTAGGATTCCGCATTTGGCCATTAAATATTATTTGGAAGAAACCGTAACCAATATCCTTGGGATTGTATCTGGCTTAAAAGCCAATATTAAGGCTATCTAGTTACAAAACTGAATGCTGTCGTCCATTTTGGTCTCCTTATATTCCAAAATATTGATGACAATGGTATCCTCCCCGATATTTTCTAAATCGTTGATATAATTTTTGCCCTTGTACTCAAAATATTGGGTATCGCCAGGGTTCAATTTTACCATATCTATTTTACCATTTCCGTATCTGGTCAAGGCCAAACCACCTGTAGTGCAAACCCACCCATAATTTCTGTTCTGTCTTCTAAACGGAATTCTTTGCCCTGGCAACAAATATATATCCCAGAGCCGTACAAAATCATTTTCAAAAACCAGATTGTTACTTAAGGATTCTGAAATTTCCTGATGCATTAACTCATCAATCTTCTCCTGTTCCCACGGGTCAAAATTGCCAACAGGGTTCAATTCTACACATTGCATGCCTACTATTTTTAAAAAGAAGGGCAAAAATACACCCTAATCAACTCATAAAGAGACTTATAAACTAGGTTTAACTAAAATTTTATATACTTTTTCGATAAAATGCCCTCAATTATTGATTCATTGCTTAAAACATTTCCTTTTTGAGGAAATTCTAAATAAAACCACCTCCATTAGCTTGACTTACAATTTTTTATCTAATTTGGATCAACTCAATTCACCAACCCGCCCAAAATGAAAAAAATCATCCTCGGTCTTTTGGCCATTGTTCTTGTTCTAGTTGCGATTCTTGTGGTAAACACCATGTCTCTAACTTCTCGACAAGTGGAACCGGATTCCCTTAAGGCCATGGACTTCCCTTCAAATGCCTTTCAGAACTTGTCAAAAGCCATTCAACACAAAACCATTTCCTTTAGTGAAGAGGCCATTCCAGATTCGACGGCTTTTAACGGATTTCATCTTTTTTTGGCGGAAACCTATCCCCTTTTGCATGAAAACCTATCCTTAGAAAAAATAAGTGAGTATAGTTTATTGTACACATGGAAAGGCAAGGATCCTTCCAAAAAACCTATTATTTTAATGTCTCATCAAGATGTGGTGCCTGTAGACCAACCCACCTTGGCCGATTGGGAGGCAGGTCCATTTGATGGCACTATAACCGATTCCCATATTATTGGCCGCGGCACTCTGGACGACAAAAGTTCTTTGATGGCGCTAATGGAGTCTGTAGAGCAATTGTTGGAAGAATCGTTTCAACCGAACCAAACCATTTACCTGGCATTTGGACACGATGAAGAATTGGGTGGTGAGCATGGAGCCAAAAAAATTGCGGCTTATTTAAAAGAGAAAGGAATACATGCTGCCATGGCTCTGGATGAAGGTGGATTTTTAGCAGAAAATATGGTTCCTGGTTTTGATAAAACCGTTGCCATGGTCAATTTGGCCGAAAAAGGATATGCTTCTTACAACCTTATTGTGGAAACCAGGGGAGGTCATAGTTCGGCACCGCCAGAAGACAACACCATTGGCATGTTGGCCAAAGCCATTGTTGCCCTTGAGAATAACCAAAGACCTTATAAATTGGTAAAACCGTTGGATTATCAATTTGAATATATGGGAGCTGAAATGCCTTTTTTCAAAAAAATGGCGTTTGCCAATCCTTGGTTGTTTAAAGCTCCTGTATTAAAAGCATTGAATGCACATACCACAACAGCGCCAACCATTATTGAAGGTGGTGTAAAAGATAATGTGATTCCTACCCTTGCCAAGGCCACCATAAATTTTAGAATTTTGCCCGGTGAAACTGTTGAATCCGTAAAAACCCACATTCAAGAAACCATTGGTAACGACATTAGAGTGGAGTTGGCTGGTTTTGCCACAGACCCCTCACCTGTTTCTGGAATCGAATCCAAAGCATTCCAAAACTTGGAGAAAACAATCCGTTCTGTTTTTCCAGATGCCGCAGTGGTGCCTGGGCTTATTGGAGGAGGAACCGATGCCCGTTACTTTTACAATGTTGCGGATGATGTGTATCGATTTTATCCCATTCGAATAAGCCCTGAAAGTTTCACCCGTTTTCATGGTATCGATGAAAAAATAAGTAAAGAAAATTACAAAGAGATGGTGGAATTCAGTTACCATTTGATTCAGAGATTCAATGAATGAATTTGATTTACACATCAAGATCAACCTTTAAATGATACAGTTCTTTAGAAAAATACGTCGAAGCCTACTGGCTGAAGGAAAAACAGGCAAGTACCTTAAGTATGCCCTTGGTGAAATTATACTTGTAGTAATTGGAATCATCATTGCCCTACAAATCAATAATTGGAATGAAGAACGCAAAACAAACCAAAAGCAAATTGTATTCTTAAAAGAATTCAAAGTTTCCATAGAAAACGACCTGCGTAATTACGATTTACAATATGGTCCTCGATTATTAAGAAAAAAAAGTGGACTGGATAGTTTGATGACCTACATTCATAATAAAAATGAAATTAGTGACAGCCTCTTTATAAAATTTTACAAACAACTAGGCCAAGGCATAAGGTTGGGGTATGACAATGGCCCTTATGAAGCGCTTAAATCTTCTGGGTTGGACTTTATTAAAAATGACTCCCTAAGAACTGCCATTAATCGCACCTATACCGTTTTACCATTTTTTCAGTTTTTTTCGCATTCCATGGAAGATGAATATGACTCAAGAATAGCTGATTTGGAATATAAAATTCTTGATCATAAGCCTATTCTCAATAAAGACGGCACTAAGGCAATAGATTTTAAACTAAAAGTAACTAACATTATGAGCAATCAAGACTTTCTATGGATTTATGATTTGGAACAGCAAAAGTACTATACCTATATATTTCGCATGGGACAAATGAAGACTGCTTTGCTTGATTTAAAAGAAAAAATCGAAATTGAATTAACCAAATAAGAAATGATTCTTATTCATTTAAGACATAATGTCAATAGCCTTTTTAACTGTATGGAAGCGAAACTACTGTCATGGTAGAGCATTCAACCGAACCAGCACTCACGGTCCAGGCTTTGGTATTGAATAGCCTCAGGAATACACTCTAAAGCGTAATTATAACTAACCAATTAAGGCTTTTGCAAGCCCCTTGGATAAAATCAAAAAAAATAAATAATTCAGTAACTTAATAAGTAAGATTTAGTTACTTAAATCAAGTTTTGCATATGAAAAATAGACTCTTTATTACCCTGATACTTGCACTAAGTGTTACCGGTGCTATTGCGAGTAACCCTAAAAACGGTAAAATGGAAACTCCAAATGATTCGTTAAGACTAGCGGAACTAAATAACTTTTGGGCTGAGGTTTCGAGAACTGTAAATGAGGGAGACTACGAAGGCTATAAAGCCACCTACCATGAAGATGCGGTTGTTGTATTTACAACTGGTGAAAACAAAGGATCTGTATCTATTGCAAAGGCACTACAAAACTGGAAGCAAGGTTTCATAGACACCAAAACAGGAAAAACACGGAATAGTGTGGAATTCCGTTTCTCACAGCGGATAGGTGACGAAACTACCGCACATGAAACAGGAATTTTTGCCTTCCAATCCAGCAATGGGACTGGTAACGCCAATCAAAAACAATTCATACATTTTAATGCTCTATTAATAAAACGAGATAACGCTTGGTTGTTGGTCATGGAATATCAGAAATCCAAAGCAACAGAAGAAGAGTGGAACTTATTGGAATAATCTTTTAACCCGATGGAAAAGGACAACTTACATTAAATGGGTTGTGATCTTATAGTAAACTTCGGAATACCATAAATTGATACATAAACGCCTATAAAGCATAAAAAAAGTGAAATAGCCATTTATCACCCCAACCAGCCTTCTCTGTCTAGACTCCGGTATTGGATAGCTTCTGAAATGTGATTTTCATTCACCTGTTCTGAATTTTCCAAGTCGGCGATGGTACGAGCCACTTTTAAAATTCTATCGTAGGCCCTAGCGGAAAGATTCAAGCGTTCCATGGCATTTTTTAAAAGTGTCTTGGAAGCATCTTGTAATTTGCAGTATTCCCGTATATGCCTTGTTCCCATTTGAGCATTGTAATGGACTTGATGTAAATCACCAAATCTCTTGGTTTGTATTTCTCGTGCAGCTTCCACCCTTTTTCGAATGGCAACACTGTGCTCTCCCTTACGTTCATCGGAAAGTTTATCGAATGGAACTGGGGTCACTTCAATATGAATGTCAATTCTATCCAACAAAGGACCCGAAATCTTTCCTAAATACCGTTGCATTTCCGCAGGTGAAGAAGTTACGGGAGCATCGGGGTCGTTAAAATACCCACCCGGACTTGGATTCATGCTGGCCACCAACATAAAACTACTTGGATAGGTAACCGTGTACTGAGCTCTCGCAATGGTCACCTCCCTATCTTCAATGGGTTGCCGCATGACTTCCAAAACCCTACGTTCAAATTCGGGAAGTTCATCCAAAAACAAAACGCCATTGTGTGATAATGAAATCTCACCCGGCTGTGGATAGCTTCCGCCACCCACAAGAGCCGCGCTGCTTATGGTATGATGCGGACTTCTAAAAGGTCGCTGGCTCATTAATCCTTTATTTTTTACCTTGCCCACTACGCTGTGTATTTTAGTGGTTTCCAAAGCTTCATGAAGCGTCATTGGAGGTAAAATGGAAGGTAACCGTTTCGCCAACATGGTCTTTCCTGCCCCAGGCGGTCCTATTAAAATGATATTGTGCCCTCCCGCCGCTGCAATTTCCATACATCGCTTAATGCCTTCTTGGCCTTTTACATCGGCAAAATCAAAATCGGGCGCGTTCAGGTGTTCATAAAATTCTTCACGCGTATTAACCTTTGTTTGCTCCAAAGGAGTGCCCACATCGAAGAAATCGATTACCTCTTTAATATTATCCACACCATAGACTTTCAATCCATCCACAATAGCCGCCTCACTGGCATTTTCTTTAGGTAGGATGAACCCCGTAAACCCCTCCTCCCGTGCTTTGATGGCAATAGGCAATGCTCCTTTAATGGGCTGTAGGCTTCCATCCAACGACAATTCGCCCATGATGAGATACTCTTGAATGTTTTCGGAATTAATTTGATTCGATGCGGCTAAAATCCCCAAGGCCAAGGTCAAATCATAGGCAGAACCTTCCTTTCGTAGATCGGCAGGAGCCATATTAATGGTGATTTTCTTGCCTGGAATTCTGTAGCCGTTGTTTTGCAGGGCCGCAGCAATACGATAGTTGCTCTCTTTAATGGCATTATCGGGCAATCCCACCAAATGATACCCAATTCCTTTATCGATATTAACTTCCACTACAATGGTGGTCGCTTCGATACCAAACACAGCACTGCCATAAACTTTGATTAGCATATAGATGTTTCTCGTTAATTACGAGCAAAAAATAGCTAATCTAAGGTTGAAAAATCCTAAGGTTTGATGAATGCCCTAGTTTGAGTTGACGAAAGGCCTTTCTGAATTAACGTAGGTGAATATTACTTGGTGAAGATGAGAATAGATTCTGCTTTTTCCTCAATTTCTGTCTTGTTCATCATCATTTTACGGAACTCCCCATTCACATACATTTGAGCCTGGTCCTTATAATGTTTACTCAATGGATTTCCTGATTGTCCTGTCGGTAATATGCTGATGCTATTTTCCACATCTGAAAAATCAATGATTCGACGAGTGGAAGGCCCAACATTCACCTTGTAGAATCCTGAATCATCATACGGAAAGGTGAGGTTATTGATTACTTCGCGGGTTCCTTCTACAGGGAATGGCCCTACATTAAAGTATTTTCTTAAAGCGTCAACCTGTCCAAACGGATGTTGATGTTCCAAAGTGTGTACCTTGTCCCAAGTCCATTCGCTTGGATCAGGACCTAAATCCTCAACCAAAGATTCCCAAGCATCGGCAAAAGATTTCATCACAATATCGTGGCGTGTTTCTATTGTGTCTTTGGTGTGCACATTGTCCCACCAAACGCCATCAACATTCTTGGCACCCCAACCAATCTGTCTTTTAAATAGATGGGTGGATAAAAATTGTTTGAACATTTCCTCTCCCATTTCATCCTCCATGGTGTTTTTCACCATAAAATACTCGCATCTGTGGTAGAGTGTTGGACTCGTGCTGGTCAATTTGTATTCGCCGTTCCAATTTTTAAGTGAATCCACCAATACCAATTGCTCGGAATTCAAGCGGGAAACATCAAAATATTTAATAAGTTCGGTTACTACTTGGGTATTGACTGTTGATGTCACATCCAGAATCATTTTAGAAACATCTTCTTTATCCCATTTCTCTTTGCCTTCCAACAGTTGCACAATACGCTTTGCCCTATTCTCAGGGAGATAATATCCTGGGTAGACCATTCCCGCGATGGTATCGGGTTGATTATTGGCAGAATACACATAGTTCCATGGTGGATTGGTTGCACTTGGGTTCTCTGAAAAATCCAAATAACGTAAAGGCTCCTCTTTTCCCGAAGTACCATCCAAAATAAACTTGGTAGAAAGGCTATCGGGCATTTGATACAATTGGGCGGTAGCCCACCAAGCGACATTCCCTTCGGCATCCCCGTACATGATATTGAGCCCTGGAGCATGAATTTTAGGTAAGCATTCCTTAAACTCCTCTATATTTTTGGCGTGACTGATTCCATGCAAAGCATGCAACACCTGATTTTTGGGTTTGGTGTATATCCAAGACATGGCTACGGGCCGCTCCCCCGATATTTGGTCGGCGATAGTATTTAAAACAGGACCGTGATGCGTTTTTTTGTAAGAGAACGAAATAGCTTCACCATCTTTCACTTTGATGGTCTTGTTCACATACTGATAATTTTTCCAGCCTTCTGCGGTTTTATACTTTGTACTATCTGATGGGTGGGTTTCTTCGTAATAGAAATCGATGTCATCATTTTCAAACATCGTCATTCCGTAAGCTAAATTTCTATCGTGACCCAATAATGGGAACGGCACTCCAGCCAAATGATACCCGTATTTTTCATAATTGGGTGTATTGATATGGGCTTCATACCAAACAGATGGTTGTGCGAAGCCAATATGGGGGTCGTTGGCGAAAATTACTTTTCCACTTTTGGTCTTTTCTGGCGCAATCACCCAACTATTGCTTCCTTCAAATTGTGGAATGGGCAGTTTGTCGAGTGCAGCCATTACTGTGGCCGATATTTGAGAACCTAAAGTATCGGTTTCAATCCCCTTATAATTTTTAATCCAAACGGTAGAGGTGTCGGAATCAATCGCTAAATCATTAAGATAGGCTTCTCCCAACTTATCTCGCATACTGGTCAATAAGGGGTCGGTTTTATGCGCCATGGCAAAACTAAAGGCCATATACCCTACGGAGTTGTACACATCTTCAAGTGTAAAGGGTTCTTTATCGATACCGGTCAAATAAAACTCAACCGGTGTTGGACCCTTCTTGATAAATTCGTTGACACCATCCAAATAGGCCTGTACCAATTGCAACACATCGCTATTGGGGTTTAAATCTTTTAAAGTTTCTTTAGTATGCTCATCAATGCCCAGCGACAAGAAAAACTTATCCGTTTTTACAAAATCTTCGCCGAAAACCTCGGAAATTCTTCCTTTTCCAACCCTTCGCAACAGTTCCATTTGCCATAGGCGGTCCTGTGCATGCACATAGCCCAATGCCTTTAGGGCATCTTCCTCATTATCAGCATAAATATGTGGAATTCCGTAGGGATCAAAATACGTAGTCACCTCACTTTGGAGGCCTGAAAGTGATTTTTTTCCTGAATAATCGGGCTTAAGGCCATTTAAAAATATGGCAACCCCAATAAGAGCCAGTATAAGTAATGCCAGTAGGCCAAACAGTACTTTTTTTACAGTTTTCACAGAGATTCGGTTTCGTAAATTGATTCAACCGAAGTTATGATTATTTTATCACAAGGCTGAAAAAGAATGTTATGAATTTATTTGTTCATGGAAAGTTGATGTTTCCCTAACCCAGACTTAAGCCATGCTTCATAGGTCTCAACATCCACGTACTGAACGGCATCATTCAACACCTCCATATTGGGTGATAAGAGTACATAATATGGTTGGGAGGCCGCATTGAAATTGATGGTCTGGAAGGTTCCCCATTTTTGTCCAACCGTCTCAATGGATTTAATCCTACCTGAATCGTACTTGAAATCAAACTTTTCTGCTTCTGGTAATTTCTTACGGTCATCCACGTAAAGCGAAATCAGGATATATTCTTCTTTTAAAAGCTGGTACACACTTGGGTCGCTCCACACGTTTTCCTCCATCTTTCTGCAGTTTACGCATGCCCAACCAGTGAAATCCAATAAAATTGGTTTGTTCACTTCTTTTGCATGGGCAACTCCTTCTTCAAAGTCCTTAAAACAATCCAATCCCAATGGACAATCGCTTTCAGTTTCCGCCACACTGTAAAAGCTTGGGGGCGGGAATCCGCTCAACAATTTTAATGAGGTCACATTGAAAAGCCCTAGCACCAAATAAACAGAAAAGGCAAAACTCACCAATCCAAACACCTTTCTGGTTCCTGAAAGTTTCTTTTTGGGTCCATCATGTGGAAATCTAAATATTCCAAAAAGGTATAAGGTGGTTAAAATGAAAAGCACGATCCAAATTCCCAAGAAAATTTCTCTTTTAAGGAAACCCCAATTCCCTACCAAATCTGCATTGGAAAGGAATTTAAAGGCCAAGGCCAATTCCAAAAAACCAAGAACCACTTTTACGGTAGTCATCCAACCTCCAGATTTAGGCAATGAATTTAACCAAGCCGGGAACATCGCAAATAAGGCAAAAGGCAAGGCTAAGGCCAATCCAAAGCCCACCATGCCAGCTGTTAGGTTGGTTGCCACATTACCTTCAGCCAAGGTGGTACTTCCCAACAATCCGCCCAAAATGGGTCCAGTACAGGAAAAGGAAACAATCGCCAAGGTCAATGCCATAAAAAAGATGCCCATACCACCTCCGACTTTAGAAGAAGCCGCATCCATTTTATTGGCCCAAGAGCTCGGCAAAGTCAATTCGTAATAGCCAAAAAACGAGAAGGCAAAGAATACAAAAATCAAAAAGAAGAACACATTGAGCCACACGTTGGTCGCAATAGTGTTCAATATTTGGGAATCCACCGAATTAAATAAATGGAACGGCAGGCTTAATAAAAAATAAATCAAAACGATAAAAAATCCATAGAGCAATGCATCCCGTATTCCCTTGGATTTATTCTGGGTTCTTTTGGTAAAAAAGGACACCGTCAACGGAATCATCGGGAACACGCAAGGCGTCAACAAGGCAATCAATCCGCCTAAAAACCCAAGTCCGATGATTATCCAAAGGTTGGCACTCCCCTCTTTACTTGAAATTCCACCTTGGTTTAACAGCTCTTTGTTCTTTAAATCCAGTTTTAGTGATTCACCCAGGGCAACACTCTTTTCATCCAAGGTTTTATTTTCAGCCACAAAAGTGCCTCCATCCAAGGAAACCTCAAACAGATGGTCCTTAGGAATGCAAACCTCTTTACAGATCTGATAAAACAGGTTGACAGAAATTTGACGCACTTCAGGATTGAGCAACTTGATTTTTTGGGAGAAAATGGCCTCTTTTTTAAAGAAGGTTTCATCCACTTCGAAAATATCGCTGTACTCGGTAATGGTTTCACTCTCGGTGGTTTTCCCCACCAATTCGTAATCCTCGCCTGCTTTTTCAAAAGTAAATTCGCTGGGCAAAGAGCCTCCTTCGGCCGTGTATTGGGAGTACACATGCCACCCCTCCATAATTTTGCCTTTAAAGACCAATTCATATTCGGTATCTGAAATCTTGTTGACTTCATGACTCCACAATGCAGGTTCGGCTTCGGTTTGTGCGAAACTCAAATTAAAAAAGAACAATCCTAAAACGAGTACAAATATTCTCATGTAAGCTGGGTAATCTTAATTATTTCTTGGGTTGAATCCTCAACCTTAAAACGTTCATCGGCTCTTTTGCCCACTACCCAAACAATCTGATTGTTTGAGCAGAGCAGCCATTGTTTTTCTTTGGAAATCAGGTCGAATTTCTCATCTTTAAAAAACTTGGATAGCTTTTTTTTGCCCTTCATTCCAAAAGGATAAAAATAGTCGCCTTTTTGCCAATTCCTTAACACCAAAGGGAAGTTTAACTTTTCCTTATCCAGAAAAACCACATTTTTACCCTGATTTTCAATGGATTTCACGTTCTCCATTTTTAAATTGATGGGTAAGGTAGTTTGTGGTTTATCTTTTTGAATGTAATATGATTTAGTGTCTTTAGTTTCTAATTTAGACAACAGAAGATTCTCCCTGTCCTTAAGCAGTCTATGGGTTTTGGACAACACTTGCTTGCCACTCATGGCATAGAGTAGATTTTTTACATCCTCCCATGCTGTAAAACCATATTCTTGAAACAGTCCGTATAAATACGCCTCCAATGGTTTCAGTTCCAACAATGACTCAATCTGAATATTGAATTGGTCTCCTTTTTTCTGAAAAAGCCCATCCTTTACTTTTGATAGATGATTTTGGACCAAAGCACTCGTCTGCTGCAAATGGTTTTGAGTAGTCAAAAAGTTTTGAAGCATGGTCGGATGCAACTTCATGAATTCAGGAACAATTTCATGTCGGATTTTGTTCCGAAGGTATTTGCTTTCTGCATTGCTGCTATCTTCCCGCCAACTTATGTTGTTGGTCTGGGCGTATGCCAAAATTTCTTCCCGTGAAAATCCCAATAAAGGTCTGACCACTTGTCCGTTCACTTCTGGAATTCCTGAAAGTCCTTCGATTCCTGTGCCTCTTGACAAGTTGATGATAAAGGTCTCCAAACTATCATCCGCATGGTGCGCGGTCAAAATAAAGTCAAAGTCTTCAGCCTGCAATACTTCTGCAAACCATTGATAGCGCAGTTCGCGAGCGGCCATTTGTACGGACATTGGTTGGTCAACTGCATACTGTTCGGTCGCAAAGTGTTCCACAAAGACCTTAATCCCCAAAGATGTCCCTAATTTTTTTACAAAATTTTCATCTCCATCACTTTCTTCTCCTCGCAGGTTAAAATTGCAATGGGCAAGAGCAATTTCCATTTTATTGGCAACACACAAATGGGCTAAAACCACACTATCAATGCCCCCACTGCAAGCTACCAGTAGTTTTTTTTCCTTAAGGAAAGGTAAGTTGTTGTTGATATGGTTTTTAAATTGTGGGAACATGCCGCGAATTTACGAAATATCATCCGCCTTTTTCCAAAACAGTACGCATGGCTTTTGCTTTCAACAAACATTCTTGGTATTCTTTTTCGGGATTGGATTTTGACGTAATGGCGCTACCCACCGAAAAGGAGACATACATTCTTGAAGCATTGTACAAAATACTACGAATGACCACGTTAAAATCGAAATCACCATCTGGGCCAAAATAACCCACGGCGCCACTATACAGCCCCCTCTTCGTTTCTTCCAACTCCTCAATAATTTTCATGGCTGATATTTTGGGAGCCCCCGTCATACTGCCCATTGGAAAGGTTTCCTGAATCAATTCAACAGGGTTTTTATGGTTTTCTACTTTAGAAACAACCGTTGAGATCAATTGGTGTACTTGTTTGAAAGCGTAGGGTTTACAAAGTTCTTCTACTCGAACCGAACCTTTTAGCGCACTTTTCGATAAATCGTTACGAACCAGATCCGTGATCATGATATTTTCTGTCCGCTCTTTCAAATCATTCGTCAATTGCTCACTGATAATTTTGTCCTCTGTGGCATTCAAACTACGAGGAGCAGTGCCCTTAATAGGTTGGGATATGACTTTCTCCCCTACTTTTTTCAGGTACCGTTCTGGAGAGGCGCATAGCAAATACTGGTCCTTACTCCGCAAAAAAACGGCAAATGGGGGTTCAGAAATATGATTTAATTGTTGGAATGTTCCCCAAGGTTCTATTTCCGCTTGTTCCGCATAAAATTCTTGACAAAAATTGGCCTCGTAAATATCCCCCCTGTGGATATGTTCTAAAAACTGGTAAGCCTTATTTAAATAAGACTCTTTGGAAATTCGAGGATGAATATCGACACGGTTTTTTACTTTTAAAGTGATCGTTGAAATCGTTCTTTGACTAAAAATGGCTTTGTAATCCCTTTCCATTTCGCCGTCATTGCTTTGCAAATACATAAAATGCAATTGCCCCTCTTTGATTATGATTATCTTCTGGGGTTGAAAAAAATGTAATTCGGTAAACCCTAAATCATCATTATTTTCAGAAGTCAAATCCTCTATTTGATTTTTCACATCATAGGTAAAAAAACCAAACAGCCAATCGTTTTGCTGTCCCACAAACTCATGAAGACCTGAAAACGATTCAATTTTCTGATGTGCTCCAACAGCCAAACAAGCCTCAAAGCTGGAATATTGATCTTGGTGCTTATTACTATCGAGCCATACTACATCTTCATGGATTTTAGACCAATCCAACAATGCACTTTTAATTTGGGAAAGTGAGTCAAAAGGAAAAGTACGATGCGTGCGCACAATGTCTAGTTTAGGGCATCCAAAAATGTTTGGAGTGCTTTAGCATGTGTTGCCTCAAGTTCTTCATCCAAAATGGCTTCATCACTAAAATTATCATGAAAGCCGGGCAAGGAAAAGGTAGCAATAATGTCGGCGCCAAATCGAGGCAACATGTTTTCAATGACCCCTAAAGAACCTTTTGCCCCTCTTTTTCCACCAGAAGTGGACATTAACAACACCTTGGTGCCCTCTAAAAAATTACGATCTAATCGAGATAGCCAATCCAATACATTTTTGAAATAGGCCGAAGGGTTTCCATTGTGTTCGTTCACTGACAATATAAGTCCATCAGCTGCTTGGATCTTCTCTTTCAATTCAACCAATGCATCGGAATACCCATTTTGCTTTTCTTCATCTTCACTGAACATAACAAAAGGGTGTTCGGCCATGTTTAACTGTTGAATATCATGATTTTGCACCAAGGAAGTGGTCAATTTTACCAATCGAAAATTAATAGAAGTGGAAGAATTGCTCCCCGCAAATGCCAATATTGCAGCCATATGATTTAATCTTTAATTGTTTCGCTAAAATAGCCTTATTGAAAGAGAGATGGCACTATTTTGCATATTTTTGACCTTTAAAGCATCCAAACTACTTGCAAAACAAGTATATAGGGTAATAAAAATCCAAATGACAGCCAACAATAGGTTATTTTTTATAGATGCCATGCGAGCTTGGGCCATTTTAATGATGCTCCAAGGTCACTTTATTGATGGGCTTTTGGACCCTATTTATAGGGATACCAGTAATAGCGCCTATAACATTTGGTTGTATTTTAGAGGAATTACGGCGCCTGTTTTCTTCACAGTTTCCGGCTTTATTTTTACCTATTTACTGATTAAAAGCCCCCAAATGGGCATGGAAAATCCACGAGTTGCCAAAGGTGTGCGGCGTGGATTGCAATTATTGCTGATCGGGTATTTGCTTCGGTTAAACCTATTTGGATTGTTGAAAGGTCAGATTTACGATTCCTTTTATTTAGTGGATGTGCTGCATTGTATTGGACTATCCATTTTGGCCTTGATCGGCGTGTACTTGTTAACCAGCCATCGAAAAAAGTTTGTTTTTCCAACTGTTTTGGTGGTCATTACTTTAGTGCTTTTTCTATTTGAACGAGTGTATAAAGATTGGACCTATCCATTTTTGCCAGAGTTTTTGACCAATTATTTAACCAAGGCCAATGGTTCTGTATTTACTATTGCGCCATGGTTGGGGTACGCTACTATAGGTGCCTTTATTTCGGTGCTTTTTAATAGGTATAAAAACTTCAAGTATTTGTATCCCGTAGCTATTTCAATAGCTTTGACCGTGGGTTATCTATTGATTTACCATTCCACAAGAACATTTTCCGCACTTTATGATTGGACCGGATTTGAATTTTTGAAATTGATTGTATCCAACAATTACCTATTCATTCGATTGGGGAATGTATTTGTTGTTTTTGCGGTATTTATGGTGTTCCGAAAATTCATGACCAATAAAACCATATTGAATATCGGTGCAAGCACCCTATCCATTTATGTAATCCACTTTGTGATTCTATATGGAAGCTTAACCGGATTGGGATTATATCGCCCTTTTAACCACTCGCTTTCTCCAGAGGTGGTGATTCCAGGAGCTTTAATGTTTATGATAGCCAGTACCTATTTGGCGCTGCAATACAACAAATATGAGGTGCAGATTAAAGGCAAAGTCTCTTATGTATTGACAACCATTAAGAGTCAGTCTATAATTATTGGAAAAATGCTATTGCCCATACTCAAAGAAACTTTTCTTAGAATTAGATTAAGAGTTCAACGTTTGGTCCAAGTAGTTCGTAGCAATTAAAGTTGGATTGTCCCATCCAAAAGCATTTCTTCCAAAATAGGTCTTACTTCTTCAAAAGGTTTGCCCACAGGGATTTTGGAGTTATAGAGGGCTTTTAAAATATTCTTATCCAATTCATAAAAACTGTCTGGTGCTTTAGAACACATCATACTCTTTGAGTTTTCAATTGTCTCACCACAGAGTCTATCTTCTGCATGTCCCAACCCCAAGACATGTCCTAATTCGTGGGTAAACAATCCCAATCGATTATACTTTACCCAAATACGACCTGAAGTAATATAAAATTCTGAATCGGTCAAGTACTTTGCATATCCCTGTTGGGTGGAAGTACTTAAATTAAATATATCAGGCCAAACACCTGATAATTCTTCTCTTGTTCCAAAATACAGATGTACATTGGCCTCAATGGCAGAATTGACCAAAATAATTCCCGATCCATTGGACATTAAATGATTAATTTCTTGAAGTCTTTCTTGAATATCTTGTTGGAATAAATCAGTGAAATTTCCATCCATATAAATTCGAATTCTATCACTCCATCGTTCATTGACAGAACTACCAAAAGAGGTAGGACTAAGATTATATGTGATATAATGATAAGTCTCAATAAAATCCAATTGTTCTTGACTTAAGAGACTCTCAGGTGTGTCTGAGCCATGGTTTTCGCTTTCTTCTTTTGTGGAACAAGAGAATACGAGTATCATTCCAAAAAAAATCATCCACCTTTTCACTGAAATCTATTTTAACTAAAATCAGTGTAAAAATGGATGAAAATTATATGCTATGGCACCCTCAATTGATGGATACCTTATTTCAATTGACGAATTGTCAATTGGTTTTATACATGCAAAGCCCTATCGTCCGTAGCGGCCAAAGCAGCTTCTTTAACCGCTTCTGCAAAGGTTGGGTGCGCATGGCTCATTCGTGAAATATCTTCAGCAGATGCTCTAAATTCCATAGCTGTTACTCCTTCAGCAATCAAATCGGCACAACGAGCACCAATCATGTGAACACCTAGCACCTCGTCGGTACTTTTATCAGCAAGAATCTTTACAAAACCATCAATATCCATGCTCGCACGGGCTCTACCCAAGGCACGCATTGGAAACTGACCTACTTTGTAATCCACTCCTTCTTCTTTCAACTGCTCCTCGGTTTTGCCCACAGCGGCAACTTCTGGCCAAGTGTAAACCACACCTGGAATTAAGTTATAATCAATATGTGGTTTTTGACCTGCCAAGATTTCGGCAACCAAAGTTCCCTCTTCCTCCGCTTTGTGTGCCAACATGGCTCCTTTTACCACATCACCAATGGCATAAATGTTGGATACGTTGGTCTGTAAGTGTTCATTTACCTCTACTCTACCTCTTTCATCCAATTTTACACCTGCAGCTTCAGCATTTAAACCTTCAGTATAAGGCTTACGGCCAACACTTACCAAACAGTAATCTCCAGTAAGGGTTACTTCGTTTCCTTTTTTATCATCTGCCTTTACAATCACTTCATCTCCTTTGCGCTCAACAGATTTTACCTTATGGGACAGGTTTAATTTTACTTTTTGCTTTTTCATCACCTTGGCCAATTCTTTGGAAAGCGCACCATCCATTCCAGGGATAATACGGTCCATGAATTCAACCACAGAAACATCTGCACCCAAACGTTTGTACACCTGGCCCAATTCCAAACCAATGACACCTCCACCGATTACGATAAGGTGCTTTGGAATCTCTTTCAGTTTTAAGGCTTCTGTGGAGGTAATGATTCTTTCTTTATCAATATTGATAAAAGGAAGCGATGATGGTTTTGAACCCGTGGCAATGATGATGTTTTTTGCCTCAATAGTCTCTTCACCGTCCTCTTTGGAAATATTGACATGGGTGGCATCTTTAAAACTACCAACACCATGATACACATCAATCTTATTTTTGCTCATCAAGAACTCGATACCCTTAGTGGTTTGATCTACAACACCTTGTTTACGGGCAATCATTTGCTCTAAGTTTACTTTTACTTCGCCTGGAATTTCAATTCCGTGCTCTTCAAAGTGCTTTACAGCATCTTCGTAATGGTGCGATGAATCCAAAAGTGCTTTGGAGGGGATACAGCCCACATTTAGGCAGGTTCCACCCAAAGTGGCGTACTTTTCAATGATTGCAGTTTTCATTCCCAATTGGGCACATCTAATGGCTGCCACATAACCTCCGGGACCGGAGCCAATAATGGCTACATCATATTGATTCATATTGTATTATTTGAAAGGATATATTCTTTTTGGGTGTCTTCATAAAACAGCCGTAAAAATACAAATGTTTTTCGGGACAGTACCAACCAAATCTGCGAGAAAAGGGTCGATTTATTGGATTGTTCGATTATTGGACAATTAGATTTTTAGATTGGTGTAATCTGGGTTTGATTGGTTCCCTGAGCGGAGTCGAAGGGAAATTGTTGGCTAGTACAGGATAAAAGGTTTAGGAAATGGATAAAGATTGACAGGTTGGTTATATTGATTGATGTTCGATTACCGGATTGTTCGACTAAATAGGTTATGGATTTTGTTCATTAGTTATTGTGAATTGTTTTAACCCTATTTGGCTTGAATGCTACCAGAACTTGTTTTTGAACTTGAGCTTGAGCTTGAACTTGGACCTAAACATGAATGGACGGACTGTTCTTCACCTCATTGATCACGAAAGAGCTTTGGGTATTCCCGATATTATTGATGGCGGTTAACTTGGTAATCATAAACTCGCGGTAGCTCTTCATATCCTTCACATTGACTTTTAAAATATAGTCATAGTCGCCGCCCACATGGAAACATTCGGAAACCTCGTCAAGTTGAAGCACCTCTTTTTCAAACTTCAGAACATTTTCTTTGGTGTGCTGAACCAGTCTAATATGACACAAAACCGTAAAATCCCGACCAACCTTTTCCTTGTTGACCAGTGCCGTATATTGTGTGATTACTCCATTACGCTCCAATCTACGGATGCGTTCGTACACCGCAGTTTTGGACAAATGCAAAGCATCTGCATATTGTTTGGTGGTTTTTTTGCTATCCTCCTGTAGCAAATTCAGCAGTTTTTTATCCAATTCATCCAACTTCATACCGACGATTTATCTATTAAACCATCAAAGTTACGGTTTAAAAGTTTAAAAATCTAAATTAACATTTAAGTATAGATTTAAAGTCTAAATAAATCAATAAACATTGAACTTTCACCTAAATATGAATAGTTTTATAAAAAACAAACATCATGAACTACAAAGCATCAGACCATATACAAGACCTTCAATATTTTGGTGAATTCGGAGGGGTAAATCCCTCAATATCAGATTCATCAACATACACATTTCTTTCAGCGAAGACAATGTTCGACACCTTTGAAGGAAATACCGAGGGTTGTTATTTGTACAGTAGGCACTCCTCTCCTTCCAATCTATATTTAGGTGAGGCCATGGCACAATTGGAGGGCACCGAATCTGCCAATGTATATGCCAGTGGAATGGGAGCCATTAGCTCGGTTATATTCCAACTATGTGATGCCGGCGACCATATTGTGTGCAGCCGCACCATTTATGGCGGCACTTATGCTTTCTTGAAAAATTTTGTGAGCAAGTTCAATATCTCAGTATCCTTTGTGGATATTACCAATTTGAAAGAAGTTCGAGAAGCCATCAACCCAAAAACCCGAATGATTTATTGCGAAGCGGTGAGCAACCCTTTGTTGGAAATTGCCGATATTCCGTCACTCTCCAAAATCGCCCATAAAAATTTGATTTCCATGGTGGTGGACAATACGTTTTCGCCCCTAAACATAAATGCCGCACAATTGGGAGCCGATGTGGTGATTCACAGTTTGACCAAATTCATCAACGGAACCAGCGATTGTGTTGCAGGAGCCGTTTGCGGAACGTCCAACTTTTGTTTGAGCCTAAAAGACGTAAATAATGGTGCTGGAATGCTTTTGGGAAGTACTTTGGATAGTTTACGCGCTGCGTCCATCCTAAAAAATATGCGAACCCTTCACATCAGAATCAAAAAACATAGTGAAAATGCACATTATTTGGCGGAGCAATTTGAAAAAGACGGTTTAAAAGTAGTCTACCCCGGATTGGAAAGTCACCCAGGACACGAATTGATGAAACAAATCATGAATCCTGATTATGGTTTTGGCGGAATGTTGACTTTAGATGTAGGTACTTTGGAAAAAGCGAATGCCTTGATGGAACTCATGCAAAAGGAAAAATTGGGCTATTTGGCCGTAAGTCTCGGATTTTACAAAACCTTATTTAGTGCACCGGGAACTTCCACATCTTCCGAAATCCCAGAAGAAGAGCAAGAAGAACTGGGTCTCTCCCAAGGACTTATCCGTCTTTCCATCGGATTGGACAACGATATTCACAAAACCTATTTAGCCATGCGCAATTGCATGGAACAATTGGAAATTCTGTCGCCTGATTCCACTTTAGCATAATCCTGTGGGTGCATGGCTTGCAGAACAATGTGCAAAATCGTAATATTACCTCTGATCAAACAGAAACCAAATGCCAAACAAAGAGGGAAAGCCAAAGTTTAGAGAAGATGAACATATTGTAGAAAACAAAGATTTAACCATAGCAGAAGCATTAATACCCGTATTCGCTCTTGTGGCGATGTTGGCGTACAATGTGTTTGTTTTTGGCGACGATGCGCTTGGTGGCTCCAATCAGTTTATCCTTTTAATGGGAGGTGCAGTGGCGGCCATTGTTGGTTTTTTCAACAAAGTATCTTACAAACAAATGATTGACGAGGTGGCCGAAAATGTAAAATCGACCACCGGAGCTTTATTGATTCTTTTAATGGTTGGCGCTCTTTCAGGTACTTGGTTGGTGAGTGGCATTATTCCTGCCATGATCTATTACGGACTTCAAATATTGAATCCCACCATTTTCTTGGCAGCTTGTGTTATCATTTGTGCCATAATTTCGGTGGCAACAGGAAGTAGTTGGACCACCGCTGCAACCGTGGGAATTGCCTTGATAGGTATTGGTGAAGCTCTGGACATTTCATTGGGGATGACTGCGGGAGCAGTGCTCTCCGGTGCTTATTTTGGTGATAAAATGTCTCCTCTAAGTGACACAACGAACTTAGCACCGGCCATGGCGGGGGGAGATTTGTTTTCACACATTCGTTACATGGCCTATACCACAGTCCCAACCATCGTGGTAACATTAATCGTTTTCATTATTCTTGGATTTACCATTGATACTTCTGGAGAAGCGGATACAAGTTCCATTTTAACCAATATCAAGACAACTTTTAACATCAATCCTTGGTTGTTCATAGTACCATTGGTGGTAATCGGTTTAATCGTGAAAAAGGCACCGCCCTTATTGGCTTTATTGGTAGGAACACTTTTGGCCGGGGTATTTGCCTTGATTTTTCAACCCGACATTATCGCAACGATAGGTGGTGGAACCGAACTAACATTTGAAACAGCCTATAAAGGAATTTTAAACTCCATTACCGTTGATACCGAAATCGCTACGAGCGACCCAGCTCTGAATGATTTATTCTCCTCCGGAGGAATGTCTGGAATGTTGGGCACTATTTGGTTAATTGTCTGCGCCATGGTGTTTGGTGGTATTATGGATGGAATTGGAGCTTTGGAACGCATCACTGAATCCCTTTTAAAATTAGCCAAGACCACTTTTGGTTTATTTGCCAGTACCGTAGGCAGCTGTTTGGCGTTGAATGTGACAGCATCCGATCAGTATTTGGCCATTGTAGTGCCTGGTAAAATGTTCGCCAAGGCATATAAAGATAGAGGCTTGGCCCCCGAAAATTTAAGTAGATCCTTGGAAGATTCGGGAACAGTCACCTCGGTATTGGTGCCATGGAATACCTGTGGAGCCTACCATAGTGGAGTTTTGGGTGTTGGGGTTGCAGAATATGGTTTTTATGCCATTTTCAATTGGTTGAGTCCATTTATGACATTGTTGTTCGCTGCCCTTCAAATCAAAATCAAACAGTTGTCCACAACCACTGGAGAATAAATTTGCATCCCACTTTTTAAAAGAACAGTATTTCTTTGAGAAGTTGTTAAAATTTGACATGCAATTTTGCTTTAAAATCAATTATAGCAATACATTTTTGCATCATAGTCACAACTTATAAGGTCATAAGAAAATCTAATTTTCTTGGGTTTGAAAGCCGTGAATCCGTACTATTTTTGCTACTCGAATTCATAAAAAAATCCAATAAATGACTTTAGTAGGAAGAAAATTTCCAAACATTGAAGTAAACGCCATCGACGAATTGGGCGATACATTCAAAATCAACATTTTAGAGAAAGCCAAAGCCGAAAACAAGAAAGTATTGTTGTTCTGGTACCCAAAAGATTTCACTTTTGTTTGTCCAACAGAGCTTTTCGCCTTTCAACAAAACTTAGCTGAATTTGAAAAAAGAAACACCCTTGTAATTGGAGCTTCTTGTGATACTGCCGAAGTACATTTTGCTTGGTTGAACACGGAAAAGGACAATGGTGGAATTGAGGGAGTTTCTTATCCGTTAATTTCGGACAGCAATAGAAACTTGGCAACTGCATTGGGTATCTTGGATATCATGAAAGAAGAGTACAACGAAGAAACCAACACCATGTTGGTAGAAGGGGATAATGTTACCTATAGAGCTACCTATTTGATTGATGAAGAAGGAACCGTGTTCCACGAGAGCATCAACCACATGCCATTGGGAAGAAACGTAAAAGAATATTTGCGTTTGGTAGATGCCTTTACCCACGTACAAGAAAAAGGTGAGGTTTGTCCAGCAAACTG
Source organism: Flagellimonas cixiensis (assembly GCF_042134615.1). Taxonomy (GTDB): domain Bacteria; phylum Bacteroidota; class Bacteroidia; order Flavobacteriales; family Flavobacteriaceae; genus Flagellimonas; species Flagellimonas cixiensis. The sequence continues at coordinate 3,272,105 of NZ_CP169639.1, forward strand.
GGAAGAAGGTAAAGAAGCGATGAACGCCGATAGAGCTGGTGTTTCCGAATATTTGGCCAACCACGTAAATTAAACCACTATGGTTGTAGAATTGGACAAAGACAACTTAAGCGAAGTCATTGCCAGCAATGACAACGTTGTGGTTCAGTATAGTGCCTCTTGGTGCGGCAATTGCCGAATCATGAAGCCCAAGTTCAAAAAAGAAGCCACTTTGAACGAGAACATTACGTTTGTTATGGTCGATGCCGAAAAGTATCCTGAATCCAGAAAATTGGCCAATGTGGACAACTTGCCCACTTTTGCTGCTTTTTCCAAAGGAGCTTTAAAAAATCAGGTGCAGACCAATAAGTATGATGTTTTAAAAGACTTGATCAATGAAGTTGCCCATAATTAAACAATTGGTCAATTTTGCCGAAGAGCATGATGAGGATTATCTTCAAGAAACGGCAGACACTTTGGAAAGTGTTTGCGAAGTAGCAAGCTTGAAGGATGAAGAATTGGACATGATCGGGGAATTGATTTCCAACATTTATGGAGCTCTAGAAGTATCCAACGAAATCAAAAATGGAACCCCAAAAAAAGAAGCCTTGAATGGTTTCATGTCACGAGTGCTCGGCTCCATCGACAAGTAACATATACTTTAGCAAATAACTTTAAAGAACCTTTCCAAAATAGACTTTGGGAAGGTTTTTTTTTGAGTATTTTTGACACCGAACCGGCTCCAAATGGAGCATCATGACCAATAAAAAACACCACTTACGCATTCTTTATGTCCAAAGAATCATTTCTACAAAATCGGATAAAAAGTGTTGGATACGCCCTTAAGGGCATGTTTCTGCTATTGCGTACCGAATCCAGTATACAAATTCAATTTGTGATTGGTTTGGTGATGACTATTGCTGGATTTTACTTTGAAATTTCTAATACGGAATGGATTTTTCAACTCTTTGCCATAGGTTTGGTGATGGGGGTTGAAGCCTTAAACACAGCTATCGAAAAAGCATGTGATTATATGCAGCCCGATATCGACCCAAAAATCGGATGGATCAAGGATATTTCCGCAGGAGCCGTAATGATAGTTTCAGTCATTGCCAGTATCATTGGTTTGATTATCTACATACCTAAAATCTTTTAGTAAAATCCAAGACCCCGAGTAGCAACGTAAATTTGTAACTTAGCCCCGCTTAACAATAATTGATGGCAAAAAAAAGAACCAAATCAAAATCAAAAAGTACCGCCACTGCTAAAAAGAAGTTGTCTTTTAAACCTTCCAAGCAGAACAAAATCATTTTTGGTAGTCTTTTGATCGTTCTGAGCATTGCGCTTTTCTTTTCCTTCATGTCTTTTTATTTTACATGGCAGGACGACCAAAGTCTGCTATCGGAATTTGCCAACAGAAATGCGGAAGCTAGTAATCTTTTGAACAAGTTTGGTGCTAGTGTCAGTCATTTTTTCATGTACCAAGGATTCGGATTGGCCTCTTTTGTTTTCCCATTACTTTTGGCGGTTACCGGTCTATATCTCTTTTTAGGATTGGAGCTAAAAGGATTGATGGGCAAATGGATTTGGGGACTCATTGGCGTAATTTGGGGCTCTATTGCATTGGGTTTCTTCGCCTCTAGCTACCCGTTATTAGGTGGTTTGATTGGCTTTGAAATGAATGACTTCCTTCAAGATTACACAGGGAAAATTGGAGTGTTCTTGATTTTGCTTTTTGTTTTGATGGTGATTTTGGTTCGACTGTTCAATTTCACCCCAGAAGGATTTGTCAACTTCTTTAAAAGTCAAAAACAAAAAATTAAATCTGATTTTGAAACGCCTTCAACGGTTACAAACGACACAATTGATGATTCGGAAGAAGAAGGTAGTATCGAACTCAGTATGGAGGACAGTGTTCCAGAGAAAATAGACACCTACACCCACAAAAAAGATATTCCTCCCCTACAAAACGAAGCTGGACTTGACGTTAACCTGCCCGAAGAAGAGGAATCCGATATCGACCTAAAGGTTGAAGAATCGACAGTAGAAGAAGAGACCGATGCCAAAGCCGCCAAATTGGTGGAAGATTTTGGAGAATTTGACCCTAAATTGGAATTGGGCAATTACAAATTTCCTTCGTTGGACCTTTTGGATGCTCACGGTGCCAGTGGGGGCATCACCATCAACCAAGAAGAACTCGAAGAAAACAAGAACAGAATTGTCAGTACACTCAAAAACTACAAAATAGGCATTGCCCAAATCAAGGCGACCATTGGGCCGACCGTTACTCTTTATGAAATTGTTCCCGAAGCAGGAATTCGTATTTCCAAAATCAAAAATTTGGAAGACGATATAGCACTTTCGTTGGCCGCACTGGGTATTCGAATTATTGCTCCAATCCCAGGGAAAGGAACCGTAGGTATAGAGGTGCCCAACAAAAACGCTACTGTCGTTTCCATGCGCTCGGTTATTGCCTCCAACAAATTCCAAAAGGCGGAAATGGAACTTCCCGTTGCCTTTGGTAAAACCATTAGCAACGAAACCTTTGTGGTTGATCTTGCCAAAATGCCGCACATGTTAATGGCAGGGGCCACAGGACAAGGTAAGTCTGTAGGATTGAATGCCGTAATCACTTCCCTGCTCTACAAAAAGCACCCTGCAGAGGTTAAGTTTATTTTTGTGGATCCCAAAAAAGTGGAATTGACCCTTTATAATAAAATTGAACGTCATTTCTTGGCCAAATTACCCGATTCAGAGGAAGCCATCATAACGGACAATGCCAAGGTGATCAACACCTTGAATTCGCTTTGTATTGAAATGGACAACCGTTACGAATTGTTGAAGACGGCCATGGTTAGGAACATTAAGGAATACAATACCAAATTCAAGGCTAGAAAATTAAACCCAAACGACGGACATAAATTTCTACCCTACATTGTTTTAGTGATTGATGAGTTTGCCGATTTGATCATGACAGCAGGTAAGGAAGTGGAAACCCCTATTGCAAGATTGGCGCAATTGGCGCGTGCCATTGGTATCCACTTGATCATTGCCACCCAAAGACCATCGGTTAATGTAATCACAGGTATTATAAAAGCTAACTTCCCGGCACGTATTGCGTTTAGGGTTACTTCCAAAATTGACTCCAGAACCATTTTGGACGCACAGGGAGCAGACCAACTTATTGGTCGAGGAGATATGCTTTACACCCAAGGAAACGACGTGACTCGTATTCAATGTGCTTTTGTTGACACCCCCGAAGTGGCTAAAATAACCGACTATATTGGATCACAGCGGGCCTACCCAGAAGCACACCTGCTGCCAGAATATGTTGGCGAGGAATCTGGCACAAGTCTTGATAATGATATCTCGGACAGAGATGCCATGTTTCGTGATGCTGCCGAGGTCATCGTCATCGCGCAACAAGGTTCGGCATCTTTGATACAACGAAAATTAAAATTGGGCTACAACAGAGCCGGTAGAATCATAGATCAATTGGAGGCTGCCGGAATTGTGGGTCCTTTTGAAGGTAGTAAGGCACGACAAGTTTTGGTGCCAGATATGTATGCATTGGAACAACTTTTAGAAAATGAAACAAAATAAAATCATGATCAAAAAATATATTCTTTTTATAGCATTGTTTGCGGCAGGAATTTCTTCCTACGGGCAAAACTCGGATAAAGCCAAAGCCTTGTTGGACGAGGTGTACAACAAGGTAAAAAGCTACGACAACATTTATATCGATTTTAAATCGACCATAGAGAACACAGAAGCCGATTTAAAACAGGAAACCAACGGGAATGTAACTCTTAGCGGTGAAAAATATCTTTTGGATTACTTTGGCGCACAACAATTATTCGATGGGAAAAAGGTTTACACTATTGTACCCGAAAACGAGGAGGTGACCATTGAGGACGTGAATGAGGACGATGACAACGTAAGCCCTTCCAAAATGTTGACCTTTTATAAAACAGGGCATAACTACGCTTGGGATATTTTGCAAAATGTGGGAGGCAGAAAAATCCAATACGTAAAATTGACCCCTATTGATTCCAACACAGAAATCAAGACTGTTTTGTTGGGTATCGATGCACAGACCAAGCATATTTATAAGCTGATTCAAACCGGTAATAATGGCACCAAAACCACGATAACCGTTAATACTTTCAAAACCAATCAGCCACTTTCGAGTACTCTTTTTACCTTTAACGAGAAAAAATACGAAGACAAAGGGTATTACATTACAAGAAACTAAGCATTGAAGATACTAGACCAGTATATTTTAAAGAGATTTCTCTACAATTTCTTTAGTTCCTTCTTCATCCTGATCGTCATATTCATTTTTCAGGGAATATGGCTGTTCATCGATGATTTGGCAGGGAAAGGACTGGGAATTGTCATTATTGGAAAGTTCATCTTTTATTTTATCCCAACACTGATTGATAAAGTACTCCCGTTAACAGTTTTACTGTCATCCATTTTAACCTTCGGGACATTTGCGGAAAATTATGAGTTCGCCGCCATGAAAGCTTCCGGAATATCCTTGCAAAGAGGCATGCGAAGCTTAATTGTTTTTGTACTGTTCCTTGGAGTGGTCACTTTTTTCTTTGCCAACAACGTAATACCCAAATCCGAACAAAAAATGTTCAACCTTAGGCGAAACATTGCCAAGGTAAAGCCAGCCGCCGCCATTACCGAAGGTGTTTTTAGCGATTTTGAAGGAACTGCACAGGGCATGAACATTAAAGTGGACAAAAAACATGGGGAGCAAGACCGTTTTTTGGATAATGTGATCATCCATAAAAAAACAAATCAAAACGTCAACAATACGGTAATCAAGGCGAAATCAGGGGAATTGATCAGTAGTGAGGAATCCGATATCATCCAATTAGTGCTAAAGGATGGGAATTACTACGAAGAAGTGGTGCCGAAGGATGCAAAAGATAAAAGAAAGCAGCCTTTTGCCAAGTCAGATTTCGAAACTTATACCATCAACATAGACATTTCGGAGTTGAACGACCAAGATTTGGAGGAAGACCAAAACATTACCACCAATAAAATGAAAAACGTGAGCCGATTGATAAAGGATATCGACTCATTGCGCATCAACAACTTGGAAAAAGTAGAAGCGTTTTCGAAGAATGTGGTGAACCGAATGGGTGCCTTCCCCCCTGAAATCCTTGAAGATTCTACCCAACAAAAAGTAGAGAAAATCAAGCCTACAAAATCCAAATCGGCTCAAAATGATACAATTACCATTGGTGGACTCATAGCTGGTTTAGAGAATTGGGAACAAATCCAGGTGATGAAAAAGGCACAAAATGATGTTTCCAGTATTCTAAACACCGTAGAATCCAAGAAAAACGAATTACAGTCCCGATACAAATTTTACAATAGCCATATCTTATCCCTACATCAAAAATACGCCCTTGCCCTATCGTGCATTATCTTGTTCTTTGTCGGAGCTCCCTTGGGTGCCATTATCCGTAAAGGAGGATTAGGGTTGCCCATGGTTATTGCCATTGTCTTATTTTTAACCTACTACTTTATTGGGGTATTTGCTGGCAATTATGCCAAAGAGGGAAACATTCACCCTGCAGTTGGCGCCTGGTTGTCCACCTTAATCATGTTGCCTTTAGGCATTTCACTCACAAAAAGGGCAACCGCGGATAAAGGATTATTGGGCTTTGGTCATATTATTGACCGTATTAAAGCTATTTTTAAAAAGAAAGATAACGATACAGACGAGTAATGGTCACAAAGGATAAAAAAATACAACTAAACGCCATTGAAGAAGCCATTGCCGATATAAGAGCAGGTAAGGTAATTATTGTGGTGGATGATGAAAACAGGGAGAATGAAGGGGATTTTTTGGCCGCTGCTGAACTGATTACTCCAGAAACCATCAATTTTATGGCCACCCATGGCCGTGGACTGATTTGTGCCCCATTGACCGAAGGACGTTGTAAGGATTTGGGACTTCATAAAATGGTGACCCACAACACAGACCCACTGGAAACCGCTTTTACCGTTTCAGTGGATTTAAGAGGCAAAGGAGTGACCACTGGCATTTCTGCAGGAGATAGGGCCAAAACCGTTTTGGCCTTGACCGATAAGGACACCAAAGCCCATGAACTGGCCAGACCTGGACACATTTTTCCATTAATTGCCAAGGAAGGTGGAGTTTTGCGCAGAACGGGGCATACCGAAGCTGCTATTGATTTTGCACGTTTGGCAGGATTGGAACCTGCTGGTGTGATTGTGGAAATCATGAACGAAGATGGTTCCATGGCTCGTTTGCCACAGTTGATGGAAGTAGCCCAAAAATTTGATATAAAAATTGTTTCCATTGAAGATTTGATTGCCTATCGTATGGAACACGATAGCTTGATTGAACTCAAGGAAGCCTTTACCATAAACACCAGATTTGGACCTTTTAGACTTCGAGCCTACAAACAAACCACGAACGACCAAGTGCATATTGCATTGCTCAAAGGAAACTGGAAAAGCGGTGAACCCGTGCTAACCCGAATCAATTCAACTTTGGTGAACAACGATATTTTGGGCACACTTACAAACAACCCAGATGAGACACTGAAACGCATGTTCAATGCATTAAATGCCGAAGAAAAGAGTGCCATGATTTTTATAAGTCAAGAAACTCAATCCATGAATCTTTTGGGACGTTTGGCCGAATTCAAAAAATTACAGTCCGAAGGGGTGAACAAAGCACCAAAAATTGAAATGGACAACAAAGATTTTGGTATCGGTGCCCAGATTCTTCACGATATCAATATTTCCAAAATCCGTCTATTGACCAATTCAGGCCAAACCAGACGTGTAGGTATGGTAGGTTACGGCCTTGAGATAGTGGAATATGTGAATTATTAAACCCAAGTTCAAGGTTTAAGTTCAAGAATCAACTTCAATTTTGATTTTACAAAAGACTGAATCGGCTGGATAGTTTTCTCGATTTCGCTCGAAACGACTTATAAATCTACTGGTTACAGTTCGATTAATTCATGTCATTTACACAAATGGAAGCTACTCGTTGTTTAGAATAATATTGTTTTTGAATTTGAACTTGTCTTTCTGAAAGCGCGAAGTGATTGTAATGGCTATAGCACTGATTTAATCGCCTCTACCATTTTCTGGGCACGATTAGTAACTTCTTGCTCGGACCAACCTAGTTTGATCAAACAAGAAATATTTCTGGACATCCATTTATCCGATTCCGAAAAATCAGCTTTACTGTAATCGGGCAGTGATTCTAGAACATCTTTTGGTAGTTTGCCCAAAGATTGCATTTGGGTTAAATGCTCCCACTTTTTGTAATAATGCCAATTGTTGTTGTACCAATAAAAACAACCATCCACTCCTGCATCACCTAAAGCCTGCTGCGCTTTTTCGGCCAAATCTTCCGTAGGCATAAAGAAACTTAAAAAGGAATAGTTCTCTTCTCCACCTTCAGGAACCGACCTAAATTCAATTTGAGGAATTGTAGATAACGCCTCCCTTATCATTGCATAATTTGTTTTTTGAATAGCAAGGAATTCATCCAAACGTGCCAGTTGCGCCACCCCAACCGCCGCATTCATCTCAGAGATTCGGAAGTTATAGCCTAAAAATGGATGTGCCTCTGCTCCCCTATTGGTTCCAATATGGTCATGCCCATGGTCAGAATACATATGGGCGTTTTCATAATATGATTTATTATTAGTAATCACAGCACCGCCTTCTCCACAGGTAATAGTTTTTACGTAGTCAAAAGAAAAGCATCCCAAGTCCCCAATACTGCCCAACGGCTTTCCATGATAGGTGCCCCCGATAGCTTGACAGGCATCCTCCAACAATAACAAACCATGTGAATCACAAATTGCCTTCAGCGCACCTAAATTGGCCATAGAACCACACATATGAACGGGCATTACCACTTTTGTGCGAGATGTGATTGCTTTTTCAACTGCGTCGGGGCTCAACGTCAAAGTATCATCAATATCCACCAAAACAGGAACTGCTCCCAATGCCAAAATGGACTCAAAACTGGCAACAAAAGTAAAAGTGGGCATAATCACTTCATCCCCAGCTCCCACACCCACACTGGCCAAAGCTACCGTTAAGGCGGCCGTACCACTACTTACTACATGGGCGTATTGGGATTGCATTCTTGCCGATAAATCCTTTTCAAGCTCTTTTGTTTTCCAATGGCCGTTGCGCATGCCATCGAACCCATAGCGCATTAGCACTCCAGAGTCCATTACATCTTGTACTTCTTTTCTTTCCTTGTCTCCAAAAAGTTCAAATCCAGGCATACCTATTATATTTTAAAAGAACCATAGCTTAATCGCCATTAAAACTACAGCTATCACTAAAAATGTTTTTATAAACCCATCTCCTTTTTTTACGGAGAATCTACTGGCAAACCAAGCTCCCGAGCCATTTCCAATGGCCAAAATAAGTCCAAGCTTCCAATCTATTTTATCGTTAAATGCAAAAACGGCCAAAGCAGCCAACATATAAATAAATACAACGGAAACTTTGGTTGCGTTGACTCGAACCAAATTCATTCGGTTATAAAAATGCAGGAACAACATCATTAAAAACCCAAGACCTGCATTGATAAAGCCACCGTAAATTCCGAAAAAGAAAAATGCTATCAAAGCTACCCAAAGGTATTTTCCCGTTAGTCGTTCTTGAATATCATCAAGCCTCATTTTGGGTTTAAAAATAATAATAAGCACGACGGCCAACATGACCATGGCTAGAATCCGATTGAAGGTTTCCCCATCAATATCAACAGCTATATAAGCACCGATAATGGAGCCTAAAAAAGCAGAAATCCCGAGATAAATATTAAAAGGATAGGTAGAAATGCCCTTGCTCTTAAAGCCTGCTGTTGCCATGGCGGTCTGAATTACAATCGCTACTCGATTTGTACCGTTGGCCACTGCAGGGGGCAATCCTAAAAAAATCAATGTGGGAAGTGATAAAAGCGAACCACCTCCAGCTACGGTGTTTATAAATCCAACTGCAAAGCCTACAGCCACCAGGAGCAAATAGTGGTACCATTCCAACATAACACAAAGGTAAGACCATTGTTTTGAACGGGCCTATTGATTTTTACAAACTTTGGTTACGGTATGGGATAAATAGCGAGATGAATTTATTTTTACAATAAAACAAAAAGGGCTTTTGGGATAAGAAAAAGCTTTATATATTTGCACCCGCTTAGGAGGAATGGCAGAGTGGTCGAATGCGGCAGTCTTGAAAACTGTTGAGGGTCACACCTCCGGGGGTTCGAATCCCTCTTCCTCCGCTTAATTACGTGAAAAGCCCCTTTTTTAGGGGCTTTTGTTTTATAGGTACAATCTAGGTGATCGTATGTGCTTTTTTTAATCAAGATAAAAGTCTGCTAAACCTAATTCCAAAAAGAATCACTTATAAATTTTAAGCCAACGGGTAAAGACTCTCGCCAAAAAGACCAAGTATGCGCCCCATCGCGAACCCTATATTCATGTGGTATTTGTCTAACCACAAGTTCTTTGTGCAACTGGGCATTTCCGAGTGTAAGAAAATCATCATCCCCACAATCAAAATATATTTTTACTGTTTTTAAAAGTTCGGGGTTCTTATTTTTTACCAAATGAAGTACGTCATACTCCTCATAGCTTTTGTTAAGTCTACTTTTACCTTTTTTGCCTACCACATCGGGCATTGCTTTGGATATATATCCATCCATGGCCTCTTGCTCCGGTGCCGTTACCGATTCCTCTGTAAAAACTGCTGAACTGTATGCTGCACAGGCCCCAAAATTTTGGTCATATTTTAATGCCAGTTTCAAAGAACCAGCCCCACCCATGGAAAGACCGCTAATGGCCGTGTAACGCTTTCCGGTTCGAACGCGGTAATTGTTTTCAATAAAGGGAAGCAATTCTTTCATAAACATATCTTCATATGGATAAGTACCGTCTGTTCTGTTCATATATAATCTGTCATCTCCATCTGGCATTACAATCACCATTTCTTGGATATTTCCTTTCGCGATTTCATGGTCCACTATCCGTTGCATTCCTCCTGCCTCAATCCAACTAGTTTCGTCACCAGTATAACCATTTAAAAGATAAACTACTGGGTAATAGCGTTCGGAATATTCATAGCCATCTGGCAAGTAAATAGAATATTTGACCTCCGTGTTTAAAAGGGCACTGTTCATAACCTGACTTTCCAAGATCTTACTTTGACCAAATAGTGTATTACTGAGGACCAGCAAAAGAAGAAGTATCGAATATTTTTTCATAAATGTGTATTTTAAATTTGCCCATGCTTAGGTTGCACCGTGAGCATTGCCTAGAAATTGATTTATGGAAGATACTAAAAAGCGTTAAATTTCGATTAACCCTTCTACCGCCATTCCATATCAATTGTTTATTTCCTATTTTGGGATTTATAGCTGTATTTTACATCCATATAAACAGCGCCTATTAACACCAACCACTGACAAATAATGAAATTCTTCAGAAAAATTCGACAAAATCTACTCTCGGATGGCAAAACTGGACAATACTTAAAATATGCCATTGGAGAAATTGTATTGGTAGTTCTTGGTATTTTGATTGCTTTACAGATAAACAATTGGAATCAAAATAAACAACTGGAAAAGGAGGAGCTAGATACTTTAAAAAGTTTACACGAGTCGATTAGAATAAATATTGATGAGTTTGAACAAATTCGTAAAGCACAAATTGTAAGAAACAATAGCTTGCAAGAGATTCTGTTTAAAAAGGTTTCAAATCAACCTCTTGCTTACCTTGATTCATTGATTATCACCAATGTTGAGAATCATACCTTCGACCCATCTACCGGGATTTACAATTCCATCATAAATTCGGGCAAAATAGAATTGATATCAAACGATTCACTAAAAAACCGAATATCAAAACTCTATGACAGCGTAAAAGATTACCAAGAAATTGAAGATGAAATTACAGCATACACCAGAGAGCATTTGGAAAAAAATTTCATTGAGAATTACAGTATTCAACCCGAGGTTTTAGCCAAACTTAGAGAGAGAACCGATGAAGAAAAAGAGAAAGATAAGGCTTCATTCATTAAAGTTTTTAACTCACAAAAAGTAAAGAACATCTATATTATGCTTCTCAAAAAAATGGATGAAGTTATAATTCGTGGTGAATACTTGGAATCGGAATACCATAGCCTTCTTACCGCTTTAGAAAATGAAATTAATAACTAAACCACACAAAGGGCTAGTAATAAAGCATTAGCAATATTCTAAAATCAATCTTTCATTTCCAATCGGTAAAACTCCTCCAATTGGGAATTACAGTGGAAATTAACATTAAGATCCTTGACAATTCCTGTTCCCACCCCATATACCCAACCATGCAGATGTAGGTTTTGTCCCTGTTTCCATGCATTTTGAACGATGGAGGTTTTTGCCAAATCGTAAACTTGCTCCTTGGTATTGTATTCCACAAAAGAATCAAACCTTTGGTTGTCATCTTCAATTTTATCCAACTCTTTATGGTGATGCCTATATACATCCCTTATATGTCTTATCCAATTGTCAACCAATCCAAACGATTCGTTACCCATCGCCGCTTTTACACCGCCACAACCATAATGGCCACAAACAATAATGTGTTTTATTTTAAGGGCATTAACAGCGTAATCCAGTACACTTAGCATGTTCATATCGGAGTGTACCACCATATTGGCAATGTTCCGATGCACAAAAACTTCACCTGGTTGCGTACCAATAATTTCATTGGCAGGCACCCGACTGTCCGAACAACCTATCCATAACAAGGGTGGTTGTTGTCCCTTTTCCAATTTTTTGAAAAAATCAGGGTCATTATCTAATTTGGATTGTACCCATTTCTTGTTATTGACAATTAAATTTTTATAAAATTCTGATTCCATTTATTAGTTTGAAAATAGCTTTTTTAAATGTACGACAATAAGTACTATGGTTAACCTTTTTAAATTGTACTGCTCTACTCACCTGTTTACGCTACCCTTAGAACACTTCCATTGTATCTTCAAAATCTTTCGCAAGTTTCTTTCAATACTTCAAATTAATGTGTTGTTTTTTTATGGTATCCTTAATCAAACCCATTCAAATCAATTATCTTTCAGCTCAATTATAATTCAGTTTTATGTGCCATAATTTTAACCGACCAAAAACCTTGAACAAAAACTTATTTATTGCCGCCAATCTCCTGATTGGTTTTACATTTCTTATCGGGTGCAAGAAGGAAATCAAAGAAGAACCAAAAAGACCCAATATTGTCTTTATCATGTCGGACGATCATGCGTATCAAGCGATTTCTGCGTACGACAACAGTTTAATTGAAACCCCCAATATTGATAGAATAGCCAAAATGGGAATGTTGTTCACCAATGCCAGTGTCACCAATTCCATTTGTGCTCCTTCAAGAGCCACTATTTTAACAGGAAAACATTCCCATATCAATGGAAAAATTGACAATGTTTCCCCTTTTGATACCACCAATGTCACCTTTCCACAACTATTGCAAAAGGCTGGATACCAAACCGCCATGTTCGGAAAACTGCACTTTGGAAACAACCCTAAAGGGTTTGACCAATTTAAAATTCTACCCGGACAAGGTTCTTATTACAACCCAGACTTTATCACTAAGAATGAAGGGGAAATCAATGTAAAAGGTTACGTAACGGATATAGTTACCGACATGACCTTGGATTGGTTGGATAACGAGCGTGAAAAGGAAAAACCTTTTATGCTCATGTATTTGCACAAAGCACCGCACCGTTCTTGGCTAATGGCTGAACGTCATATGGCAGAATACACCCAAAAAACAATTCCAGAACCCACTACCTTATTCGATACTCACGAAGGTATGCCCGCAGCCAAAGCCGCCGAAATGAAAATTGATGGTGACATGGGTTGGGCGGCAGATAGCAAGTTGGCTCCTGAGGTTATGGACCAAATGGGACTAGAGGAACAAATTGGATTTGATAAACGCAGGTACGAATTTACGGTGGGCAGAATGGATTCTATCCAAAAAGCCAATTTCGATACCTATTATGGACCCATAGCCGAAAAATTCATGGAGGAATATCCGAACATGACCGAAGAGGATATTGCCAAGTGGCGTTATCAAAGGTACATGCAAGACTATTTGGGCACCATTAAATCAGTGGATGAAAATATTGGACGCGTATTGGATTATTTGGAGGCAAACAATATGATGGAGAATACCATCATCGTCTACACTTCCGACCAAGGATTTTATTTGGGAGAACACGGTTGGTTCGACAAACGATTTGTTTATGATGAAAGTTTAAAAACACCTCTTTTGGTGTCATGGCCCAACCGCATAAAAGCTGGAAGCGTTTCCGATGAATTGGTGCAAAATTTGGACTTTGCCCAAACATTTTTAGATGTGGCCGGTGCTCCGCAGCCCGAAGATATGCAAGGCGAAAGTTTGGTGCCCGTGCTTACCGGCGAAATGGAAAATTGGGATAGAGAAGCGGTCTACTATCATTATTACGAGCACCCGTCAGAACATAACGTCAACAGACACTATGCCGCTATCACAAAAGATTACAAGCTTATCCACTACTATTTTGATTTGGATTATTGGGAGCTGATTGATAGAAAAAAAGACCCCTTGGAACAGCATAATTATTATGATGACCCAGCCTATGCAGAAATTAAAAAAGAATTGCACCAAAAACTAGATGAGCTTCGTGAGCAATACGGAGATTCTGAAGCATTGAGCCAAAAATACATAGACGAATTTATGCCTTTGGCCAAAGAAGGAAAGGTCTATGGAGTTGAAGATGATATTTTGGAACCTATTGTAGAAAAATGGGAAAACTCGAAGAAAAAGGAGTAATCATGTCCATTTTAAATAGTAATCCCCGAAATGGGGCTTTTAATCAGTACTCCTAAAACTGTTACCTATATTTAATTTGACAACTATTCAAACTTGCAAAACCAAACCAAAAAATGATTCGCATTAAAATGTTGAGGATGTTGACTGTCCTCGGTATCCTAACTTTTATTTCTTGTAGTAAAAAATCAACCAAACCAACGGAGTCTCCACTGGTCATAAAATTGGACTCTACCTACCTCAGCAATCAAATAAAGGAAGCTGAAAATATAGGGTCCATAAAATTGGCCGAAGGGCTCCAAATAAAACTTTGGGCACCCGACACCCTTGCTCCCGACCCCATTGCTATGGATGTAGATGCCAAAGGCCGTGTATTTTTTACCCGTACCAACCGACAAAAAAACTCAGAATTTGACATTCGAGGCTATAGGCATTGGATGACAGCCTCCAATAGTTTTGAAACCGTGGCCGACCGTAAGGCATTTTTGCACGAAACATTTTCAACCAGTAAAAGTGATGAAAATGCATGGTTGGAAGACCTCAATGGTGATGGAGTACATGATTGGCGCGATTTGGCCGTAGAAGAAGAGGAGGTTTGGCGATTGGAAGATGCAGACGATGACGGTATTGCCGAAAAAGCAACTCGAGTGGTGCACGATTTCCATTCAGAGGAAACAGACGTCTCCAATGCATTATTGGTAGATGGCGATGAACTGTTTGTTGGTGTTGCCCCCGATATGTGGCGAATGGAAGACACCAATGGTGATGAGGTTTTCGACACCAAAACATCTTTAGCAACAGGATTTGGCGTTCATATCGGTTTTGGTGGACACGGAATGTCCGGCGCTATTATGGGCCCCGATGGCAAACTGTACTGGGGTATCGGTGATATTGGAGCGAACATCACGGATAAAGACGGAAATCGCTACGAATTTCCAAATCAAGGGGTTATCGTACGCAGCAATCCCGATGGTACCGATTTCGAGGTTTTTGCCCATGGTCTGCGTAATACCCACGAGTTTGTGTTTGATAAGTATGGTAATATCATCTCATCGGATAACGACGGGGACCATCAAGGAGAAAGTGAGCGCTTAGTGCATATTGTGGAAGGTTCCGATGCCGGATGGAGATCCAACTGGCAATATGGAAAATATACCGACCCAAAAAACAATGGATATAAGGTGTGGATGGATGAAAAACTATTCAAACCTAGATGGGAAGGCCAAGCGGCATACATCATTCCGCCTATCATGAATTATCACAATGGTCCTACCGGAATGCAATTTAATCCAGGTACGGCGTTAGGCTCATCTTGGGTGGACAAATTCTTTTTGGTGGAATTTGTGGGCGACCCTTCCCTATCCCATATCTGGTCGTTCGATTTAAAGCCCAAAGGAGCTTCCTTCGAGCTTAATTCTGAAGTAGACATGTTAAGTGGAATTTTACCAACGGCCATTAAATTTGGTCCCGATGGTGCCCTGTATCTAGCCGATTGGATCAATGGATGGGATACAAAAAATTCTGGAAGGGTTTGGAAACTCGATGTGACAGAAAACAATAATGATCTAGAAGAACAACGCTTTGAAACTCAAAAATGGATGACCACCGATTTTCAAGAACTAGGCAATGAAGAATTGGCTGGGTTATTGAGTTATCCAGATATGCGCATTCGTCAAAAAGCACAGTTTGCATTGGCCAAAAGTACTTTTTGGGGATATAGAAAATTTAAAAATGTAGCAACCGAAAGCAATGATCAATTGGCACGAATCCATGCCATTTGGGGTATAGGTCAGCAAGCGGTCAAAGATATCGACAAAGCTGAAATCTTGGTTGATCTTTTGGATGATTCCGATGAAGAAATTATCGCGCAAAGCCTTAAAGTGTTGGGCGATGTGAAATACTCGGAGGCTAGTGAAAAAATGATAGCGCTTTTGACTTCAGACAACCCAAGAATCCAATTCTTCGCAGCACAGGCATTGGGAAGAATCAAGGCTGAAAATGCCGTACAACCTTTATTGGACATGATTGATAAAAATGCGGACGAAGATATTTATTTGCGTCATGCCGGGGTTTTGGCATTATCTAGAATTGGCAAACACCAACCTTTGGTTGATTTGGCCGGCAGTAATAATCGTTCGCTAAAAATTGCTTCCGTCCTGGCCTTGCGCAGAATGAAACTTCCGGAAGTGGCCATGTACCTCAACGATGCCGACGAATATATTGTTACCGAAGCTGCTCGTGCCATAAACGATGATAGAGGAATTAAAGAAGCGTTACCTGCATTGGCTGCCTTGTTGAAAAACCCAAGGTTCAGCTCAGAACCCTTAATGCGTCGTGTTATCAGTGCCTCACTTCGCATTGGAGGAGATGCACAATTGGACAATCTTATCAATTACGCAAAAGATAATAATACTCCCTCTGCGTTACGCGGAGAAGCCTTAGCTGCGTTGAGCACTTGGACCTCCCCTTCGGTAATGGACCGAGTGGATGGTTACCATTTGGGAGAAGTTTCCAGACCCATAGCACCTGTACAGAATAAAGTAGCGGGCAGTATTGATTCATTTTTGGAAGATAAAGACCCTGAAGTGCTAACCGGAGCATTAAAATTATTGTCTTCACTTCAGTTGTCAGGATATGATAATCAACTTGTTCAATTGATGCGCAACCACGTATCACCACAAGTAAGGTCGGAAGCATTAAAAGCTTTGGGAAGCACTGGGTATGACCAATTGGCTCAAGTAATGCGAATGGGCATGGGTGACAAAGATGCCCAAGTAAGACGCACCGCAGTGAGTCTAATGGGCGAACTTTCACTCTCTAAAGAAGAATTGCCGAATGTGGTCAACCCAATTTTCAGTAGCGGAGGAATTGGAGAGCAGCAAGCCGTATTGGAAGTATTGGCAGATTTGCCCTCGGATAAAAGTGAAGCCGTACTGTCCAGTTTATTGCAACAAGCCAACCGTGGCGGAATCAATGAAGAAGTAATGTTAGATTTGATTGAAGCAGCTTCCAACAGTGGCTCATCCGAAGTAAACGAACAATTGGCCATTTTACAAAACAAAGGTTATGGATCAGGTGCTTACACCGAAACCCTACATGGTGGAAGTTGGTGGAACGGCAGAACTGTTTTTCAAAGTAATCCAACAGCACAATGCGTGCGTTGCCATGCCTTAAATGGCTCTGGCGGCAAAGTAGGGCCAGCGTTGGACAACATTGGCAACATATTGTCCAGAGAGCAGATTTTGGAAGCCTTGATTGAGCCAACAAAACGGATTTCCCCAGGGTACGGAAGCGTAACATTAACATTGACCAATGGCCAAGAAGTTACCGGATTGCTAGAAGAAGAAAATGAACACGGACTTATTTTGCGGACTGCTGAAGCCGAACCGTTGGAAGTGGCACATTCCCGTATACAATCGCGACGTAATTTACCTTCGGGCATGCCTGCGATGGGAAAAATGATAAGTAAACGTGAACTAAGGGATTTAATAGAGTTTTTAAGTAGTTTAAAAGAGTAGGTTCCACCTTCAATACAGTAAAAAATAAGAGCCCCAATTATGGGGCTTTTTCTTTCCCCTATTAATTCATCTTTTCAAATTCTTTCAGTTTTTATAAGGGGATTGTTAAAATTTCAGGGAATTTAAGACAGTTCCTGATAGAAGTAACCCTTTAAATTCTATCATAAAATATTTTTCTTTGCCGTTTTCCTATTGTGCGCAGGAGCACTATTGGCCCAAAATCAATATACAGATACCACGGTCAATAGAATTGTTAAGGGCTCCAAATATTTAAACCTCTCCTTTTCGTTGGACCAGAAAAATGCCGAAAATGAAAACCAATTGTTACAGCAGATTGAGGACCAAGACAAGTTGGAATACAACATCACCGTTTCTAGTGGATATGCCCTAAAAAACAATTTTACGGTTGGATTGGGAGGTCGTTATGGCCGAGAACGTGAAGACATCACGGACATTAACAGCGAAGGGGCAGAAATCAAAAGAAGAGGATATTAAAATATTAATTCCGCCCTAACTATCTCATATTGAGAAATAAGAAAAAAGAATGATCCGTTCATAACTTTAGTTCTGAATCAACGCATACAATTCTTCTTCAAAAGATTTATACGTTTCATCGTACCTATTATTACTTAAAATCACAAGGAACTCATTGTTTTTGCACCACCCCAGCTTCCATTATGGTACACCCATTTTCCCTTACTTTCAATTTGGTAAATAGCCACTCCAAAGCCGTATTTTTTAGAACAGCATCTGACGAAAACATCTTTTGCTTACTTTCTTCAGATATCCAAGTATTATATCTGAGTGCTTGCTTCCATTTTTCAAGGTCTAGGATGGACGTATAAACTCCACTCCCTCCTACGATGCCTTTCATCCAATTCAAATGTTTGTGGCTTTTTTCTTCGTTCGCCCTTTGATATTCCTTTTTTCGGTCATTAAAGGTATATCCCTTGGCAACCTTTTCATATTCTTCTAGATTGTTGTTGAAGGAGCAACTAAAATTTTGAAGTCATTTATAGGTTTTAAAAGGAAATTTGGTCGGTAAAAGTGCTTCGAAATAACAAGACAATTAAAATTATATTTTAAAGAGTCGCTATTGCCTTCTGAATATTACATGATTTCACTATCCATGCGAATTATTTGGGCCTCTATCAAGGGATTTTTTTATCTTGACTAAAAGAAAAATGCACCTATTATGGCAAACAGCAAGGAGTTAAAAATGCGATGTTGGATAGATATTGATGGCAAAAAATTCTTTGGTCCTGGACGGGTGCAATTGTTACAAATGATCAACCAACATGGTTCACTTTCAAAAGCAGCTAAAGAAATGGGCATGAGCTACCGAAAAGCATGGGCCATGGTAGATGATTTAAATACCAGAGGAAAGGCTCCCTTTGTTATCCTCCACAAAGGAGGAGTGTCGGGAGGTGGAGCTGAATTAACTCCCGATGCCCAACAACTTTTGCAAGCCTATTCTGAATTGACAAAAGACCTTGAACGAGCCATTGCAATGCAACAGGAAAAAATTTTAGGGTTGATATAATTCAAAATAATTTACACCAACCCTAAAATAAAATTGATTTTAAATTATATGAGCTTCATAGACTTAGGGTCCCACTGTACAATCTTTTTGCTAAAATAACTTTCGTTGCAAGACAAGGCTGGAGCAGCCGCCCTGAAACCAAATTCCGCATCTTCCACAACCTCTTTTCCTGTTCTAATGGCATCAAAGAAATTGGTAAAATGGTCCAAGTGGTCACTATAGCCTTCTGGGGCCTTATAAATTACATCGCCAATGGCTTTTCGTTGGGTCTGTTCCTTGGTCCACTTGGCATTATACTCCTTCGTCATTTGTTCCTGCATACTTTCCGAAAAGGTAAAAACGGAGTCATAGCCTCCAAAACCTGGAGCTTCGGGCATAATGCTTTTCTTAACGGTAATATCATTTCCATTTACATGAATCACCCCTTCGGAACCAATCAATTCAATTACTTCCTTACCTCCTGTTCCACTGATAAAATTAACCCGTACATTCAACTGAAAGGCTGGATGTTCTTTACTATCAGGATATTGCATTACCCCAGACATTACATCGGGCATATTACGGCCATCTTTCCAATAACTAAATTGCCCCGTACTATAAATACTTTCTGGACCAAGGGAATTGGTCATAAAGTGGGTTCCACTCAATAAATGAATATAAAGGTCTCCGGCCACTCCGGTTCCCAATTCTTTAAAGGCCCGCCACCAAAAGAATTTCTTCGCATCAAACGCCATTTTATCGGTTACTTCGATAAATGTTTCCCAATCGGTAGTGGCGGCACTGGCATCATTCGGAATGGTGTATTCCCATGCCCCAATGGAACTTTGACGGTCCCACATGGCATTGACCATATTTAAGTTCCCGATTTCTCCCGCGGCCAAAAGTTCCTTGGCTTTTGCATAGCCCACGCTACTCACCCTTTGGCTCCCAATTTGGCAAACCTTTCCTGAGGCTTTAGCCGCTTTCATAACCGAATACCCTTCTTCAATTTTATGCACCATCGGCTTTTCCAGGTACACATGTTTGCCCTTGGCCAAAGCATCCAGAGTGATTTGGGCATGCCAAACATCGGTCGTACAAATGAGAACGGCATCAATATCCTCCCTATCCAATAAATCTTTATAATTTCTTGTGGTATAAAGGTCTTCGCCAAAATGTTCCTTCGCATTTTGGACCCTTCCCGTATAAAGGTCACAAATACCGGCCAATTCCACACCGGGAACCTTGAGTGCAGTATTCAAATCAATATGACCTTGCACCCCATAACCAATTACGCCGATTCTAATTTTATCATTAGCACCAAAATTTTTATCGTAGCGAAGTATGCGTTCTTCAGCTTTTTCTTGGGCAAACGAGGCAAATGGGGTGGCTGCCGAGGCTAAAGTGGTTGCTCCTATTTGGTACAAAAACCTTCTCCTGGCATTCTTACTGTTTTCTTTCATTCTGTAATGTTTAGTTTTTTTTAGTTGATGGAATAACTGACAAAAGCGATTTTTTTACTATCCGGACTCCAGGATGGCACATTAATAGTTCCCTGTCCACCAAAAAATACCGGAGTAAGGTCAGTAATCTCCTTGGTCGCCAAATTCATCAGTCGCAATTTAACTTGTTTTCCGAACAAATGTGCTTCTTTTTGGTCGGAGGTGTAGGCAATATAGGCTATCCATTTTCCATCCGGAGATGGATGCGGAAACCAATTGGAATTTTCATCAAAAGTAATTTGTTCTGGTTTTGACCCGTTGGCCCGCATGCGCCAAATCTGCATATGTCCTGTTCGGTAGGAGTTGAAATAAATATATTTTCCATCGGGTGAATATTCAGGACCATCGTCCAAACCGGCTGTTTTGGTAAGCCTTTTTTCACGTCCTCCATTTACACTAATGGTATACACATCGTAATTTCCATTTCGCTCCGCACAATAGGTCAATATTTTCCCATCTGGGGACCATCCATGCCAATACGAAACCACCTCATCAGTAACCCTCCTTGGTTCACCTCCCGTTACTGGAACAACATAAATTACTGATTTATATGATTTTGGAGATGGGTCATTCACGTCGTTATGGCTAATGGCTAACCATTGGTTATCTGGTGAAATTCCGTGGTCATTGTTGCACTGGTCCGCAAAACCTGTATCAATCAATTTCATTTTCTTGGTGTCGAGGTCCAAGTTGTAAAGCCTTCCTTTACTGTTTAAAATCAAATAATTATCTGGATGCCAGTTGGGGGCTTCAAAATGTTCATCGAGGGATAGAATCGTTTCAATTCTTCCTGTGGTAATATCCACGGTTTGAATGTAGCTTGTGGTGTCTTTTTTGGTCTCATTATCATCTGCCTTAAAAAGTAAAGCCGATTGCGCCACCAATTTCCATTGGTTGTCCACTTTTTCCAACACTCGCATCTCGTAAGATATTGTTTCATTGCCTTGAGGGTCAATGGAAAGCTCATCGTGACTCACAAAGGCATTGTTGCCATCTATTTTCATCTTATAATTGGAATTGATCGCTAACCCACCGTTTCCGATAATATCGGCAGGAGGATTGATCATGGTGGAAATCGGAATGTCGATGACTCTAGCATCTGGAGTAGCGGCCAAAATTCGATTGTAGGGCCGTTCCTGCCAGCATTCTGCATGTCCATCCACATCACCTTTGCGCCAGGTCAATGATTCTTTTTCGAGTAAGTGGATAATTTCCAATGAATCACTTTGGACTTGTCCGTAACCCAAGCTACAAGAGAAAATTATTAATAAAATAGGTTTTACCACGCTATACAGGGGATTCAAGTCTTGTTTTATAGCTTGAACGTTGATTGGATTTTTCATTGTTTGATTGTTCAGGGTTTTATGTGCAAAAGAGAGCCTTAAATATACTTCTAATTATATCAAATCCTCAACAATCACTACTACAAACCATGTCGCCCCACCAAAGCCAAAACCTAAATCCTGACGCTAAATCCATGCAACAAAATCAGTCGGATGCCCACGTAGAGCACCAAAATGCTGGTGAGCACACCCAAAAACTTAATGTTGAACTTTTTGTTGGATAGATAAGAACCTATACTTCCTCCAATCACCACGGCAACGAGAAGTTGAAGCATCAATTCATGGTTTAGTTTGAAAGTGCCTGCAACATTAAGGCCGATTAAACCCGAAATGGAATTCACCAAAATAAAAACAGAAGCCAGGGAGGCCACTACTCTTGGATTTTCCCATTTTAAAAGATTCAAAACGGGAGACAGAAAGATACCCCCGCCAATTCCCGAAATTCCCGAAAGCAAACCAATACCACCACCAAGCAATGATTTTTTTGGGTTGGAAAATTTTCTCGAGTCCAGTTTTTTCTTGGCAAAGCGAAGCAGCATGAATATTCCAGCCATCACCAAGGCAGCTCCCAAGACTAAAAAAAACATGGTCTGAGACAAACGTATTTGAGCACCGAGATACGCAAATGGGATACTCATCACCAAAAAGGGCCAAAACAACTTGACATCGAACACGCGGTTACGGATAAAAACTAGGGTTCCGATGGTCACCACGCAAATATTTAAAATGAGGGCTGTGGAGCGGATTTCATAAAAATCGGTCAGGAATAGACTCAAAATGGCCAAATAACTCGACCCGCCTCCAAATCCGACCGAACTATAAAACAGCGCGATCAAAAAGAAGACAATGGGCAAGTATTCAACGGTCATTTACTTATGAGATTAGCTTACACTTGATCAAATCCCCTTCTTTCAATGCTTCCCCTTCCTCCACAAAAGCCAGAGCATTGCCCTTTGCCATGGATTGAATCATGGAAGAGCCTTGGCCATCCAAAATCTCCACTTGTCCATCAACAACAGCAGCTTTCAGAAACGATGGACGTCCAAAAGTGTTTTCGAATGCATGCATTATGGGGAATCGATAAGTGGTCAAACCAACGTTCTTGAATCCTGACAATTTTTGAAGCAACGGAAGCACATACACATAAAAGCAGGTAAGCGAGGAAGCGGGGTTTCCAGGCAAAGCAAATACAAATTGATTTTCCTTTCTTCCAAAATAAAGTGGTTTACCTGGTTTTTGAAACACCTTGTAAAACAACTCTTTAACTCCATTTTCTTCGAGGGATTGTTTTACAAAATCGTAATCCCCGACCGATATTCCTCCTGAGATAATGAGTACATCGCAAGACTCCAACACGGTTTTGATTCCCGCTTTAGTGGCCTCAAAATCATCCTTAATTTGCATTTTTTGATGATGTTGAAACCCGAATTGTTCCAGCGCGCCTGAAATCGCGTAGCTGTTCGATTCGTATATCTGTCCTTCGGTTTTGGGTTCACCCGGTTTTACCAATTCATTTCCCGTGCTGATGATATTGACTTGTGGCTTGGAAAAAACGTCCAATTGCGATAATCCCAAACTGCCCATCAAAGCCAGTGATGGTGGGTTCAAAACGTGTCCTTTTTCAAATACGGCTTGCCCTTCGGTCAACTGTCCTCCCTTTTTTCGGATGTTCTGTCCAGGATTGGGCATCTCATCAAGGAACAGCGTGCTGTCTTTTACGGAGGTTTTCTCCTGCATCATCACAGCAGTAGTGTTTTGGGGCACCTTGGCACCCGTAAAAATCCGAACCGCTTCGCCATCTTGCAACGAAATATCTTTGGAATCGCCCGCAGCCACCTTTCCTACCAATCGGTATTCCTGATACAGTCCGCACAAAGCATAACCATCCATCGCGGAATTATCAAACTCGGGCACATCAAAAGGTGCAGCCGTGCTGGTTGCCAATGCATAACCCAATGTCTCTTCTAAAGGTTTTGATTCGCTTTTTAAACTAATCTCCTGATCTTCAATAATGCGTAGTGCTTCTTCAATCGTAACCATTAGCCTCCTATTGAAATCATTGAACGGTTTTGCTCGTAGTGTTCGGCGTCCATTTTCACATCCATCCCATCACGGGAATGTTTTTTGGATTTAATGGCCTCCAAAATGGTGTTTTCAATCTTTTCCCCATTACGAAATGGCGTCAACAAATCCGTTTCTGAATTCGCAAACAGACAATTTTTCATTTTGCCATCGGCCGTTAAACGAATACGGTTGCATTCATCACAAAACGGATTGGTAATCGTGCTCACAATGCCAAAACTGCCTTTGTGACCTTTCACCCTAAAATTGGTGGAGGTACTGTGCTTTGGATTGTCAAGGGTCTCGATTTCCCCAAACTTGTCACCTACGGTCTCTAAGATTTCTTCTTTGGAAACTCCCTTGCTCCAGTCCCATTTATTGCCCTTAAACGGCATAAATTCTATGAACTTGGGTGTTATTTTTTTATCCTTGGTCAAGGCGATAAAATCGTTTATTTCCTTGTCGTTCACACCCTTGATCGGCACAATATTGAGCTTGATGTCCATATCCATATCCAAGGCCATATTCAAGTTGCGCATAATGCGCTCGTAATAATCACGCTTGGTGATGAAAATGGATTTGGCCTTGTCCAAGGTGTCCAGACTAAAATTGATTTTGCGCAGACCGATTTTATCGAACAGGTCCAGATATTTGTCCAATATGATTCCGTTGGTGGTCAATTTTAGGGTCACGCCCAGTTTGGCGAGCTCTTCGACCAAAAAACCGAAATTCTTTCGAACCAAAGGTTCGCCGCCCGTCAATCGTACCGTATTTACACCCAAATCACGAAATGTTCGCGTCATTTCAATAATTTCCTCTAAGGTCATGATACTTGGCTTTTCCATCAACTCAATGCCTTCTTCGGGCATACAGTAAAAGCAGCGCAAGTTGCATCGGTCCGTCAACGAAATGCGCAGATAGGTGTGTGGCCTACCTAAATTGTCTACTATTTGTGGTTTTTTGTCAATCATGTCTTTTTCCTTCTATCACTTTAAATGCATGCAGCACGTGTGGGAAAATCGCGTCCATGGATTCCGCCGCTCCTTTGGTGGAACCTGGCAACGCCAATATCAGTTTACCGTCCTTGATGCCCGCTATGGAACGCGAGAACATCGCCAACGGCATCCGATTTTGCCCGTAGCTTCGCATTTGTTCTTCTACTCCTTTTAGTTTGACGTCTAACAAGGGTTCCAAAGTTTGTGGGGTGACATCTCGTGGCCCCACGCCCGTACCTCCCGTAAAAATCAACAAGTCTGCGGAAGTGTTTTCCACTTTTTTGATGATTTCCTCAGCTTCATCGGGAATAATGCTTTTTTGGGATTTCACCCCAAATGCTTCCAATTTCTCGATAATTGCCTCTCCTGCCCTGTCCTCTCCTATTCCTTTGGAAATGGTATCGGAACAGACAACAACATCGGCAGTCAGTCCTTCCGAATCAATTTTGAAAGAAGATTTACCTCCTTTTTTCGATTTAAGGCGAATGGTGCCGATTTCTACATTTTTGTCAATAGGCTTGAGCATATCGTACATGGTGAGGGCCACAACACTTGCCCCGTGCATCGCCTCTACCTCTACGCCAGTTTTGTAAATGGTCTTTACCGTCATCGAAATGATGATGTCCAAATCATCAATTTCATAATCGATACCCGTGTACTCAATGGGCAAAGGATGACAATCGGGCAACAGGTCAGGGGTTTTCTTAACGCCCAACAAACCAGCAGCCTTGGCCATTTCAAACACATTCCCTTTGGGAACTTGGTTGTTTTGAATGGCATCAATCGTAGTTTTACTACTCGTTTTTACGATAGCTTCCGCGGTGGCTTCCCGCAGGGTGGTTACTTTATGTGTAATGTCTACCATTTACTTGTTTACTTTCCATTGATGGGTTTCATCCTCAAAAATCTCCTTGCCGAATACGGGCACTTTTGCTTTGATTTCCTCCACAAAAAAGTTGGTCGCCTCAATCGCAATTTTTCGGTGTGCCGACGATGTGAACACGAACAGGCACAGTTCTCCAACCTTCACTTTGCCCAAACTGTGATAGATATGGGCACAGGTAATATCGAACTTGGCAAAAGCGGCTTCGCGAATTTCGTGGAACACTTTCTCGGCCATTTCTTCATAAGCTGAATAATCGATGGCGGTAACAGTTTTGCCTTCCACTTCGTCGGCCCTGATCTGTCCCAAAAAAATACTGTGTGCACCAATATTCGTTTTGCTCTGGTGGTTGGCCACCGAGTTGGCTATTTTTTCGGGAGGAATCGCTCCTTGTACAAATACTTTTTTTGGTTTCTTCTTATCCATCAATAATTGTTTCTATACCGCCTTCCACGTTTTTCAAATTGTGAAAGCCAAATTCATTTTTAAGGATTTCTATGGCGTTCTTGCTTCGCTTTCCTGATTGACAGAACACCAATACCTCCTGATTGTTCGGTATTTCTTTGTATCGTGATGTTAAATCACTCATTGGAATGCTCAGTACTTTTTTACCCTTTGGTTTGGGCTGTTCGAACACTTCGCGTACATCGAGATACCATTGTTCCTTATTTTTCAAATCGCAATCAATATAAACGGGCGCTATCCCGTTCTTGCGAATTTTTTCCACTTCTTCGGGACGCTTGTTTATGTTGATGGTCTGCTCGCTGGCCTGCATCATATTAATCAACTTTAACTTGCCTGACAGTACCGCTCCCACCCCAAGGATGATTTTAAGAACCTCAGCTGCCTGAAGTGTTCCCAAAATGCCTGGCAACACGCCCAATACCCCTGTAGCCTCACAACTGATGTTCTGTCGCGTACTTTTTGGAAATACACAGCGATACGTAGGCCCATTCTGGTAATTGAAGACCGACAATTGCCCTTCATTTTTGTAAATGGAAGCAAAAACCCAAGGTTTATCAGCCAGTATGCAAGCATCGTTGATGAGATACTTAGTTTCAAAATTATCCGTACCATCCAAGACAACATCGTATTGTTGGATGATGTTTTTTGCATTCTCAATCGTCAACGGCTCTTCATATACCTCAAACTGTACCTCGCTGTTCTGTTTTTCCAAACGTTTCTGGGCAACAACGGCCTTTGGCCTTCCTACATCCGATTCTTGAAACAAAACCTGCCTGTGCAGGTTGGACAAATCGACTTTATCGTGGTCTATCAAACCCATCTTGCCAACTCCTGCACCCGCCAAATACATCGCGGCAGGACAGCCCAATCCTCCAACGCCAACTAGCAACACTTTGGCATTGCGAAGCTTTGCTTGACCTTTTGGGCCAACTTCCGTGAGTTTTATTTGTCTATCGTATCTGTTCATCCTCCTGCGAACGGTGGCAACAAGGCCACTTCGTCCCCATCTTTTATGGTTGTTGTATCATCCAGATTTTGGTTTACAGCGATTTGCACGGAGTCTTTGTCCGCTATGGACAAACCGTTCAAGCATTGCGCTTTTAGTTCCGAAGCGGTAAGCGCTCCATTGAGTTCCAAAATCTCTTCGGAGGTATCGGCAGCTTCGGCTACCAAACCAAAATATTTAATGGTCACTTTCATCTGTTCTTTTTTTATTTGCTTTTGAGCGGTCAGATGGAATACCCCTGAACATATCGTTTGGCACATCAGCTTTGATTAATGGGCATTTCATTTTTCCATTTGCTTTAGTTGCTGAACGTCTTCTTCGGTATCCACATCAAAACCTCCTTCTTTAAAGGTTTCTGTACAATACTTAAAATCTTCCAAGCGAGTTAGTTTTTTGGCCCCTTCGTCAGCTTCCAATTGCAGCAACAATGGAAATGCTTCCTTACCAAAAATCGCTGGCACTCCAACGTTTTCCCCATATTGGGAATAGGTCGCATTGGGGTGTTGCGTCAGTTGCGTATGTACTAGTTTAATTAGGTTAACGCGCTCAAAAAAGGGTTGGTCGGATACCAAAAACAATACATGGTCCAGTCCCTCTTCCTCTGCCATTGCAGCTTCCAGTCCAACTTTAATGCTGGATGCCATTCCTTGCTCCCATTGGGTGTTAATGACCACTTTAAAGCTGTTGGCATCAATTTTATCCATAATTTCTTCACGCTTTGCCCCCAATACCAAAATTTTGGTCTGGAAACCTAGCAAATCCACTTTGTCCAATGCATGGTCCAAAAGGGTTTTCCCTTTGAATTCCACCAGCTGCTTGGGACGCCCCAAACGAGTGGAGCCACCTGCGGCCAATACAACCACCGCTATGTTTTCTTCTACACTCAAAGGGTTATTTTTTGAAATTGATTCTGTTTTGTATCATGGATCGGCTCTGTTTTCTGCTTTAAAGGTCGTGCTCCTTTGTTGGTGAGCACACTTTGGATTTCCGCCAAAATGGACAATCCGATTTCGGCAGGTGTCTCCGCGCCTATTTCCAATCCTACGGGCGCATGAATCTTTGCCAAATCCTCTTTGGAGACTTCAAGGCCTTCATCCGCCAACTCGTTGAGCATACGCTCATATTTTTTCAATGGGCCCAAAATGCCTATGTAAGGTGTCTCTGGATTTCCTAGCAACAATTTGAGCACCGATAGGTCATAATTGTAATTATGGCTCATCAAAACAAAACAAGTTCGATTGTCTATGTTGATGTTTTTCAGCGTTTCTTCGGGTTTGGTCACGATGACTTGGCACGACCCCACAAAACGTTCTTTGTTGGCATGTGTGGGACGTCCGTCGGTGACGGTTACCTTCCAACCCAACAAATCAGCTTGTTGGGCCAAGACTTGGGCATCGTTCCCTGCTCCTACCAAAACCAATTTTACTGGGGGTTGATGTATTTGAATGAATACAAAATGTGTGTTCTCTTCAGCTGTGAGCTCTGCAAAATAGGAAGCATTTTCGTTAATGACCTCTTTGCTTTTAAAAAGCAAGGCTTGTTGCAAATCTTTCGAAATCTGCTGCCCTAAAACCGCTTCGTTTTCATCCGAAACCAAAACAGTTCCTTGTTGATGCTGGGTTTTATCCAAATCAAAAACAACGGAAATGGCCATTGGAACTTCTTGTTCGGTTATGGTTTTTAAAAGTTCGCAGGGGTTGTTCCCTTCGGTATAATTTAT
Source organism: Flagellimonas cixiensis (assembly GCF_042134615.1). Taxonomy (GTDB): domain Bacteria; phylum Bacteroidota; class Bacteroidia; order Flavobacteriales; family Flavobacteriaceae; genus Flagellimonas; species Flagellimonas cixiensis. The sequence continues at coordinate 3,300,997 of NZ_CP169639.1, forward strand.
GGGTTCAAACAACACCTGAATGATTCCGTTGCAACCCAACTGCGCTCCGATTACCGCATCTTCCTCATCACTCGTATCGTAAGTGACCAGTTTATTTTCTTTTCTATCCAACGCAAAAAGTGCTTTTCTAAGCGCATCACCCTCTAAGCAACCTCCGCTTATGGCCCCTGTAATATGTCCGTATTCGTCCACCAACATTCGTGCACCGGCTCTCCGATACGATGAGCCTTCAACATGAACCACGGTGGCCAAAATACAGCGTACATCCTTTGATTTTAGCTCTTGGTATTTTGATATGATGACATCCAACTCCCTCATGCAATACTAGTTTTTAGTTGGTTGACTGCTTTTTTAATTTCAAATACCGCTTTTTCAATATCTTCCGTAGAGGTGTTTCGCCCTGTACTGATCCGCAGACTGGTCAAGGCAACTTCATCATCAACTCCCATCGCTTTTAATACATGCGATGGATTCACTTGATTCGCGGTACAGGCGGAACCCCGAGAAACGGCCAAGGTGTTCAAATAACGAAGCAGCTTGGTGCCATCCACTCCTTTGAAGGATACATTTGTTGTATTCGGCAACCGTTCTTCATCTTGGCAATTGATGGTTGCCTCATCTATAGTCATCAGCCCCTCCTCCAATTGATTTTGAAGGGCTACCAATTTTTGTCGATTTTCTTCCAAGCTGTTTTGGGCAATGCTGCAGGCTTCGCCAAAACCAACAATGCCAGGAACGTTCAAAGTACCTGGTCGGACTCCTTTTTCGTGGCTTCCACCAAAAAGGTGTTTGTTGATGGAGGTGTTATTGTTTTTATTTAAGTACAGTGCGCCAACACCTTTGGGTCCATAAAGTTTGTGTGAAGAAAAAATAGCTATATCGATTCCCAAATCCTGTACATCTACTGGAATTTTGCCCACGGCCTGTGTAATGTCCGACATCACGGGTACATTTTTGGAATGTGCTGTTTCGGTTATTCTTTTTATCGGATGAATCAAGCCCGTTTCGTTGTTGGCGAGCATCATGCAAATCAAGATTGTGGACGGTTTTATGGCCGATTCCAATGCATTCAAATCAATATTTCCCTGCCCGTCCACATCCAAATAAGTGACTTCAAAACCATCTGACTCCAACGCTTCCAGTGAATCGAGAACTGCTTTGTGCTCCGTTTTGCAAGAAATGATATGGTTGCCCTTGCTCCAGTTCTTTTTGCAAAATCCAAACAAGGCCAAATTGGCGGCTTCCGTAGCACCCGAGGTGAAAGTGAGTTCCGTTGGTCTACAACTCACAAGCTTTGCTACCTGTTCTCGCGCTGTTTCCACAGCGTCCTCGGCATACCACCCGAAAGAATGATCACTGCTGGCATTGCCAAAATGCTCGGTAAAATACGGCAGCATCGCCTCCACCACCCTTGGGTCCACAGGTGTGGTTGCATTATAATCCAAGTATATTTTTCTAGTTGCCGACAAAATGGAATCGTTATGTTTACGTGTGCATAACGCAATTTAATAAGAATGAATCAGTATTCAACTATGTTTTTCAAACCATTTAAGAAATAAAATCGAATATTATTTTTGTTGGATAAGCTATTAATCGTAATATTGCAATGAATAAATTAAACTGATGGGTCTAACCAAAACAGAAATATTTACCGATAAGCAAAACCAGATTGCACAGTATGCGAAGGTTCTGGGCCACCCTGCACGCGTTGCAATTTTACAGTATTTGTACAAATTGAATGCCTGTGTTTGTGGTGACTTGGTGGATGAAATCGGTTTGGCTCAACCTACCATTTCCCAGCACTTAAAGGAATTAAAACATTTGGGTCTGATTAAGGGAAATGTTGAAGGTACCAGTGTTTGCTATTGTATTGATGCTGACAACTGGAAGAAAATGAAGACCGTTATGTCCGAGTTTTTGGACCAAGACCTCAATCAAAAAGATTGCTGCTAAAAAAATTTGAACACATTAATCGTAATATTACAATAAATAGAGATAGTTATGAAGTTAGACGAAGTTAAATCAGCATTGGCCCAATTGGACACCATTGCGTTTCAATTGCCCAACGGGGAGTTGGTCCCCAATCATTTTCATGTGACCGAAGTGGGTAAAATCACTAAACATTTTATTGATTGCGGCGGTACCGTTCGCCATGAAGAAGTGGTCAACTTTCAGCTTTGGAACGCCAATGATTATGACCACAGACTTCATCCCGAAAAATTGGTGCACATTATTGAACTGTCCCAAAAAAAATTGAATATCGGCAATTTGGAGGTTGAAGTGGAGTATCAGGGACAGACCATTGAAAAATTTGCCCTCGATTTTGATGGCGCCAACTTTTTGCTCACCACCAAGCAAACGGATTGTTTGGCCAAAGATAAATGTGGAGTCCCTGCGGAAAAACCAAAAGTAAAACTTTCCGAACTGCAAAGCTCAGCATGTTGCACGCCTGGTAGTGGCTGCTGTTAACCCAAATGAAATTCTTATGTCACATTATTCAGTGTTGAACGGGTTCATTTCAAATCTGGATGCGCAATCCATCACAACGGAGAGAAAGCAAACTTTATCCCCTCTTGTGGAGTATATTCAGGAAAAGAGGGCTAAAAAAGAGCCGATTCGCCTCAACTTTATCTGTACACACAACTCTCGACGGAGCCATTTATCCCAAATTTGGGCGCAGACCATGGCGCATCAACTTGGGGTCGCGAACGTGAGCTGCTATTCTGGCGGAACGGAGGCCACCGCCCTATTTCCCATGGTAGCTTCAACTTTGGCGAACACTGGCTTTGAAGTGCGAATGCTTTCCGAAGGAAAAAACCCTGTGTACGGCATCAAGTTTTCGGAAAATGAACACCCTGTTATCTGTTTTTCCAAACGGATGGATGATGATTTTAACCCAAAATCAGACTTTGCAGCCATCATGACCTGCTCACAAGCCGATGAAGGTTGCCCCTTCGTGCCTGGAGCCGAGAAACGCATTCCGATCACGTATGAAGATCCAAAAGCGTTTGACAACACCCCTCAACAGGCAGAAAAATACAGCGAGCGAAGCAAGCAGATTGCCACCGAAATGTTCTATGTGTTTTCCCAAATTCAGAAGTAATGGCAAACAAGAAACTCAGTTTTTTAGATAGAAATCTTACTCTTTGGATTTTTGTGGCCATGGCCGTGGGGGTCGGAATTGGTTACTTTTTTCCAAGTTTTCCCGATTTCGTCAATTCGTTCAGTAGCGGGACCACCAACATCCCTATTGCCATCGGGTTGATTTTGATGATGTATCCTCCCTTGGCAAAGGTCAAGTATTCCTTGCTTCCAAAAGTGTTCAAAAACACCAAGATCCTGTCCATTTCCCTTGTATTGAATTGGTTTGTGGGCCCAATTTTAATGTTTTTCCTTGCCATCATCTTTCTAAGAGACTACCCTGAATACATGGTAGGACTTATTTTGATTGGATTGGCGCGCTGTATTGCCATGGTGCTTGTTTGGAACGATTTGGCCGAAGGCAGCAGTGAATACGGCGCTGGTTTAGTGGCCTTGAACAGTATTTTCCAAGTTTTTGCCTATAGTTTTTATGCGTGGTTGTTCATCACCTTATTGCCTCCCTATTTTGGTTTTGAAGGAGCCATTGTGGACATTTCCATCGCGACCATCGCCGAGAGCGTGGCCATTTATCTTGGCATCCCTTTTTTGATGGGAATTTTGAGTCGTCAATTCCTGGTGAAACTAAAAGGCGAAGCTTGGTACACTGAAAAGTTTATTCCCGCTATTTCTCCCATGACCTTGATTGCCCTTTTATTTACCATCGTGATCATGTTTTCCTTAAAAGGTGAATTGATTGTGCAAATACCCATGGATGTATTGATCATTGCAGTTCCCTTATTGATTTATTTCGCCTTGATGTTCATTATCGGCTTTTTCACCACAAAAGCGATGGGCGCCGAGTACGACAAAACCGCTTCTGTGGCCTTCACTGCGGCAGGAAACAATTTTGAGTTGGCCATTGCGGTTGCCATTGCCGTTTTCGGATTGAACTCAGGCCAAGCCTTTGCAGGGGTTATCGGTCCTTTGGTGGAAGTGCCAGCATTAATTTTATTGGTCAAAGTTTCATTCTGGCTTAGAAAAAAATATTTCAACCCTAAAAAAGTAGAAGTAAATGGGTAAAACTTCATTTTAAAAAATCGAAGAGTTTAGTAACTTCATCCGCGCAAAATTTTAAACAAACTAAAATTATCATGGTTAAAGGAATTACTATTCTTGGGCTTTTAGCACTGTTACTGTCCTGCAAATCTGATAAGGACGCTTCTAAACATGAATTGGGATTGGTCTATAATGTACTTCGAGATCTTGATATTGAGAATTACGAAGTGTATTCGATGAATCTGGATGGGACTGAGCAGAAAAACATCACAGACCTCTATAATGTTGAGTGGAGTTATTATACCTACGAAAACACATTGTATTTTGTTTCGGACAGGGATGCTTGCAAGCGTTGTTTTTACCTTTATAAAAGTGATTTTAATGGCCAAAATGTTCAAAAAGTATCGGATTTGCGATTGGCCGATAGTTGGATGAGCAGCAGGAATGACGGTAAGGAACTTATTGTTAAACCCAAACTGTTCAACGAATCCACCTTTTATGTTTTGGACAGTAATGGAAATATCATTCACAGATTGGATACCGGACTTCCATTTGCGGCCGACCCTTTATTTGTGAACGATGGCGAACAAGTAGTTTTTAGAGGCGGAAAAACCTTAAGTAAAAATGCAGATGGCTTTAATGAAGAACTTTATATTATCGACATAGATGGTGAAAACCTAAAGCAGCTTACCCAATATCCCGAAGAGGAAACCGAAGCATCAAGATATGGGTACCGTGCTGGCGCCCCACGATTGCACCCTACCGAAAACTATGTCACCTACCAAAGCATCAGGAATGGAAAATACAGCTTGTATGCTGTTAGTTTGGATGGGAGCAAGCATTGGAAATTGACCAATAATACCCAAAACGAAGGCTGGCACGATTGGAGTCCCGATGGCAAATGGTTGGCCATTGAGTTGTTCGACAATGACCAGACTCAATTCCATATCGGATTAATGAATTGGGAAACCAAAGAATTGAAGGTTTTAACCGATGATACCTTCGTGTACCAACAAGCTCCCAATTTCATTTACAAAAATTAGAAATGTAAGTTTAAACCTACATTTTAATCCACAAAAGTGCATTTCATCGATAAAATTGATATTTTCATGGATAAACGTAGGGTTTTTTGAATCTTGGGTGTTCAATAAACATAAAATCAAAGCAGGGATACCTATGCCCTGTTTTATCTAAAACCCCATACAATGAGAACAAAGATTTTTTATGGAATTTTAATGGCCTTTGGCGTAGTATTTACGAGTTGCTCCGATGATAAAGGAAGTGGAAGCTCTGAAGGAATGGGAACCCTATCGGTTAGAATGACCGACAAGCCCTACCCTTACGACCTTATGGCAGAAGCCAATGTTACCGTTTTTAAAATTGAAGCACGCCAGGTGCAGGACGAAAATGCTGATGATAGCAGTTCTCCTTATATTACCCTAATGGAAGAGGACATTGAAATGAACCTTTTGGAATTGACCAATGGAGTTACCGAACAATTGGCCAATGTTGAAGTTCCTGCTGGAACCTACGACCTAATCCGAGTATATGTAAAAGGTGTGAATGTTGTCTTGACCGACGAAACTACCTTCGACCTAAAAGTGCCTAGTGGAAGCTCAAGTGGCATCAAGGTTTTTGTTGAGCCAGGTATTACAGTTACCAGCGGCCTATCCACTGATTTGCTGTTGGATTTTGATGTAAGCAGCTCTTTTGTTGCCAAAGGGACTTTTGACAGCCCTGCCGGTATCAGCGGTTTCAACTTTAAACCCGTAATCAAAGCGACCAACGAGTCCACGGCAGGAACTTTGGCCGGAAATGTATCTACTTTAGTTGAGGAGGTTTCCACGCCATTGGAAGGTACTTTGATTTCAGTTTTTGCTGCTGACACATTGAACACCACTTCTTTTACCGATGTTGATGGCAACTATGCCATTATGGGACTAGAAGCCGGAATGTATGAAGTGTTGGCCGAAATCGATGGTTATATTTCAAGTGACACCTTGGATGTTCAGATAGATGTTGCCAACATCACTACTCAAGATTTTGTATTGGAAGCTGAGCCTGTAGAGGAAGAAACAACGACTGAAACGGGCAATTAAGCCATTCGTATTCATTAAATTATATGAAAAAGCAGGGCAAATGCCCTGCTTTTTTTATTTCATTACAAAAAAACATTAATTAAAATACGCTTCAACAAATTGGGCCAGCTCTTCACCATGAAGGTTTTTGGCCAATACTTTTCCATTTTTATCTAAAATAAAATTAGCGGGAATAGTGCGAATTCTCAGTGCATCCAAAAATGGGTTTTGATCACCAGTTAAATGCGAGGCATGCAACCATCGATGGGCACCATCTCGCTCGATGGCTTTTTGCCAAGCCTTTTCACTGCTTTCCAATCCATAGGCCATAATCTGAAAGCCTTTATTGTGAAATGCTTCCCATAATGGCACCAATACGTTTCTGTTTTCCACTCGACACGGAGCGCACCAAGAAGCCCAAGCATCCAACAACACCAATTGATTTTTGTTCAACAAATCTTTCATCGGCAATTGCCCACCATTTTGCATGGGGAAAATTAAATCAGGTACTTTATCCCCTATGAGAATGGGAAGTTTGTTTTTATCGGCCAAGGCAGTTAATTCTTCCACCCACTCATCATTAGAATTGGTAGTGTTCCATTTTTCCGATAATTGAGAAATGAATTCAGGGGTGCGTTCATAATCGCCTGCAATATTTACCCATCTAGCTGCAAAGAAGGAAATCAACAATTCGTCATTATGGTTAGCAAATTCCATAATTTTTGATTGATAGTTATGAAACGCTTTTTCCCGCTTCAATAAATTTTCATCGCCAGAAATAGTCTTCAATTCATTTTGTAAACGAGCATAGGCGCCCAAACGAAGGTCCCGAAGCTGCATTAGGTCTTTGTTCCATTTCGTAGGGTTTTCCAAAGCATAACTCCCTTGGAATTTGGATGCATCGGCATTCAGAACAATCGCTTTGCCCGGTTCATAAATCAAAGGAGCGTAGTTGTCCGATTCAGGGTTTTCATTCCATAATTTATTGGGATATTTTTCTCCCTGTTTTTGAATGGCCAACTCAAGCAAAGTGGGTTCATCAAATGGTAAGGTATTTTTAAATTGAAAATTACCATTACGATCTATTTCAGCAGAGTCTAACACTTGGGCTACAAAACTTTGCCCAATCTCGGAAAGTTTAAGAGGTTTCATCAAATACAGCATCGGCTTCCATTCACCCTCTTCATCCAATTGCACATTTCCCGATAACCAGGGTGCTTCATGACAAGACTGAAACATCATCAAAAACAATAGGCATCCTCTTAAAAGTATCTTCATGTTCACAAAATTACTCATAAAGGCCATGATAGGATACCTCCAAAATCAAAACAATTTATATCGCTCCGTTATTTGATTTTAAAAAATACGACCAAAACCAAAATAACCTAACACATTCACTATGAAGGCAAAATCAATTTTCAATTTAATATTAAGGTTAATCCCATCGATTATATTATTGCAGACTCTCTTTTATAAGTTTTCTGCCGCCCCAGAATCCGTATACATTTTTGAAACACTTGGCTTGGAACCCGTTGGAAGAATAGCCTTAGGTATTGTGGAATTGATGGTTGCCATTTTAATACTAGTACCCAAAACTACGTGGTTGGGCTCCCTATTGGGTATCGGTATTATGGGAGGTGCCATTGCATCGCATCTTTTTAAATTGGGTATTGTGGTTCAAAATGATGGGGGTACCTTATTCATACTCGCTATCATAACCTTAATATGTTGTATAGCGTTGGCGTGGCTAAATCATAATAAAATACCTATTTAAAAACAATCCATCCTCCTTAGTGCTTCAATTGGGTGACTTGTTTTTTTGTTGCCAAACCACAATTAAACAATAGTCACAACAATCGCTACTATTTTCAGTTTAAATGCACAAAAAGAGCGTTTAACGGTGTTTTTAATGATATCCATGTGTTAATTGTCGAAAAAATATTCGATGAAATGCACTTTTTACTCGTTAAAATCAAAAACCTATGAAAAATTCATAAGTAATCTGGTTAAAACTTTTTGATCTTTGACATGTATTAACCCCCAAATCTATACATCATGAAAAGTTCAATTGTTTACAGCTTACTTTTTTCAGGAATGCTAATGGCCTCTCAAAATGTTTTGGGGCAAATGGCGAAAGAAATGATAGACCCCGCCATAGAGGGCAACATTTCCACTACAGAAGGTTATGTGCCATCCATGTCGGTTACCAAAGACGGAAAAACAGCTTATTTTAGTAAAGCTTCATTACAGAAACCTTTAACAGGGGTGTTCTCCAAAAAAGAAATGATCCACGAAATCTACCGTGCGGAAAACATCAACGGAGAATGGAAAAACATTACCAAGTTGGACGTTTGTCCAAAACACTACTCCGCCAAACACCCTACTATTTCTGGCGATGGAACTAGATTGTTCTTTGCCTCCAACATGAAAGGAAGTTATGGAAAATACGATATTTATGTAGCAGATATCAACGCTGACGGTTCATTGGGCGTATCCAAAAACTTGGGTCCAAAAGTGAATACCAAAGAAGATGAACTTTACCCAAGCATTTATAATGAAACCTTGTTGTTCTTTGCTTCTGAAGGAAGAGATGGTTTCGGCGGATTGGACCTTTACGCCACGCAAGTGGTTAAAAACACCCTTACTACTTCTGTAAATTTGGGAGACCACATCAACAGCAGCAGCAATGAGTACGCTATTCAGTTGAGTCCAGAAAAAAAGCTGGGATTCGTGGTAAGCAACAGAGGTTTTAACAATACCATATCACAATATACTGTGGCCTACGGACGTTCAAAGAAACAGGACGATTACAACAATATTGCCAAAAGAGATGCTGAGTTGGATTACGAAATTGCAGATACCTCTTTTGAGGAGCAACAGTAAAAACGGACTATAATCGGTCGAACTACCTGAATTGTCATCAATTTGTTTCATAGCCGAATTTTCGAAACACTAATGACCATGATAAGAAAGACAGGGGGAACTGACAGTCTATCATAGAAAACGGGTTGTATTATTTCAATCTGACCGATTTACCAAGAATAGGATGCTGATGGGACGGCATCCTATTTTTTTTATTTAATAATTTGAAAAACAATTATTTACACCTCCAAATCTCCTACACCTCCACTTTCTTTAGATTTTCTCGACCGTGCATTTGAACGAAAATCACTACAAAAACTTCATTCGGTTGTGAAAAAATTCTAATTTGATTCTTGAAATAATACAAACCCAAATCTATTAGTTATGAAACAAACCTACATTTCCCAGAAAAAAAGCGTCCCGATTCCCAGTTAGACGCATCCTTACATCCGAGGAGACACACCTCAACTAAACAACAATTTTGTTCTTAATCCCATATTGGGGTTACACCTAGCTTGAAACTATTTAAGTTGGAATTCGACACCTATGGTTTTGCCCCATCAAAATCCGTTGAATTTCATTAAAAAAAATCGGTTTCCAGACTGGGACAAGGGTTCCCATACCCTGTTTTAACCTACTTATTAATAAAATAAAAACTAGTAATCCCCCAAATCTTTCTTATCATGGATACTAACATTTTAAAAATTGCCATCATCGACAACGATGAGGCATTGAATCCAATTTACCGTCAGTATTTTGACGGTGTTGAAAACTATGAACTACACGGAATCTATAAATCCGTGCACGCACTTTTATCTGATTTTGGTCGCTCCTACCCCGATATCATTCTTTGTGAATCCGTTCTCAATGGCATTTCAGGTATTGACGGTCTGGAGTATTTCCACAAGAAGAACCCTAACCTAAAGGTTTTGATGATGAGCCAAAAGAACGATTTCAAATTGATTAAAGAAGCTTTTAAAAAAGGTGCAAGTGGCTACTTACTAAAACCTTTGACCAAGGAACGCATGTTTCACGCATTGGAGGAAGTAAACCAACATGGCGTTGCTTTAGAATTGGATGTGGCGAAAAAAATTATCAGCTCATTCCAAACCAAAACGTTTGACTCTTTTTCGAGAAAGGAAAATGAAATAATTGAGTTGTTGACCCAGGGCTTTACGTATAAAATGATTGCCGATAAGCTTTGCGTAACGCCCAGCGCAGTAAATTTTCACATACAGAATATCTATGTAAAACTTAATGTGAACTCAAAAGCAGAAGCTCTTCAAAAACTGAAGGAAATGGAATTGCGACAACTTAATGCGGCGTAACATCATTGAACTAAATTAAAAAGCCCCGACCTAGGTCGGGGCTTTTTTGTTGTTGATTATAATTGGAATTTCAATTATTTCACTTCTTCGAAGTCAACATCTTCTACGTTGTCTCCTTCTGCAGCGCCACCTCCGGCAGCACCTTCAGCACCAGAAGCCGTATCCGCACCATTGGCCTGGGCCTCTGCTTGGGCTTTGTACATTTCCTCGGAAGCTACTTTCCAAGCTTCGTTGATTTTTTCCAAAGCAGGTTCGATTACCGCAAGGTCTTTGCTTTCAAAAGCTGTTTTTAATTCTGCCAAGGCATCCTCGATAGGCTTTTTCTTATCATCGGACAATTTATCACCAAACTCGCTCAATTGCTTCTCCGTTTGGAAGATCATAGCGTCAGCCTCGTTCAATTTATCAGCAGTTTCCTTCGCTTTTTTGTCAGATTCGGCATTGGCTTCCGCCTCCGCTTTCATCTTTTTGATTTCCTCTTCGGTCAATCCAGAAGACGCCTCAATACGAATATCTTGGGATTTTCCAGTGGCTTTGTCCGTTGCGGAAACCTTGATGATACCGTTGGCATCAATATCGAAGGTCACTTCAATTTGAGGCGTACCTCTTGGTGCTGGTGGAATACCATCCAAGTGGAACCTACCAATGGTCTTGTTGTCTGCCGCCATCGGACGCTCTCCTTGCAACACATGGATTTCAACAGAAGGTTGATTATCCGCTGCAGTAGAGAACACTTGCGACTTCTTGGTCGGGATAGTGGTGTTTGACTCAATCAATCGGGTCAATACACCTCCCATGGTCTCAATACCCAAAGAAAGTGGGGTTACGTCCAACAAAAGCACGTCTTTTACGTCTCCTGTCAATACACCACCCTGAATTGCTGCACCTACGGCCACAACCTCATCTGGGTTTACTCCTTTAGATGGTTTTTTACCGAAGAATTTCTCAACGGCTTCCTGTACCGCAGGGATACGGGTAGAACCACCTACCAAGATAATCTCATCGATATCGCTTTTTGAAAGACCTGCAGATTTCAACGCTTTCTCACAGGGCTCGATTGTTCTTTTTACCAAATCGGCTATCAATTGCTCAAACTTGGATCTAGACAAAGTTCTTACCAAGTGCTTAGGTCCAGAAGCGGTAGCCGTAACGTATGGTAAGTTGATTTCGGTTTGGGTTGAAGAAGAAAGCTCAATTTTGGCTTTTTCCGCAGCTTCTCTCAAACGTTGAAGCGCCATAGGGTCCTTTCTAAGGTCCATGTCCTCATCTTTCTTGAACTCTTCTGCCAACCAATCGATAATCTTTTGGTCAACATCGTCACCTCCTAAGTGGGTATCACCGTCAGTCGCCAAAACTTCGAATACACCGTCACCCAATTCCAAAATGGAAACGTCGTGCGTACCGCCACCGAAATCGAATACTACGATTTTTTGGTCTGTATCTTTTTTGTCCAAACCGTACGCCAAAGAGGCAGCGGTTGGCTCATTGATAATTCTTTCTACTGTAAGTCCAGCGATTTCACCAGCTTCTTTGGTAGCCTGTCTTTGTGAATCGTTAAAGTAAGCAGGAACCGTAATTACAGCCCTTGTTACATCCTGACCTAAATAGTCTTCTGCTGTTTTCTTCATTTTTTGAAGAATCATGGCAGAAAGTTCCTGTGGAGTATACAAACGACCATCGATGTCTACACGAGGTGTATCGTTATCTCCTTTAACCACTTTATAAGGTACCCGTTCAGCTTCTCTACTAGATTCTGAGTATTTGTTCCCCATAAATCTTTTGATAGAGTAAATTGTTTTGTGAGGGTTGGTTACTGCCTGTCTTTTTGCAGGGTCACCGACCTTAATCTCCCCGCCTTCCACAAATGCAATCATGGATGGCGTGGTACGTTTACCTTCGGCATTTGGAATTACCACAGGCTCGTTACCTTCCATTACAGAGACACAGGAGTTGGTCGTACCCAAGTCAATACCTATAATCTTGCTCATTGTATCTAAAGTTATATCTGTTTAAAAATCTATTTCGTTTACGGTCTATCAAATGTCAATGATTATGCCATCCGCTAGAATATGACAAGGTGTCAGTGTGTTGATTTTATTTCAAAATAAAACCCCTTAAAGTGCTGATGTTCAATAATACATCAAAAAAGACGTACACTATTTCATAAAATCTCAATAAAATAATTCAGCAGGTCGTTATATTTGATGCCATAATTACGTGCCATGGAATGTATCAGCGTTTTTGATATGCTTAAAATTGGAGTGGGTCCTTCCAGCTCCCATACTTTGGGCCCTTGGCGGGCTGCAGAACGTTGGATTGCCGAATTGAAAGAACAAGGTGACTTTAATCAAATGGAATCCATTTCCGTATCGCTTTATGGTTCCCTTTCATTAACGGGTAAAGGGCACGCAACTGATGTAGCCGTGGTGATGGGACTTTTGGGCACCGATCCGGAAACTGTCGACATTGACAGCATAGACCCAAGCATTGTTCAATTAAAAACCACCAAAAGTTTAAGATTTGGAGGAGAAAAGAACATACCGTTCTCTTTTGAATCCAATATTACTTTTAAAAAAGAATTTCTACCATTTCATGCTAACGGAATCCGGTTTGAGGCGCATTTGACAAATGGAAAAACAACTTCTGAAACCTATTATTCCATTGGTGGCGGTTTTGTGGTAAAAGAGGAACGACTGCATGCGAAAGAAAATAAAGAAACCTTCAAAACCTTTCCGCATCCCGTAAAAACTGGAGATGAACTATTGCAGCACTGCAATGCCCAAAACAAAACCATTTCCAAAATAGTTATGCAAAATGAGCTTTCGTTGCGTTCGGAAGCTGAAATTGATGAAGGTATTGCCCGAATTTGGAATACCATGCTCGAATGCATGTTTATAGGTTGTCACACCGAAGGAAAGTTGCCAGGCGGACTGAATGTGAAGCGACGTGCCTTTGAAATACACCAAAAATTAAAAGGTGAAGTACCCTACTCCAATCCTCAGGAATGGTTGGAAAGCATTCGGGATACCGAAGTAAGATTTCGTCAAATTATCAAATGGGTGAGCTGTTTCGCTTTAAGCGTGAACGAAGTGAATGCCTCTTTAGGAAGAGTTGTTACCGCACCTACGAATGGAAGCGCTGGGGTGATTCCTGCCGTTTTAATGTATTATATGGTGATTGAAAACCATGATGCTAATTTTGATGATGTGAAGCAATTTTTGTTGGTCGCCAGCGAAGTGGGAAGCATCTTTAAAAAAGGGGCTACTATTTCAGCAGCCATGGGTGGTTGTCAAGCAGAAATTGGAGTTTCATCTGCCATGGCTGCAGCCGGACTTACCGAATTGATGGGAGGTTCCCCCGAACAGGTATTAATTGCTGCTGAAATTGCAATGGAACACCATTTAGGACTCACTTGCGACCCAATTGGCGGATTGGTGCAAGTTCCCTGCATAGAACGGAATGCCATGGGTGCCATTAAGGCCATCAACGCAGCAGAATTGGCTTTGGACACCGACCCTAATGATTGTAAAGTGCCTTTGGACAAAGTAGTCAATACCATGTGGGAAACTGCCAAGGACATGAGCTCCAAGTATAAGGAAACTTCAGAAGGAGGATTGGCCGTGGGCGTATTTTTGAGTGATTGTTAATCCAAACACCCCTCTTTTCCTCGCGTATCTATTAAATAGATAATTTTCCACTCACCATCAAAATTTACGAGTTGAAAAGAGTTGATGCCGCAATGGCTGAATTCATCATTCACCCAAAACTCGTAGCCAACCCACGCATTGGCCATGGTTCTATCCACTTGAATGGAAAATGAAGTGAGACGCTCCTCAAACTTTGTGGTTTTTGGAATACCCACAATGGATTTTAAAAAACCGGAGAACTCCTCATTTTTAAATCGGGTTTTGCCCTTGGTATCTCTTCCCGTTGTTTGCAACACTATATGGTCTGCCACTGTTTTTTTGATCAACAGGGAATCCTGCTTATGAAATCCATCAAAAAAAGCTTCGATTACTTTCTTGACAGCTTCCTTTTCTTCTTCAATAGATGCATTTGGACCCTGAGCTTGCATCTGGTTGACAAGGGAAAACAAAAACAGACAGCTCAACAATTTTCTCATGGTATTCCTCTTTTGATTGAAGGCCAATTTAAACAAATCTGCTTACTTTTAGCCAGCAAATAAATGTACAATGTCAACAGCTAAAAAAGAATATAAAAGGGTAACGGTAAAATCGTTGGTGGAAATGAAGCAGATGGGTGAAAAAATCAGCATGCTTACCGCCTACGATTACTCCATGGCCAAGATTGTGGATGCCGCCAATGTGGATGCAATTTTAGTGGGTGATTCAGCCAGTAATGTGATGGCGGGGCATGAAACTACACTACCCATTACCCTTGATCAAATGATATACCACGCCTCCTCTGTTGTGAGGGCGGCCAAACGCGCGCTGGTGGTAGTGGATATTCCTTTTGGAAGCTACCAAGGGGATTCCAAGGAAGCACTCCGCTCTGCCATTCGAATTATGAAAGAAAGTGGTGCCCATGCCGTAAAGGTTGAAGGTGGTGAGGAAATCAAAATTTCCATCAGTAGAATCTTAGAGGCCGGAATACCTGTCATGGGACATTTGGGACTTACCCCACAATCCATTTATAAATTTGGCACCTATACCGTTCGTGCAAAAGAAGAAGAGGAAGCCGACAAACTAAAATCGGATGCCAAACTTTTGGAAGAATTGGGCTGTTTTGCCCTGGTTTTGGAAAAAATCCCAGCTAAATTGGCCAAAGAAGTTGCTAAAAGCGTTTCCATTCCGGTTATAGGCATTGGTGCAGGTGGCGGTGTTGATGGTCAGGTTTTGGTGGTACACGATATGTTGGGGATGACCCATGAGTTCCACCCGAGATTTTTAAGACGCTACTTGAATTTGTATGACGAAATGAGTAATGCCATCTCCCAATATGTGGATGATGTAAAGAGTAGTGATTTTCCAAATGAAGACGAATCGTACTAGATTGATTGGATTATTGGATTTTTCGATTATTGGATGAATTGGTTTTTGCTCGATTTCTTATTTTTGAGAATCAACCTCCGAATTCAGTAAATCAAAACAATGCATCGATTTAAAGATTTGGAAATTTGGAAACTTAGCAGAAATTTCTGTTCTGATATTTATGAGGTCACCTCTACATTTCCAGAGATAGAGAAATTCGGAATTACAAATCAATTAAGAAGAGCATCTGTTTCTGTACCATCGAACATTGCAGAAGGTGCTTCTAGAAAATCAAACAAAGATTTTTCTCGATTTTTAGAAATTGCCATTGGATCAATGTATGAAATTGAAACACAATTATTAATCTCCAATGATTTAAATTTACTTGAAAACACAGAATTGAAGCTACTTTTACAAAAGCTAGATGCCATTGTTAAAATGACATCAAAATTCAAATCCACACTGAAGTGAGCTCTATAAATCCAAAAATCCAAGAATCTAACCATTCCTCCCCTTCCAATCTTCAAGTTTTATTTGAGGACAATCACCTAATTGTTGTCAACAAACGAGTGGGTGATATTGTTCAAGGAGACAAAACAGGTGACGACCCTTTGAGTGAAGTCGTAAAACAGTACATCAAAGAGAAATACAACAAACCTGGGAATGTATATTTGGGTGTGGTGCATCGTTTGGACCGACCTACTTCAGGTATTGTATTGTTTGCAAAAACATCAAAGGCATTACCACGTCTCAACAAAATGTTTGCACAAGGAGAAACCAAAAAAATATATTGGGCCGTAGTCAAAAATGCGCCAGAGGCAGAAAGCGGTACGTTGACCCATTGGTTGGTTCGTAATCCTAAACAAAACAAATCGTACGCCCACACCAAAGAAGTTCCGAATAGCAAAAAGGCGGTGTTAGATTACAGAATCATTAAAAAGTTGGACAATTTTTATTTGCTGGAAATCGACCTGAAAACTGGAAGACATCATCAAATTCGGGCGCAATTGGCTGCCATTGGATGTCACATTAAAGGGGATTTAAAGTACGGGGCAGACCGAAGTAACAAGGATGGTGGAATTCATCTGCATGCCAGAAGTCTAGAAATTGAACATCCTGTGAAAAAGGAAACTATTCAATTTGAAGCTCCTACTCCAAATGACCCGGTCTGGAATGCCTGTACTAACGGGTAAGTGCCAGTGCTTTTTCACGAATAATTTGACCAACAGGTTTGTTTTCTAAATGGCTTTCCAGCCAAGAAAGAATATCCAAATATAGGAATGCCCGTTTTTCGTAAGGGTGGTTTTCGTATTTCTTCAACTCGTTATACAGTTTCTGGAATTCATTTCTCAGGTCTGTGGGATAAATGTCTCCAAGGTTCCTAAGGAATTTTATCATTTCCTTTTGAACCTCATGCAAGTCGTTCATTTTCAATAAAAACTTATAGGTGCTTTTAAGCTGTACTTCCAAATGATAATCCATTCCAGCTTCGTAATGCGCTACCAAGCTCAACACCCTGGCAAAGCACATTAGGTCCTCACGCATTTTTAAATTCTTGTTGGAAATGATTTTCTTGAGGTAGAGAATGCAATTCTTATTGTCCCCATTCCCAAAATACAAACAGGCAATTTTATAGTAAAGCAACATCACGTGATGCTCATCAATACGCGGTTTGTGCTTCTTGATGCCATACTCAATTATGTTCACCAAATAAATACCCTTATCAAAAGTACCCTCCAAAAAATGAAGGTTCAACTTATTGGTGTTGATGTACAAAAAGGCCAATGAAGAAATATTGTCGTTTTTAGGAAATTCCGAACTTTCCACAACAGTTTCCAAGCGCTCCAAGGTATCCCTAAATTGAGAGGCATATTTCACAAAAAACAAGGACTCCAACAAGTAGTGGTTTCCTTTTAGGAAAAACACAGGATTCAACGGAATCATTGCCTCATTTTCATAGAACAAATCCACCCATTTACTGGCATACCGATAGGCTGACAAAAAGTCCTGAATCAATAAACTATACCATAAATAAGCTTTGTACAACCACAATTTTTCACGGAATCCCAGCTTGTCAATGTCGTATTCGGGCAAGTGTTTTTCAAAATAGGTTTTCACCTTGTCCAAATCCTCATCGCTGCGCGCATACCCTACTTTCAACATCATACTGTACAATTGTAAGGAAAGGTTGGACAACTTGCTTGTCATCACATTTTGCGCTGACAGTTCCTTGGCTTGAACGGCCAGTTCATCGGCACGGTCAGGAATACTTCTGGTAATATATTGGGTTTCGATAACCTTTTCCAGCTCCACGATTTCGTAGGCCACATTTTTTTCTTCGTTTTCAATGGCGAAGCTTTTGGCCTTGTCCAAAATCTTTAAGCTTTGCTTATAGAGCCCCTTTTGATAAAGAATGGTGGCAAAATCGAGTTGCTCGCGAATCTGTATCCGAACATTTTGGTTTACAGGATTCAACCGGAGACTCACTAAAATCTGCTTGTACAAATGAGCCTTAAGATTCGAAAGCTGTGCCTTTTTCACAATGCCACTCTCCAGAATTTGACGCTCATCATAACGCTTCATTTTGTCCAACAAATTGAAAAGAGCCAAAAACTTAGCATCTGTGTTCACTCCCAATCGGCCAACATAGAGCTTAAATTGTCGCTTCTCAGATTTGGAAAGCGATTTTACCAACACAAACAAAGCATCCTTTGGGGCATTTGTCATCGTAAAAAATATTATTTAAAATACTGTTTTTCAGTGTTTTATTTTACACCAACAGTTATTTAACGTTGTAACGAATTTCTATTTACCTTTATATTTCCGCTTCACATTTCTATTTTCGTAAGTCATAGAACAAACAGGTAAATATAATGGGTAAAGATAAGGTACAAATTTTTGACACAACACTAAGAGATGGAGAACAAGTCCCAGGATGCAAACTGGACACGGAACAGAAATTGGTGATCGCCAATAGACTGGATGAACTTGGTGTTGATGTTATCGAAGCAGGGTTTCCTATTTCGAGCCCCGGTGACTTTAAATCGGTCCATGAAATCGCAAAATTGGTCAAAAACGCAACAGTTTGTGGTTTGACCCGTGCCGTGAAGAAAGATATTGAAGTTGCGGCTGAAGCCATTAAAATTGCTAAAAAACCAAGAATTCATACCGGGATTGGAACTTCAGAATCCCATATCAAATATAAATTCAACTCCACCCAAGATAAAATTATTGAGCGCGCCGTAGAGGCCGTAGCTTACGCAAAATCTTTTGTGGAGGACGTTGAGTTCTACGCAGAAGATGCTGGTAGAACAGACAACGAATTTTTGGCGAGGGTTTGCGAAGCCGTAGTAGCTGCTGGTGCAACCGTTTTGAACATTCCGGACACCACTGGGTATTGTTTGCCCGAAGAATACGGTGCAAAAATGAAGTACCTAAAGGAAAACGTAAAAGGCATCGATAAGGCCATTCTTTCTTGTCACTGCCATAACGACCTTGGTTTGGCCACTGCCAACTCCATTGCCGGTGTGGTGAACGGCGCCCGTCAAATTGAATGTACCATCAACGGTATTGGAGAGCGTGCCGGTAATACAGCCTTAGAAGAAGTGGTGATGATTTTGAGACAACATCCGTACTTGAACTTGGACACGAACATTAACAGTCAATTGTTGTGGGACACCAGTCAGATGGTTTCTCAAAAAATGGGAATGCCCGTGCAGCCCAATAAGGCCATCGTTGGTTCCAATGCTTTTGCCCATAGCTCTGGAATCCACCAAGACGGGGTAATCAAACAACGTGAAACTTATGAAATCATCGACCCTAAAGATGTTGGTGTAAGTGAGTCTTCCATTGTGTTAACTGCCAGAAGTGGTCGTGCCGCATTGGCGTATCGCGCCAAAAAAGTGGGTTACGAGCTCACCAAAATACAATTGGATTCCGTTTACGAGAACTTTTTGAAATATGCTGACCGTAAAAAAGAAATCTTGGATGAAGATATCCACGAAATCGTCGAGACCAGCAACATCAACATGAAAGATTTGGCCTAAACTCCTTTTGCTTATGAATCTAAACATTGCATTGCTTGGCGGAGATGGCATTGGACCGGAGGTGTTGAACCAAGCAGTTAAATGTTTAAAGGCCGTTGAAGAAACCTTCAATCACAGTTTTGTATTTAAAACCGCCGATGTTGGGGCGATTGCCATTGATAAAACGGGGAAACCTTTACCAGAAGCCACATTACGTTTATGCAAAAATGCAGATGCGGTATTATTTGGCGCCATAGGAGACCCAAAATACGACAACAACCCCGATGCCAAAGTGAGACCCGAGCAGGGGTTGTTACAATTGCGAAAGGAACTGGGACTTTTTGCCAATATTCGACCCGTACTATCCCACCCTACGCTTTTAAAAAATTCACCTTTAAAAAAGGAAATTGTTAGGGGCACGGACTTTGTTATTTATCGGGAACTTACAAGCGGTATTTATTTTGGAGAGAAAAAATTAAATGAGGCTGGAACGGTGGCCTCCGATCTTTGTGAATATACCGAAACAGAGATTAGTCGTGTGGCACATTTGGCATTTAAAGCGGCAAAAGCACGCAAAAAGAAACTCACTTTGGTGGACCAGTCCAACGTATTGGAGTCCTCCAGGCTTTGGAGAAAAGTGGTTACACGAATCAGTGAAAGTTACCCCGAGGTTGCTTTAGATTTTTTATTCGTGGATAACGCTGCTATGCAGGTAATCCTAAACCCCGCAAAGTTCGACGTTATTTTGACGGGGAATATGTTTGGTGATATCCTTTCGGATGAAGGAAGCGTAATCAGTGGTTCCATCGGACTTTTGCCCTCTGCATGCGTTGGTGATGAAAACGCGCTTTTTGAGCCCATTCATGGCTCCTATTCCCAAGCAAAAGGTAAAAATATAGCCAACCCCATTGCTTCCATCCTATCTGCGGCAATGCTCTTGGAGCATTTTGGACTTCATGAGGAAGCCTATGCCGTAAAAATGGCAGTAGGAAAATCGCTAAGAAAAAAGATTGTAACTCCCGACTTGAAAAAAGGCAGCAAATACGGCACCAGTGAAGTCGGTGATTTTATTGCCCATAATATTGTGGACATTGAAGATGACTTCAATATTAATGATGAAAACATCGATTTAGGAAAATCAACAATTATCTAGACTTTCCTATCCTATTTCCTGACCTGTTAATTCCTCAATGGTTTGATTGAATTTTACTTTAAATTCCTCAAACTTTTCACCAGTTGCCGGACCATTAAATCCGGTGTGAATTTTACGTACCTCACCATTTTTATCAATATAAATGGTAGTTGGGTAAGATAAAATGTGGTTAAGCATGGGCAATTTATCGTTGGCCAATTGCTTGTTTGAAGTTCCATATTGGGCCAATAAAATCGGGTAAGGTACATCTTCCCGTTCTTTGAGTCTTTTAATGCCTTCGAATGCCTTTTCTTCTGTTTTTGCATACTCAAAGGCCAGTCCTACTATCTCCAAATCCAATTCCGGGTGTTGTTTTAAATAATCCACATAAAAACGGGTCTCATCCAAACAATTGGTGCACCAAGTACCCATAATCTGCACCAAAACCACCTTGTTCTTAAATCTTGGGTTGGACATATCTATTTTGGTCCCAGTCGGGTCAGGGAAAGAAAAATCGAATTTATCATAGCCTTCCCTTAAAAAGGTCAATTGGTCTGAATCTGGAAGCTCAAAAGCTTCATTTCGCGCACCTAAAAATTCTTGCACGCTATGTCTTCCGGAATAAAACTTGCCATCCAATGTGCTATCGGTCACTTTGGCCAAGAATAAAAACACATGCGAACCATCAAAAGCAGAAAGTTTCATGCTATCTCCAGAAACCACACCATCCAAATAGCGGTAATCACCGGTTTTGGTTCGAAAAGTTCCTTTAATATCATTCCCATTTTGCATAAATATTCCTTTAGCAGGATATTCCCCTTCGGTATTTACATTAAAATAAGTTTCCCAAACGCCCGAGATGTTCACCTTGGCATCTTCCTTTACTTCAAATCGGTCCTGTATGCCAAAATTGGCCACAAATGGTACACTGCGCTCTTTGCCTTCTTCTATAAAGTTGCCCGTTATTTGGTTCTCGGTGTAGGTGCCAGAAATATGTCCTTCAAAAATGGGCATCCGAATATCTATGGAATCGCCATTAAATGTAAATTCATCCACAATCACCTCCTCATCAGCATTGTACATTTTCATAATGTAACTTCCTTCGGCTGTTTTGGACACAGTAAATTGAAAAGGTAATTTTTGGGATTCGGAAACTACCATTTCCCCTAACCAATCCCCTTCTGCCAATTCAATTTTGCGTTCATTTTTACATGAACTTAAAACAGCAAATAAACAGGTGATAGCCAACCAAATATGTTTCATATAGTGAAAGATTTTTCTTAAAAGTAGCAAATCCGATTTAAAACTAACAAATCCATACGGCCTAAGGTCGTTTTAAACGTTGAATCTGTTCCCCTATTGTTATATATTTGTCCCCTCTAAAAATGGGGTATGAAGATTTCTTACAACTGGTTGAAGCAATTTTTGCAAATTGATTGGGACGCACAAAAAACAGGTGAACTTTTAACGGATTTAGGTCTGGAAGTTGAAGGCATCACCAATTTTGAATCGGTAAAAGGCGGTTTAAAAGGAATTGTGGTGGGCCATGTATTGACTTGCGAACAACACCCCAATGCAGACCGGTTAAAATTGACCACGGTGGATGTGGGACAAGAAACCCCATTGCAGATTGTTTGTGGGGCCCCAAATGTAGCAGCGGGACAAAAAGTTCCTGTGGCTACCATTGGAACGACCCTTTATACTCCTGAAGGAGAGGCATGGGTAATAAAAAAAGGTAAAATTCGAGGAGAAGAAAGCCAAGGAATGATTTGCGCCGAGGATGAAATCGGAATTGGAAGCAGTCATGACGGCATTATGGTGCTTAACAAAGAATTGGTTCCTGGAACTCCCTGTTCCAATGTTTTTGATGTTGAAAACGACGAGGTTTTTGAAATTGGGCTAACTCCCAACCGCGCCGATGCCATGAGTCACTTTGGTGTGGCCCGCGATTTAAAAGCTGGATTGGAGCAAAAGGAGATTTCAAAGGAATTAGTGACTCCTTCCACCAGTAACTTTTCAATAGACAATCGTTCTTTAAAGATAGATGTTGAAGTTATGGATGCTGATTTGGCCCCTAGATATTGCGGGGTCACCATCAGCAACATTATTGTTCAGGATTCACCAGATTGGTTAAAGAATAGATTAAAAGCCATAGGACTATCCCCTATCAACAATATAGTTGACGTTACCAATTACGTATTGCACGAATTGGGTCAGCCTTTGCACGCTTTTGACGCGTCAAAGATTAAAGGAAACAAGATTGAGGTTAAAACTTTACCCGCAGGCACCAAGTTTACCACATTGGACGATGTGGAACGTGAACTGCACGAAGACGACCTAATGATTTGTGATGCTGAAAAACCAATGTGTATTGCAGGTGTTTTTGGAGGCATTAACAGTGGGGTTACTGAACATACCACGTCCATATTCTTAGAGAGTGCTTATTTTGACCCAGTTTCCATTAGAAAAACGGCCAAACGCCACGGATTGAGCACAGATGCTTCCTTCCGTTTTGAGCGCGGCATTGATATCGATGTAACCAAATATGCCCTTAAAAGGGCTGCCCTACTGATTCGAGAAATTGCAGGTGGCTTCGTCACTTCTGAAATTGTAGATCTGTTCCCCATAAAGCCAAAAGAGAGACAAGTCTTTCTAACCTTTGATAAAATCAACTCCTTAATTGGACAAGAAATACCAAGAGATACCATTAAATCTATTTTGTCTTCGTTGGAGATTCGTATCAACAATGTAACAGAATCAGGATTGGGACTTACTATTCCGCATTATCGTGTGGATGTAACCCGTGAGGTGGATGTGATCGAAGAGATTTTAAGGGTTTATGGTTACAACAATATTGATTTTAAAGAAAAGCTGAACGCTTCCATTGCCAAGACGTCAAAATTTGAAAACCTACGCGTGCAACACGTTACCGGAAACACCTTGGCAGCCATGGGCTTTTTTGAAATCATGACCAACAGTTTGGTCTCAGCAGATTTTAAAACAGAGGATGCAGTGGAAATGTTGAATCCTTTAAGTTCTGACTTATCGGTACTGCGAACTTCCATGTTGCAATCTGGTTTGCAAACAGTGAGTTACAACCACAATCGACAAAAGAACGACCTAAAGTTGTTTGAATTCGGTAAAACTTACCATAAAAATGATAAGGGTCAAGATGAAAAGCAACACTTGTCCATTTTCATTTCAGGTGACCATAATGGTGATAGCTGGGCAATTGCCTCAAGAAAAACAGACTTTTTCTTTTTAAAAGGCATTGTGGAAAACGTATTGGAGCGTTTGGGTATCAACAGTTACAAAACCAATCCGTTATCAGATACCACCTTTGCCGAAGGATTGCAATGCACAGTAAACAACAAGCCTTTGGTCAACTATGGCTTAGTAAGTAAAAGTGAGCTGAAGCATTTTGATATTAAACAGGAGGTATTTTATGCCGATTTTGATTGGGATACCATTCTAGCTTCCATTAGCACTACCAATGTTGTTTTCAAGGAAATTCCAAAATTCCCTGAAGTAACCCGAGATTTTGCATTGTTGTTGGATGAATCCACTTCATTCCAGAAGGTATATGATATTGCCTGGAAAACAGAAAAGAAACTCTTAAAAAAGGTGAATCTGTTCGATGTTTATACCGGTAAAAATCTACCTGAGGGCAAAAAATCCTACGCGGTAAGCTTCACCTTGATGGACGAGTCCAAAACACTTACGGATAAGCAAATCGATAAGATAATGGGTAAACTTCTTTCCCAATACCAAAACGAATTGGGAGCGGAACTTCGCTAATTACATTTGAGCAGGTAAAATAACGCCGTCGATCTCATGGATAACCCCATTGTTCTTGAGGTTAAGGTCTGCTGTGGTGATTTTCGCCTTGTTTCCAACGGGGTCCGTCAACACAATATCATAACCCTCCATGTGGGCTGTTAACTTTTTTCCTTGCACCGTGGTAAAACTTGCTGTGCCATTGCCCCTGCACATTTCACGTAGAATTCTACTGGCGGTAAGCTGACCGGCGACAATATGATAGGTTAAAAGTGATTTTAAAGCAGTCTTGTCTTTAGCATTGATGAGTTTTGTCATTTTTTCACTGGAAAACTTCTCAAAAGCAGCATCTGAAGGAGCAAAAATGGTCAAAGGACCTGAATTATTCAACAATTCCCCAAGTTCGGAAGCCCTTACTACCTCTGCCAAAATGGAATGATGGGCTATTTCACCGGACTCCGACAACAAAGCTTTATCCTTATTGTTGGATTGCGCAAAGGTTACAATGGAAGAGGTGAAAATTAGGGCAAAAAGTGCCTTGGTAATGAGGGAATTGGTTGGTTTCATGTAATCTTTGGGACCTGCTTTATAGTATAATTATACGATTAACTGCCAAAATCTTCGATAAGATACATTATTTTCTTAAAATCCTCTTCATTTTTTCTTTAACATATTTCTTTTAACACATTCTTAACATTGGGCTTTTATGACATTTGTCAGGATTGAAAAATTCAATTCATTAAATTTGAGTGAATTACTAAGAAAAAGAAAAGATGTTAGCAAAAACAAACATTGAAAATTTATTACGTAAGGAACAGCATATAAGTGGTGGCGAGGCTCAAATTTTAGCTGAAGTTGAAGCTATTCTGCAACAGGAACAGCTTAAAGAGGAAAAGATTTCAGCCACTTTAGATTCAAAAAACTACTCCCTGAGCAATGAGTTTGATTTTGATCTTTTAAAATCTTCCAACATCTTTCATATTGATCAAATCAAGAAGATTTGCATTGATTATCGCTTACGCTTTTTGGACAGTTCCTATTTTAAAGGAGAAATTCCGCAAGAAGCCATTACCAAAATCAAACATTTAGAGGCAGCACATAACACCACCATCCAAGGTTTTAAAATTATGGCTCCCTCCCGTTTATTTCGATTGGAAGACAAGGATGACCCCTTGTTGTTTGCCCCGATTGGCAACAATTACTTTTATCTCATCCATAAATGGGGCAACGACCTTCACCCCTTGCGGAAATTATTTGCTTGGCCATTTAAAAACATCGTAAACCTCGGACTAGTGGTTTTGGCCATCAGTTATTTAGTCACACTATTGGTGCCTGAAGGGCTTTTCTCCAAAAAGAACACCACGGCAGAGTTCTGGATCATTTACTTCTTTATGTTCAAATGCTTGGCATCCATAGTTATTTTCTACGGATTCGCATTGGGAAAGAACTTTAATCCCGCTATTTGGAAAAGCAAGTATTTTAATGCTTAGGCCGTAACCGAATACATTTTTTCGCGCTGCTCCTTAATCGATTTATCGGACATATAATCGTCAAAGGTTAAGTAACGGTCGATTGCGCCATTTGGCGTCAATTCAATAATTCTATTGGCTACGGTGTTT
The DNA here is from genome assembly GCF_042134615.1 of Flagellimonas cixiensis. Classification (GTDB taxonomy): domain Bacteria; phylum Bacteroidota; class Bacteroidia; order Flavobacteriales; family Flavobacteriaceae; genus Flagellimonas; species Flagellimonas cixiensis. The sequence continues at coordinate 3,326,946 of NZ_CP169639.1, forward strand.
ACAAACTCATGATCGTGAGTGGTTAACAAAACTGTTCCCTTAAAGTTTTTCAAGGAATTGTTGAATGCTGTGATACTTTCCAAATCCAAGTGGTTGGTAGGTTCATCCAGTAACAAAACATTGGCCCTGAGCATCATCATACGGCTGAGCATGCAGCGCACTTTTTCACCTCCAGACAAAACCGTGCATTTTTTCAAGGCTTCTTCGCCACTGAACAACATTTTGCCCAAGAATCCACGGATGTATACTTCTTCTCTTTCCTCTTCGGTCTTGGCCCATTGGCGTAACCAATCTACCAAGTTAATATCATCCTTAAAGTATTCTGAGTTATCGGCAGGCAAATAAGATTGGCTTGTGGTCACCCCCCATTGGTAAGAACCGCTATCAGCCTTTACCTTACCGTTCACAATATCGTAGAACGCAGTAGTGGCACGGGAATCTTTGGACAAAATAGCCACTTTATCCCCTTTGGCCAAGTTGATGTTCACATCTTTAAACAACAAATCCCCATCTTCGGAGGTTGCAGAAAGCTTTTCCACATTCAATATTTGGTCTCCAGCTTCACGGTCACGATCAAAAATAATGGCCGGATACCTTCTACTGGATGGCTTAATGTCTTCCACTTTAAGTTTGTCCAACATCTTTTTACGCGAGGTGGCTTGCTTACTCTTGGCCACGTTGGCACTAAATCGCATAATAAACTCTTGCAGTTCTTTTGCTTTTTCTTCTGCCTTTTTATTCTGTTGCGCTCTTTGACGGGCAGCCAACTGGCTACTTTCGTACCAGAACGTATAGTTACCTGAGAACAAATTGATTTTACCAAAGTCTATATCCGCTATACTCGTACAAACGGCATCCAAAAAGTGCCTGTCGTGAGATACCACAATAACGGTGTTTTCATAATTGGCCAAAAAGTTTTCCAACCAACTGATGGTTTCATAATCCAAGTCGTTGGTAGGCTCATCCATAATCAAAACGTCTGGATTTCCGAACAAGGCCTGGGCCAAAAGCACACGTACCTTTAATTTAGAATCCATATCGGCCATGTTGGTGTAGTGCAAATCCTCCGTAATACCCAAATTGGACAACAAAGCGGCTGCATTACTATCGGCATTCCAACCGTTCATTTCTTCAAAAGCAACCTGTAACTCTCCAATTTTCTCTGCATTTTCATCGGTATAGTCCGCATAAAGCGCATCAATCTCCTTTTTTATCTTGAAAAGTGGTTTGTTACCCATCACCACAGTTTCCAAAACTGGGTATTCATCATAGGCGTTGTGGTTTTGTTCCAAAATGGACATACGTTTACCTGGCTCCAAATGCACATGGCCTGAAGTGGCATCAATTTGTCCTGACAATATTTTTAAGAAAGTGGATTTTCCTGCTCCATTGGCGCCAATGATTCCATAACAGTTTCCTTGAGTGAAAGTTACGTTCACTTCATCAAACAAAACTCTTTTGCCAAACTGAACAGATAAATTGGATACTGATAACATGTAAGTTGCTTTAATTTTGTGCAAAAGTAGCTAATTACCTTTCGGATTTCTAATTAAAAGACATATAAATTGAACGTCAATATGTTACCTTTTAACAACATTTAACGACCCATTAACAAAGTTGGCTTAACGGTATGCTTACATTTGGTAGCCTAATGGAAGGTTTCCCTCATATGGTAAGATTTTTACTCAGCTTCACCTTACTGTCCATTGTTTCTTGCTCTGATCAATCAGCAGAGCACTCTTCTGTATTTTTTGGTGGCGAAATTGTTAACCCGACCAGTGATTATGTGGTTTTATATCACAATGACACTTATGTGGATTCCGTGAAACTGGATAAAAACAATCACTTTGCCTTTAACCTAAAAGGCATAGAAGAAGGGCTTTATCATTTTGACCATACCCCAGAGCTTCAATACGTTTATTTAAAGGAAGGAGACAGTCTTTTGGCCCGCTTGAACACCGTTGAGTTTGATGAGTCTTTGGTGTATTCTGGAGAAGGCAGTGATATCAATAATTTTTTGATTGAACTTTTCCTTATCCAGGAGAAAGATGAGCCAGTTGTTCAAAGTTTTTACAAACTGGACCCGGAAGTATTCAGCCAAAAAATAGATTCACTACACGCTATACAAATTAACCATTTAAAGGATTTTGAGCCTGAAAATTCCCTCTCACCAAGGGAGCTCACCATGGCCAAAGCCTCCATTGATTACAACACCTTTATTCAAAAGGAAAAATATCCGTACTATCACAAAAAAGAAACCGGTGAGGAAGCTTTTCACAATCTTCCCGATTCATTTTACAGTTATTGGAACAATCTAGATTTCAACAATAGGGATTTGACCTATCTTAAACCTTATTTTGATTTTATGAAGTGGCACTTCGGCAACCTATCTTATGTGTATTGCACGGATAATTGTTCCGAAGAGCAGAAAAAAGTAGGTGGCGACCGTTTGCACTTTAACAACCATAAATTAGCAATGGTTGATAGTGTGGTTCAGCAAACCGAGCTACGTGACATTTTATTCAGGAACATTGCCATGGATTATTTGCTGAAAGTGCACAACCCCAGCGATGAAGCCATTGTTTTTATAGACAAGTTCCGCAATTTGTCCAAAAACGAAGCCCACAAGGAGGAAATTGACCTTTTATATAAAGGAATAAAAAACCTTCAACCAAATACGACCATTCCAAATTTATCGCTCAGGGATGTTGAAAACAACATACTTTCCATTAAAGATGTAACCAACAAAAAGAAGAATACCGTATTTTATTTTTGGACGGCCGCTCAGGAAAGACACTTTAGAAAGGTAAGCCAACAAATTTCAGATTTGGAAAAGAAATACCCCGATCACAATTTTGTGGGCATTAACCTAAGAACCAGCTACCCACAGTGGCAAGATTTGATGAAACAGTACAGCTTGGATAAAGAAAAACAGTATTATGGTGAGAATTTCAAAGAAATTCAAATGGCCATGATCATCGATGGGCTCAACAAATGTGTGATCACAAAAGACTCTCTTGTGGTCGATGGTTTTGCCAACCTCTTTACCTCCCTTTAATAAGTTAAGTTTCAGCCATAAAAAAACCCTGAATCTTCAATTCAGGGCCTTCAATATATTTAAAACTCTTATTCCTTAAGAGTTTCCTTTGGCGTAATCTTCCAAGAATTTTGCCAAACCAATATCCGTCAATGGGTGTTTCAATAAACCATCGATTGAAGACAATGGACCTGTCATAACATCGGCACCTAATTTAGCACAATCGATAACGTGCATGGTGTGACGAATGGACGCTGCCAAAATTTCGGTTTCAAAACCGTAGTTATCATAAATCAGTCTAATTTCTGAAATCAAGTTCAATCCATCGGTGGAAATATCGTCCAATCTTCCCAAGAATGGAGAAACATAAGTGGCCCCAGCTTTAGCGGCCAACAATGCCTGTCCTGGAGAAAACACCAATGTACAGTTGGTACGGATACCTTTGTCAGAAAAATATTTTAATGCCTTTACCCCATCTTTGATCATTGGAACTTTTACAACGATTTGCTCATGCAATTCGGCAAGCTCCTCCCCTTCTCTCACCATGCCCTCAAAATCGGTGGAAACCACTTCTGCAGAAACATCTCCATCTACAATATTACAGATGTCCACATAGTGCTTTAAGATATTATCTTTTCCGGTAATACCTTCTTTTGCCATCAAGGATGGGTTGGTTGTTACACCATCCAAAACACCCAACTCCTGAGCTTCCTTAATTTGATCAAGATTGGCCGTATCAATAAAAAACTTCATTTCTAACTATTTAAGTGATTCTTTAGAAGTGTAAAATTACAACTTATAATGGTTGAGGAGCAACTTTTCGTAGACTTTATCGGGTAACAAACTTTTCAATTTTAGTGAAAATTTTTGCATAAAAGCACCCACTGGGTGGTGCACTTTAGGATTATTTTGCTGAATAATCTTGTAAACGGCTTCCGCCACCTCAATTGGATCTCCCCCACTATCCACATCATCATTAATAGCCTGTAGGGTCTGTGAATATTTTTCTTCGTAAGCAGAACCCTTTATCACTGGTGAATGGTAACGCCCTGATGCAATGTTCGTTGCAAAGTCACCTGGGGCAACATTGGTTATGCTAACACCAAACTCTTTGGTTTCCATGCGAAGTGCCTCGGTAATTAATCCCAATGCCCCTTTAGTAGCCGAATAAAACCCTCGGTACGGCAAGCCCATATACCCAGCAATGGAGGTAACATTAATGATCATTCCCCCTCCCTGCCCACGCATCTGCGGCAAAACAGCTTTCATCATGTGTACTGGACCATGAAAATTGGTATCGAAAACATGAAGGATCTCTTCGTGCGGGGTCTCTTCAATCGGTCCTGTGATTCCCACTCCCGCATTGTTGATCAACACATCCAACCTTCCAGCTTTGGAAATGACTTCGGAAACTGCTTTTTGGATGCTTTCAACATCTTTCACGTCCAATTGAACGAGTTGAAAAGCGTTAAAATCGGGATAGTTTTTTGGGTTTCGCGTAGTACCGTAGACCGTAAATCCCTTTTCGGTCAAAAATGTACCGATGGATTTGCCAATACCTGAAGAACCGCCGGTGATCAGTACAACTTTTTTATCCATGATCATCTGATTTTTGGGTACAAAAAAAGGCAAGCTACCTACATCGCACCGCTACGACCGTATACCCTTGCTGCGTTCCCGCCCTGGGGGATTCTACAGGAGCTGGTCGTGTAGGACTTGCCGACTGCAAATATACGACCTTTTAAATTTGTCGCAATCCCAATTCATTCTTAATTTCGGAGATTATTGAACAACCTATTATGATTCAAGCATTAAGGACAATGATGAAATTATTTTCTTTTTTAGGGCTCCTAATTTTCTTTTTGGGATGTGGTGGGAGTGCCGACCCTGCCAAAAACTTTGCCATTCAGTTGGAGAACAAAACATTACAGCAAAATGACCAAGTTGGTGTGGCGCTGCAAAATAAGAAAGACATCGAAATTTCAGACCTACATTATTATATAGATGGTAAGGAATTGCCTGTGCAAAATGGTAAAATTACTTTGGCCCTGCCCACCTTGGGAAACAAAATATTAACCGCAAAGTTCACTATTGAAGACCAAACAGTTGAAGTAGATAAAAAAATAAAGGTTTTGGCCGCTACTTCTCCCGAAGTATACACTTATGAAATCATCAATACCTACCCGCACGACCCCAAAGCCTACACCCAAGGTTTGGAGTTTCACAACGGTGTGCTTTATGAAAGTACTGGTAAAAAAGGGGCGTCCACCGTTAGAATGGTAAACTTTGAAACTGGTGAAATACTTCAGCAGATTGACATGGAGAACACCATTTTCGGGGAAGGCATTACCATAATGAACGATAAGTTGTATCAACTCACGTGGCGAAGCGGTTTTGGTTATGTGTATGACGTTGACACGTTCGAGAAAATAAAAAACTTCACCTATGGTGAAAGTCGCGAAGGTTGGGGCCTCTGCAATGATGGGGAAAAGATTTTTAAAAGCGATGGCACAGAAAAAATATGGCTGCTGGACCCGGAAACCTTGGAAGAACAAGGACACATTGAAACCGTGACCAACAAATCCATTTTTAACAAAGCCAACGAATTGGAATATGTAGATGGAAAACTCTACGCCAACGTGTACCAAAACCAGAGCATGATGATCATAGATGCTGCTTCGGGTGTAATTGAAGGCGTTGTCAACTTTGGTGGTTTGGAGAGCCAGGTTGATAAGGGGCCTGAATGGGACAAAGTCAATTCCGTGCTCAATGGCGTAGCCTATCACCCTGAACGGGAGACCTTTTTTGTGACAGGTAAAAACTGGAACAAGCTTTTTGAGGTAAAAATCAAAAAGAAATACTAATGAAAAACTATTCGGAATCTTTCGATGTTGTACCTTCCGATTTAGATGACCTAAACCATGTAAACAATATAAGGTATGTGGAATGGATTCAGGATATCAGCAAAAAACATTGGAATAAAGCCACCACGGAGGACATCCGAAAGTCAATGATATGGGTGGTGCGCAACCACCATATTTCTTACCTAAAATCGGCTGTTTTGGGCGATACCATCGAAATCAGCACCTACATTGCTCAAAACAAAGGCCCTATTTCTACACGGGTCGTGGAAATCAAAAACAAAAACACCAGAGAATTATTGGTAAAAGCCACCACCGAATGGTGTTTATTGGATGCTGTTTCGTTCCGCCCCAAACGAGTTCCCGAAGCGGTACATAAATTATTTTTTGACTGAAATATCTTACTTTAAAAATTGTTTTAACTTACTTTAAAGTATTGTTGTTGTGTCACTTACCTCTTAAAAGGACTACCTAAGTGCATTTTATCGAATATTGACACCCTATTCGATGTATGACCCTCTGGTGATTTTGATGCTAACCATACTTCCACTAATATAGAGGTCAACCTAAAATCAAAAAGCCCAACTGCATGCAAAAACTTTCCCTTTTTACACCCAAATATTCTTGACTTGAACTGCTTGAAAATGTAGCTCAAGCAATGGTGTTTTACCTTAAATAATTTTACAACCAAAAAGTGTCATTTTCTTAGTTATTGGGATTCATTAACGAATTTTTATAAGAATTTGTAAGAAAAACACCTGTTTTCGGGATATTCCCATAGTTTTTTTAAGGGAAAACTGCAATGAGTTTTTTGAAGGCGTTAGTAACTTGCAATCAGCAAATTGCACATGGATTACACCTATAACATCATTGACAACAACGCTGCCTCAAAATTACAACTACAGTTGTATTTGGAGGAGTATGAAGATTTGGTGTGTGCGGGGGTGGCCACCGATGCAAACGAAGGGCTTAATTCCATATTAAAATACAATCCAGATTTGGTACTGGTGAATTTGGCCGAAAATGGCCCTGAATATTTTCAGATGGTCACCGAATTGAACCAATACTTGCAAAGACAACCTATTATAATAGGGTATGCAAAAACCAAAAAGTACGCCTACAACGCTATAAAAAGTGGTTTTTTCGATTATTGGATTTTGCCGCACAACGAGTTCGACATCCGTAAGTCCATTTTACGCTTGCGAAAGGTGCATCCGAAACAAGATATTCCATCTACTATTTGCCTTAAATCTTATAACGATTATAGGTATCTGGACACCAAAAACATTCTTTATTTAAAATCGGACAACAACACTACCGACTTCTTTATGAAAGATGGCAGTGTGGTCAGTGCTTTTAAAACCTTAAAATCCTTTGAGGAAAAATTGCCCGAAGATTTTATCCGTGTGCACCAAAGTTATATCCTGAACAGCAGGTATGTTTCCCGTATCAACTACGGAAAATCCATTTGTACCATCAACCACGGTCAAGAAGAAGAACTCCCCTTCTCCAAAACGTATAAGGACCGTATAGATGCCCTTAAAGATTTGCTCTCCAAAACAGCGGTAAAGGCGGTTAATTAGCAGAATTCTATCAGATTACCGCAAAATTCTTGCAGAATCCATACGAATACTAAAGACTTTTCTCAAGGTTGTTTAACCTATTAGGGGCTACATACTTTAGCTGCACAGACCTAATATTTAACACCATAAAACAACAATTATGAAAAAAGTACTTACCATTCTTACCCTAGCCCTTATGACCGTTGGATTCTACTCTTGTGAAGCCGAAACCGATGTACAGGAAACCGAGGCCATGTTTGAGCAATTGACCCTTGACCAAAATGCCAGTGATGATGATGAAATTTCTCCTGATGAACGTGGCAGTGAGAACTAATTCAAGTAAAACACATTTGAAATCCTTTTTCCCCTTTTTAGTGATTTTGGTTCTTCTTTTTAATTTAAAAGATGAAAAGATTCTAGATTCATCACAGAATGACCTCAATTTGAGTTTACTAGAGGGAATCAGAAGCAATACTATAGAAAATCAAATTAAAGATCGAGGTATTAAAAATAGCTTGCTACGATTGCAAAACAGTGCAAGTGATCCTCGGCAACTTTAAAATAACAACCTTACAGAACACAGCCCCAAACCCATAAGTTTTGGGGCTTTTTTGTTACTTTGGTTATCCATCAAAAAAAGTGCAATTGAAAAAAGGAATCTACTTACTTGTTTTTTGCTGTATTTGGGCCTGTTCCAAACCTAAAAATAGTAATCAGGCCATTGCAAACCCTAAGGTAGACTCGATTCAGGCTTTGATTAAAATTGCAAAAAAAGCCCAAGAGTTATCCGATGAAGACCGAAATGGTTATTTAAGAGATGCAAAAACAATTGCCTCAACGATTGAGAATGACACCACTAGATTGGAACAATTTTCAGAAATTTCGCTGGCATATTATAAATTAAAGGATTCCTCCAATTTCAGGGAAAGTAATAAACAAATTATTAAATCTGCTAAAGAATCTAATATACCAAAAATTTCAGGCTATGCCTATTGGGACTTGGCTAATTTTCTACAATCTTATGGCGTCATAGATAGTGCCTATTTTAATTTTCAAAAAGCATTATCCCATTTTGAACAAATGCCCGCGGATTCAACTTCCAGCTCACTAAGAGCGAGAATGTATTACAGCATGGGCCGAGTTCAGGATTCGTATCAAGATTATTTAGGGGCCGAAATCAATGTGACCACAGCCATTAAAATTTTTGATGATTTGGATGACAATCTTAGACTTCACAATTCATACAATTTAATGGGAGTGCTTGCCAAAGGATTGGGCAATAGTCAAAAATCATTGGAAGCTTACCAAATAGCGCAAGAGTACCTTAATAAATTTGAAGCTAAAAACAAATCAAAATTAGTCTGGCAAAACAGGAACAATATAGCCAGTGTTTATTTTAATGAAGAAAATTACTCCCAAGCCAAAATATTATTTAAAGAAATTGTAAACAACAAAGATTCAAGTAATAAGAGCACCTATGAAAAGGCTTTGGGCAGTTTAGCCTACTCAATTTTAAAATTGGATAACAATATTGATGAAGCAGAAGCTCTGTTGTCAGAGGCCTATTCGGTAAACCAAGAACGAGGCAATTCCCAAGATTTAGCACGTATCCATCAGTTTTATGCTGAAGTATTAGCAGCAAAAGGAGATACCGCCCAAGCCATTGAAGTCGCCAAGGAGTCCAAAGCCATTGCGATGGAAACTTTCAATAATGAACGTACTTTAGAGACCTTAAAATTATTGACGAATTTAGATACGGCCCATGCTGCGGCCTATGCCAATGAATATTATGAACTGGATAAGCTCATTAGCGAAGAAGAGCGTACCAAGCGGGATAAATTTGCCAGAATCCGCTTGGAAACAGACCAAGTTATCGAGGCCAACCAGGTGCTTACCGAAGAAAAGGAAGTTTGGGCCAGTGCCGTTTCCGGCTTGATCATATTTGGTTTAACGCTTACGGTAATAGTCGCACTCTACATAAACAACAACCGTTTGCGCAGCCGACAACAACAACAAGCGGCCAACCAAGAAATTTATAACCTTTTTCTTTCCCAACAAGGTAAGTTCGAAGAAGGAAGACAATTGGAACAAAAACGTATTTCGGAAGAGCTACACGATGGTGTTTTGGGCGAAATGCTCGGCATTCGCCTCATTTTGGGAGGATTGAACGGACGTATTGATGAAGCATCGATAAACCAACGCGCCGAGTTGATTGAAAAACTACGTGTGGTTGAGGAAGAAATCAGAACTATTTCGCACGAATTGAACAATTCTTCCTACGAAAAATTTCATAATTTTATCGTATCCTTGGAGGATTTGATAGACGACATTGAACAGTCATCCGGTATTTCTTGTTCCTTTTCTTATGATAAAAAAGTACCATGGGACAATTTAGAAGGGGAAATTAAAATCAATGCCTATCGCGTTATTCAGGAAGCATTAAAGAATTGCGTGAAGCACGCGCAGAGCGAACACGTTTCCATCACGTTTTTAGGAATGGGCAACGATTTAAAATTGACCATTACAGATGATGGAGTCGGATTTGATGTGAACCGTGGCCGAAAAGGAATCGGTCTTCGAAATATAATTTCTAGAACCAAAAAATTAAAAGGAAAATTGGATATAGACAGCGTAAAGGGATCAGGGACCTCCATCTCTATTTTAATTCCTGCGCAATTTGTCAAGCCCAATATTTCAGAACCCCAAGAACCTATAAATGCCTAACTCTTACACCTAAAAACTATTCTTAAAACATGGACACACTTAGAATATTAGCCATAGATGATCATGAGATTACCATGCTCGGATATAAATTTATTTTGGAAGGGCTAAAAATTGAAGGATATAACATTATTGTGGATACGGCCACAACCTACGAAAGTGGAAAAAAGTTGATTGAAGATTCCGTTAATTCCTTTAAATATGATATTCTGTTTTTAGATGTACAATTGTTTGCTCCGAATGAGGACCAGCCCTTCACCGGGGAAGATTTGGGCATTTTGGCACGTAAAATCGTACCTGAGACCAAAATTGCCTTTATGTCGTCCTTTAGCGACAACTTTAGAATAAACAGTATTTTAAAATCCGTAGACCCCGATGGTTATTTGGTAAAAACTGACATAGATCCAAAAACTTTGGAAGATGCGGTAAGGACCATTATCACAACGCCACCGTACTACTCCTCAAAAGCATTGGGTGCCATAAGAATAAAGATGGCCAACGATTTGGAAATCGACGAAAAAGACAAACAAATCCTTTACCACCTTTCCAAGGGAACCAAAAACAAGGATTTAGAGAAATTTATCAGGTTATCCGCATCGTCCATCGAGAATCGAAAGCGTCATTTAAAATCACTTTTTGGGACCGAAAACGAAAACGATATGGCTTTGATTATTGCCGCAAAAAATCGTGGTTTTATTTAGGACGGAATCCAAAAGAACGGGCGAAAATCAATTTTAACAGTGGGTTTTACGGCTTCACTACCAAAAAAACCTACAAACTGCTAAAAAACCCCAGAATTTTTAAGGATTGCGTGCAACCTTGGGAAAAAGTTTCGTTTTAATTTTATGTGAGAAAAGAAAATTAAAATCAATCTCACATGTCTTTTGCGAACAACCAGCATGGCGACCCTGCATTTGACGGCCCAAAAACGTTTGAGGTCGCTTTGGGTCTAGACGATTTTATCAAAAGGTTGGAACGGGATTTTTTTGCTACTGCCAAACTTCAATGTAAGTACGATGCACAAAGCAAAAAAGTGGATATGATCATCCATCTTCACCATAATTTTAGCCTTTATGATTGTTTACACCATATGAACAATGGCGACTGGAGAAAACCATTGATCCTAAGAGAAAATTCATTAAACTTCACATTGAACAATTCGTTGAAAGAGCTCAACGATAGCAACAGTTGTACATTCGACATCTCCGAACTCTCCCTTTATTTTGAGGAAACTTCCGTAATCATATCCAGACTATATGAGCAAAGTATTCCCCAACAAATAGGTAACATCATCTCCAAAATTGGAAAACACTATGTGTATTACACCAAGGGCTTAACAGAGGTGCCCTATGAGATTTTTGTACCTGTTTTTGAGGATGATATGCCCATAGAAGGAAATCAACTCAATAAAAATAAATCGGGCTATTACAACTATTGGGGCCTCTACTTTGAAGCCGATGCCCAACACCAAGCTATGATTTACTCGCTTCGCAAGAAAAAACTAAATGAAGAGGATTTGTTCCTGTTCGAATAAAATATAACCAAAAGCAATACTAAGCGCTGAACAAAGGTCTCGATTTCATTAAATCGTTGACCTTTTGTTTTATCTGGGCTATTTTTTCCTCGTTGGTGGCATCCTTGATCACCTCATCGATAAAGCCAACAATGGTTTCCATGTCAGCTTCTTTTAAACCTCTGGTGGTAATGGCCGAAGTTCCAAAACGAATACCAGAAGTAATGAACGGTGATTTATCATCAAAAGGAACCATATTCTTGTTGGCCGTAATCGCAGCAAGTTCCAATGCTTTTTCAGCGTCCTTACCTGTGATATCTTTATTTCTAAGATCAATCAACATCATATGATTGTCGGTGCCGCCAGAAATTACTTTGTAATCCAATGCCATAAACGCTTTGGCCATAGCCTCGGCATTTTTCTTCACTTGAATCATATAATGCAAGTAATCATCGGAAAGCGCTTCGCCAAAAGCAACTGCTTTCGCCGCGATAATATGTTCCAACGGACCACCTTGGTTACCTGGGAAAACCGCCAAATCCAACAAGGCTGACATTTTCCTCAAATTTCCATTCTTCAATTTGATGCCAAAAGGGTTTTCAAAGTCTTTTCCCATCAAAATAAGACCGCCACGAGGACCTCTCAAGGTTTTGTGGGTAGTTGTGGTTACAATATGGCAATGTGGAATAGGGTCGCTCAAAATTCCCTTGGCGATTAAACCTGCAGGGTGTGAAATATCGGCTACCAAAATTGCGCCAACACTGTCGGCTATCTCACGGAAACGTTTAAAATCCATATCACGGGAATAAGCAGAAGCACCCGCAATGATCAATTTGGGTTTCTCCTTTTCGGCAATCTCTTGGATTTTATCATAATTCAACATTCCAGTCTCCTCATCTACCCCATAAAAAACAGGATTATAAAGTTTTCCGGAAAAATTCACGGGAGAACCATGGGTCAAGTGTCCACCATGAGACAAATCGAAACCTAAAATAGTATCCCCTGGCTGCAAACAAGCGTGGTACACCGATGCATTGGCCTGTGAACCTGAGTGAGGTTGCACATTGGCGTATTCAGCACCAAAAAGTTCTTTGGCGCGATCAATGGCCAACTGCTCCACTTGATCTACAACTTCACAACCACCATAATAGCGTTTTCCTGGATATCCCTCAGCATATTTATTGGTCAAAACAGAGCCAGCGGCTTCCATTACCTGCGGACTGGTAAAGTTTTCCGAAGCTATCAATTCTATACCTTCAACCTGTCTTTCTTTCTCCTCCGCTATTAATTCAAAAATCTTGTGGTCTCGTTGCATTCCTATTTTATTTTATGAGCGGTAAAATTACAAATACAAAGGGGATTTAAGGCAATAATTTTTTGATTCCACCCCAATTTTATCAAACAGAAATTAACAATTATGTGAGGGATTAAAAACTTTATAAACCTTCATAAAACCAAGGCTTTTCATCTTAATTATACTACCATTTATCTTTTTTCGTTTATAGGGTAGAAAAATTTGGCACAGCTATTGAATCCCACAAATCAAACCATAAAATTGACCGGTATGAAAAAACTTCTACTTTTAACCGCAATTGTGATACTTAGCGCCTGTGGTGGTGTTAAGAAAACCCAAGAGGCCATTAACACGGGCAACTATGCCACGGCCATGAACAAGGCCATTAAAAATTTGGCCGACAACAAAACCAAAAAAGGGCATCAGGAATATATCTACCTGCTTGAAGAAGCGTTTGCCAAAAACACAGAACGTGAACTACAGCAAATTGCTTTTCTTCAAAACGATGGCAACCCAGCGAATTTGGAAACCATTTACAACAAATATCAACAGTTGAAGCAAACCCAAGAGCGCATTAAGCCACTGCTTCCACTTTATATTGTTGAAGAAGGCAGGAATGCAAATTTCAAATTTGTAAATTACGACAACAAGATTTTGAACACCAAGGATGATCTATCCGAGCACTTGTATGGTAATGCCCTCAACTTGCTGGCCACAGCCAAATACAAAACCGACTATAGAACTGCTTATGAGGATTTAAAATACCTTCAGGAAATTAATCCAGGGTATAGAGAAACGGTTGCCAAAATGGATGAAGCCTATAATAAAGGTTTGGAGTTTGTACGAGTTGATATTGCCAACCAAACCCAACAAATTATCCCAGAGCGTTTGGAAACCGAGCTATTGGATTTCAATGCTTTTGGAATTGACAATTTCTGGTTGCAGTACCACACCAATCCTTTGGCCAACGTTGACTATGATTATGCTATGAACGTGGATTTTATGGAAATTAACATTTCACCAGAGCGCATTAACGAAACCCAGATCATTAAGGAAAGACAAATTAAAGATGGTTGGGAGTACTTGTTGGATGCCAACGGAAATGCAGTAAAAGATAGTTTGGGCAACAATATTAAAGTGGACAAAATGAGAACAGTCCAAGCCAAATTCTATCAATTTACCCAAACAAAAACTGCACAGATTGGTGCCAAGGTGAGTTTTACAGATTTAAGGACCAATCAAGAAATCAATTCCTACCCCCTTTCCAGCAACTTTGTGTTCGAACACATCTTTGCCAACTACCAAGGCGATAAAAGAGCTTTGGAAAACGACCTTTTATTGTATTTGGATGCAAGGGAAGTTCCATTTCCATCCAACGAGCAAATGGTTTACGACGCTGGAGAAGACCTAAAAACTAGACTTAAGGGCATTGTCTCACAATATCAATTTAATTAGGCAAGTCAGTTCGAGCGCAGTCGAGAACAAAAAACATCTCGACTTAAGTTTATCTTGAGCGAAGTCGAAAGGCTCGATGTGACAAATTCTCATTATAAATAAAGGCCCTGATGTAAATCAGGGCTTTTTTTATTGGTAGTCCTTTAAATCTACACTGGAAATAGCACCATGCGATTTTGAAAGCTCTACCTTACCACCTTTTATAATCAATAATTGTGGTGATTCGTGGATGACATCAAAAGTTTGGGCAACAGCACTTGAAATAGCTCTATGATCCTGAATCTTTAAAAAATATAGGTCACATTCGGTATCCGTATCGTAGGATCCCGTAAACATTTTTAAGACCATACTGCTGATTCCACAAGTAACAGAATGCTTGTAAACCACTTGGGTTCTATCTTTTGATTTTTCCTTGATTTCTTCCAATTGCTCCAAAGATTCCAAAGGAATCCATGGCAATTCGTTCTTTTCTTTGGCTGTTTTCTCTTTCTTTCCGAAAACACTGTCAAATATTCCCATAACACAAATTTACAGGATAAGTCGAGAAGAAAAAATAACCTTACAACTGACGAAATGTCTTGTATTTCAAGAGTTTTAGCGACATTTTGACTGTGCAGCTCTTCTGGTAGGGTTGTTGACATTATAGAGAAAAACAAAGACTATGAACTTTAATAATTTTACCATAAAATCACAAGAAGCCATTCAAAGGGCCCAACAGTTGGCCCAAGAGTTTGGGCATCAACAAATAGAAAACGAACACTTGTTCAAGGCCATTGGCGAGGTGGATGAAAACGTGCTCCCATTTATTCTTAAAAAATTGAATGTGAACACCAACCTGCTCCAACAAATCTTGGACAAAGAACTACAGAGCTTTGCCAAAGTTTCTGGAGGGGACATTATGCTATCAAGAGAAGCAGGCAAAACGGTAAACGAAGCAAGTATTATTGCCAAAAACCTAGGTGATGAATATGTATCCATTGAACATTTGATCATGGCCATATTCAAATCCAAGAGTAAAATTGCGCAGATACTCAAAGACCAAGGGGTAACTGAAAAAGACCTTAAAGCAGCTATCGAAGAACTGCGGAAAGGCGGAAAGGTGACTTCGCAAAGTGCGGAGGAGACCTATAATTCCTTGGATAAATATGCAAACAACCTGAACCGAATGGCCGATAGCGGCAAATTGGATCCTGTAATCGGTCGTGATGAAGAAATTCGTAGAGTGTTGCAGATTTTATCACGTAGAACCAAGAACAACCCCATGTTGGTAGGTGAACCCGGTGTGGGTAAAACCGCCATCGCTGAAGGTTTGGCCCACCGAATCGTTCAAGGGGATGTACCTGAAAACCTAAAGGATAAAATTATTTATTCCTTAGATATGGGGGCCTTGATTGCCGGCGCCAAATACAAAGGGGAGTTTGAAGAGCGTTTAAAAGCCGTCATTAAGGAAGTAACCTCTTCTGACGGTAACATTGTATTGTTTATTGATGAAATTCACACTTTGGTAGGTGCTGGTGGTGGACAAGGTGCCATGGATGCCGCAAACATCCTGAAACCTGCCTTGGCCAGAGGTGAATTGAGAGCCATCGGAGCAACCACTCTGGACGAATACCAAAAATATTTTGAAAAGGACAAAGCATTGGAGCGTAGGTTCCAAAAAGTATTGGTAGATGAGCCCGATACCGAGAGTGCCATCTCGATTTTGAGAGGTATCAAGGAAAAATATGAGGCCCACCACAAAGTACGTATTAAGGATGAGGCCGTTATCGGAGCCGTAGAGCTATCGCAACGATACATCACCAACCGATTTTTGCCCGACAAGGCCATTGACCTAATGGACGAGGCCGCTTCCAAACTGCGTATGGAAATCAACTCCAAACCCGAAGAATTGGATGTGCTGGACAGAAGAATCATGCAGTTGGAAATTGAAACAGAGGCTATTAAAAGGGAAAACGACAAGGATAAATTAAAAACCTTGAACTTGGAGCTGGCCAATTTGAAAGAAGAGCGCAACGAAATCTTTGCCAAGTGGGAAAGTGAAAAAACTGTGGTGGACAATATCCAAAAAACCAAAGAAGATATTGAAAACTATAAAATGGAAGCCGAACGTGCCGAGCGTAATGGCGACTATGGAAAGGTAGCGGAACTTCGATACGGAAAAATCAAGGAGGCACAAGAGACCTTGGAAAAGTTACAAGATGAACTGGCCGCTCAGCAAACCGCTGGCACCTTGATCAAAGAGGAAGTAACCTACGAGGATATTGCAGAAGTTGTTGCCAAATGGACTGGGATTCCAGTGAACAAGATGATGCAAAGTGAGCGCGAAAAACTGTTGAAGTTGGAAAATGTCCTACACCAACGCGTGGTTGGGCAAGACGAGGCCATTATTGCCGTATCCGATGCTATCCGTAGAAGTCGTGCAGGTCTCCAAGATCAGAAAAAGCCTATTGGTTCGTTCCTTTTCTTGGGTACAACCGGGGTTGGTAAAACCGAGTTGGCCAAAACCTTGGCGGCTTATTTATTCGATGATGAAAATGCCATCACTAGGATAGATATGAGTGAATACCAAGAACGTCACTCCGTGAGCCGATTGGTAGGTGCCCCTCCGGGATACGTAGGTTATGATGAAGGTGGACAGTTGACTGAAGCAGTACGAAGGAAGCCCTACTCCGTTATTTTGTTGGATGAAATTGAAAAAGCACATCCAGACACCTTCAACATTTTATTACAAGTGTTGGATGAAGGTAGATTGACCGACAACAAAGGCCGTGTGGCAGATTTCAAAAACTCCATCATTATAATGACAAGCAATATGGGTAGCCACATTATCCAAGAAAAGTTTGAAAACTTGGAGGATTTAGAAACTGCTTCGGATGCAGCTAGAATTGAAGTGATGGGCTTGTTGAAACAAACCATTCGCCCAGAATTTTTGAACCGGATAGACGATATCATCATGTTCGCTCCATTGAGCAAGGAAGACATTAAGAATATTGTGGAGCTTCAACTCAATGCATTGAAGAAAATGTTGACCAAGCAGCACATTACTTTGGAGGCCACCCAAGAAGCTATAGATTATTTAGCGAAGAAGGGATACGATCCTCAATATGGTGCAAGACCTGTAAAACGTTTGATTCAAAAAGAAGTGCTTAACAGCCTATCGAAGGAGTTATTGGCAGGCAAAATAAAATCAGAGAGCATAGTGCTTCTAGACTCTTTTGATGATGAATTAGTCTTCAGAAATCAAGATCAATTGGTAGAGTGATTTACCAAATAACTTTCAGTGATAAAATCCTCTTCCCGCAATATTTGGGAAGGGGATTTTTAGTTATATCATATTTTTTAATTCAAGTTTTAGAAATTCGCAACTATCGTATGCTATTACATTTAAATCCTTATTTTAGCCTTCAACACATAAATTTTAGCCAAAAACAACCATCCAAATATGCCAATTCTAATTGCCGTTCTAGGTATACTCCTGCTGTTTCTTTTAATTGCCAAGTTTAAACTCAACGCCTTCCTTGCCTTCATTATAGTTTGTCTTTTCGTGGGCATTTTTCAAGGTATGGAATTGGGAAGTTTGGTGGAATCCATTCAGCGAGGAATTGGTAACACCTTAGGGTTTTTAGTATTGATTCTGGGGCTTGGCGCCATGTTGGGGAAATTGGTCGCCGATAGTGGTGCAGCACAACAGATCACCACCCAACTCGTGGCCAAATTTGGAGTAAAACACGTACAATGGGCCATGGTGGTCACCGGTTTCATCGTTGGAATCCCCATGTTCTATTCTGTCGGATTTGTAATCCTGATTCCCTTAGTGTTTACGGTAGCAATTTCAACAGGGCTTCCGTTACTTTATGTTGGGCTGCCCATGCTGACTTCTTTATCGGTAACCCATGGATACCTTCCTCCCCACCCTGCACCAACAGCCATTGCCGCCATGTTCAACGCGGATATTGGCAAAACACTCATGTACGGGCTCATTATTGCGGTACCCGCCATTATTGTGGCCGGTCCACTTTTTGCGAGAACTATTAAAAATGTGGAAGCTAAACCACTTAAAGAATTTTACAATCCCAATATTATTCCCAAGGAGGAGCTACCCTCTACTTTTACAAGTATTTTTACAGCGCTTTCTCCAATATTATTGATTGGGATTGCGATTGTGGCTGAAAGTTTTCTGGAAGAAGGACTGCTCAGAAACATCCTTACCTTTATTGGGAATCCTGTGATTGCCCTTTTGATTTCCGTTTTGTTGGCCATTTACACCCTAGGTATTGCCAAAGGCAAGGATATGAAAACACTCATGGATTCCATTTCGTCATCCGTTTCCAGTATTACCATGATTTTATTGATCATTGCCGGTGCAGGAGCCCTTAAAGAGGTGTTGATAGATAGCCATGTCAGTGACTATATTGCCGACAGTTTAAAAGGCTCTAGCATATCACCCTTAATTTTGGCATGGCTCATTGCTACAGCTATTCGTGTAAGTGTGGGTTCGGCCACAGTTGCAGGGTTAACGGCCGCTGGAATTGCACTGCCATTGGCATCAGGGACCGGAACCAGCCCAGAATTGATGGTTTTGGCCATTGGGTCTGGAAGTTTAATGCTCTCACATGTCAACGATACCGGATTTTGGATGTTCAAGGAATATTTCAATCTTTCGGTAAAGGAAACCCTATCCACATGGACCGTTATGGAAACTTTGGTGGGCATTATGGGACTCATTGGAGTTCTGGTTTTAAGCACAATAATCTAATTACATATGAACACTTCACCTTCAAAACGAGTTGAGGAATTGAACCTTCAACTCCCTCCTGCACCGCCTCCCGCTGGCGTTTATAGACCTATTCTAGTAGTTGATAACTTTCTATACGTGTCGGGCCAAGGCCCTGTGAATCTGGATGGTTCATTGATGATTGGCCGTGCAGGACACGACCTTGATGAAGACCAGGCCAAATTAGCGGCTAGGCAGGTAGGATTGACCATGTTGTCCACCATTACCACCCATTTTGGAAGCTTGGACAAAATAAAAAGAATGGTAAAAGTGTTGGGCATGGTCAACTGTACACCAGACTTTGGAAAGCAACCCTATGTGATCAATGGTTTTAGTGAATTGATGGCGGATATCTTTGGAAAAGAGAACGGTATTGGGGCTAGAAGTGCCGTTGGCATGATGCTACCCAATAACATAGCGGTAGAAATTGAAGCTATATTTGAACTTCATCAATAGCGTCTCACATGTTTATATTTGATGCCCATTTGGACCTTGCCATGAACGCTTTGGAGTGGAACAGGGACCTTAGGCTGTCCGTTTCCGAAATTAGAGAGCGTGAAAAGGGAATGGATGATAAACCCGACCGCGGCAAGAATACGGTTTCCCTCGAAGCCATGCGAGAAGGAAACATAGGTCTTTGCATGGCCACTCAAATTGCCCGTTATGTAAAAAAAGGCAGTCCGCTACCCGGTTGGCAATCCCAACATCAGGCGTGGGCCCAAACGCAAGGGCAATTGGCTTGGTATAAGACCATGGAAGCCGCAGGCGAAATGATTCAAATCAAGAACATTGAAGGCTTGGAGGCCCACCTCAAACTTTGGAAAACCGATGCTCCCCATAAACCGATTGGATACATTTTAAGTTTGGAAGGAGCAGATTCTATAGTGGATTTAAGTTATTTGGAAAAATCATATGAATCTGGGCTAAGAGCAATCGGCCCCGCTCATTACGGACCTGGCATATATGCACATGGAACAGATTCGGTTGGAGGTATTGGTCAAAAAGGAAGGGATTTGCTCAAAAAAATGGAGGCGTTAAACATCATCTTGGATGCTACCCACCTTTGTGATAAAAGTTTTTGGGAAACCATGGAGGTTTACAATGGACCTGTTTGGGCCAGCCATAACAATTGTAGAACATTGGTGAACCACAATCGTCAGTTTTCCGATGAACAAATCAAAGCACTTATTAAAAGGGATGCTGTAATCGGGGTGGCTTTGGATGCCTGGATGATGGTCCCAAACTGGGTTCGCGGAAAATCAACCCCAAAAGAAATGAACGTGACCTTGGAAATAGCTATCGACAACATTGACCATATTTGCCAACTGGCAGGGAACACTGATCATGTTGGTATTGGAACAGACTTGGATGGCGCGTTTGGGAAAGAACAAAGTCCATGGGATTTGGACACCATTGCCGATCTTCAGAAAATTTCAGATCTTTTGAAAAAACGTGGTTATGACCCTTTTGATATTGAAAAAATCATGAATCAAAATTTCATTGATTTCTTAAGAAAAGTTTGGTCTTGATGCGTGCGGTACATTTAAACATCTGCACATTTTCTTAAGAAAGATATACTACGTTACTCTTAAATTTTGACCCAAAAAAACAAGGAACCTGTTAAAATATAGGCTTTTGTTTTTTTTAATACCGCACAGTATCTATTTTTTTCTATCTTGGGAAAACCAACACCAACCCTTTTAACATGACCAAGAAAGCTGAAAGAACCACAGCTTATATAATTGAGACTGTGGCGCCACTTTTTAATAAGTTTGGCTATGTGGGCACCAGCATGAGCGACCTTACCGAAGCAACCGGTTTAACCAAGGGTGCCATTTACGGAAATTTTGAGAACAAGGAAGCATTGGCCCTTTCTGCCTTTGAATACCATCGCAACTTGTTGCTCAAAACTATAGACAATAAACTTGAAGCGGGTGACACGGCACTCGATAAACTCTTTTCTCTTCTGGAGTTTTATAAACAATACGACATTTTTACTTTGCCTTTAGGAGGCTGCCCTATTTTGAATGTGGGTGTGGATGCACAGGCCAACAACACCCAATTGGCTGCAGCAGCAAAAGAAACCATTAAGGATATTGAGGGTAAAATTGCTTTGGTATTGGAAAATGGGGCCAAAGAGAACGAAATTCGACTTTCAGTTCCTCCTTTGCAGTTTGCCAAACAATTCTACACCATGATTCAAGGGGCGGTTGCCATGAGTACCATGACCAGAGACCGAAAGTATTTGATGAATACCATGACGTATTTAGAGTATTTGCTCAAACAAGAGATTAAGAAATAAGTCAGCACCTATTGACCCTTGGATGTTTTACAATCTGATTGTCAGATATTTATAAGTCTGATATACGCTGTCTGATGTCTGTAATAAAGAATCCTTCACCTTTAATATTTCGACTTTCAACAGCGTAATTCCAACTTGTTTATTCGCCTTTTACCCTAAAGATCCAAGTTTTATCAGGGTATTTTCCGAAGAAATTGCTATCCCTAGCTTTTCGGGCTTCATCCATTGAATTATAACGGGCCAAATACACATAATTATACTTGTTTAAGCTGCGATAAAATGATTTAGGTTCCAATTCCTTGTCCTTAAGCGTTTTCATAAAGCTCTGGAAATACTTTTGGGTACCAAACACATTGGCAATCAAATAAAAACCTGGTTCCAAACCATCTTCACTTTCAACTTCCTCATATTTTTCATTGTCCTGAAGCACCACTTTTTGATTTTGTAAGGCCGTAATACTGTCCTGCTTACGCTGCATTTCTTGCTCCAAAGCCAACCTACCTTGTTCTAACTGCGCTAAAGAATCTTTCTCTTGCTGTAATTGCGCTAATCGTTGCTGTTCCAAGGCTTCTTGTTCCAATCTTACAGCTTCAGCTTGAGCAAGTCTTTCCTTTTCTGCTTGTGCTTCTGCTTTGGCCAACTCCTCCGCATCAGTATCCACCTCCTCTACCACTTTCTCCACAACTTCTTTCTCTTTAGGTTTGAAATTATAGGATAGCAATATTTCAAAGGTTGAATCTTCATCTTTTAAGTCTGAACCTGTGCCAAACTCCATCAAGCCCCCTATTGAAAATGAATTCGAGATAGTTGCTCCTATACCTCCTGACATTCCATAAAAGGAATTATATCCTCCTTGAACCCAAAACTTGGAAGTGGAGAACAAACCGTTCAATCCAAACTGCGTATCGCCCGTGGGAACTGATTTCACATAAACTACAGGGCGAACAAAACTATCTCCCAATCCATCAGAAACATATATAGGGAAATCATTGCTCAATGTTCCCGTAACTGTTTTAAAATAGTTGGCTGAATCGTTCTCCAATCCGGAAATGTTAAATCCAAAGGCATTTTCAAAGGCCAAACCCACATTAAATTGATTGATAAACAATCGAAAACCAGGAGAAAATGTCACTTTAAAACCTTCGTATCCATCCAATTCTGCATCCGTAACTCCATCAATGGGTACAAATTGTTCATCGGCCACAGATTGCTGAAAAGCAAAAAGGTTAAGCCCTGCCATCAACCGAATATTATCATCCAACTGAAAAACATTGGCGAAATTGGCATTGGCCCCAGTATATAAAAATGTTCCTGTGTTGTGCTGCAAAAATCCAATTCCCGCTATCGCATTGGCATGTAATTCATGGGTATAATTAAGGAAAATACTGGTAGGGTCACCATCAATGGATTGCCATTGCCAGCGTGACCAAAGGGAAACTGCATTCGGTTGATTCCAATCAAGTGCATAGGTTGGGTTCCATAAACTGGCATTGAATTGCGTTAAGGAATGTTGCCTAAAATCGGATGGCAACGCAACTTCTTGCCCCCAAATTATGGCACTAAAAGACAGTGTACAAATGCATACCAAAAACTTTAGCATACGATAAAATGAAAATTAAACGTTACTTTTAAATCAAATTAAACACGGGAACCTTTTAGAATAGAACTATGCGAACCATCAAACCTCTGATTGCGCTTGCAATTATACTCGTTGGTAGCGTCAGCTGCAAAAAAGATACGAAAATTGATCCAGTAATATCCACCTACTATTTTATTCGACATGCAGAAAAGGACCGTACCGACCCTGAAAATCCAGACCCCGAGCTAAATCAAGATGGATTGGACCGCGCGATAAGATGGGCCGAAGTGTTCGACCCCATCGCCTTGGATATGATTTATTCGACCAATTACGAGCGCACCACTATGACCGCTGCACCTACTTCCATCAAAAAAGATATCGACGTTAAATATTATGACCCTAGAGCATTTGATCCCGAGGCATTTAAACTAGAGCATGAAGGTAAAAATGTGCTGGTGGTAGGCCACAGTAACACTACCCCTGACTTGGTGAATAAAATGATTGGTATTGAGAAGTACAACTCCATGGACGATAACGACAACGGGAGCCTATTTATCGTTCGGATAATTGATGGAGCACCTACCGATATTCGTTTGAAAATTGATTAAATCAATATTTTTCTACCTTAATATCCTCCAATTCAATTTTGGAAAGCAGTTCCAATTCACCTTTATTAAAAAGTTGTCCTATTCCCAAGATTTCCGAACCCTCTGATTTGGGCTTGTAGTTTTCGTAATCCACAAAACGAATGCCGTTTACATAGCGCTCATTGTATGCTTTACGGAATCGTTGCCCACCGCCATTCACATGAAAGTCATAGGCTAAGTACTCAGGCTTAAACGATTCCATATCAAACCAATACACATAAGTGTCTTCGTAGTCATCTCCACCACCTTGCTGGTCAAAAGTCACCTTTACTTTATAAAATTCCTTATCACCGATGGTTTCTTTGCCCAAAAGTTCTTTGTTTACCGCAGCATCGTTTAACCCGTACGGCAATCGGGCAAAATAATGCACCGAATTCACCGAATTGGAATAGCGTACTGCCATGGAATCAGGAACCGCCACCAACGAATCGTTTATGTATCGCTCAAAACCGTTGGGCAATTTCACATCGGTAATCGTGGCTGTATCCAACACCGTAATGCGTCTTAAAACAGTTTTACCATCTTCACGGCCGTAGGTATAGGTCTTGTCTCTAAAAACAAAGGAGGTCTTGTGCGAACCATATAGTTTTCCACCACTATCCGCAATGGAATTATCTACAATTTCTTGCGCCGTCAAGGGTTTTTCGGTCTTTTCTTTACATCCAAGAATTAGAAGTGCTAAAAGTGCGGTAAAAACTTGTTTCATAGTCGAGGGTTTACTATTAATTCGTAAAAAGAGTCACAACATTACAAATTTCTTGACGAAGAGTTTATATTTTTGCCCACAATGCAGCAAAATATCAACATAAAAAATAAGCGCGCCCGATTCGATTACGAAATTTTGGACACTTACACCGCAGGAATTGTTCTGGGGGGGACCGAAATTAAATCCATTCGATTAGGTAAGGCGAACGTTTCCCAGAGTTTCTGTGAGTTTAATGATAAGGGTGAGCTGTTTGTCATCAATATGCAGATTGATGAATACAGTCATGGGAGTTACTACAACCACAAACCCAAGGCCGAACGAAAGCTCTTATTAAATAAAAGAGAGCTTAAAAAACTTCGAAAAGAGGTAACTACTTCTGGGCTCACCATAGTTCCTCTCAACTTGTTCATCAATGATAGAGGGTTGGCCAAGGTGAACATTGGATTGGCGAAGGGTAAAAAACTCTACGATAAAAGGGAGACCATGAAGGACAGGGACAATAAACGCAACCTTTCCCGAATCAAAAAAAGTTTCAACAATTAGTTTTTGTCTTCCAATAACGGAACAAAGCGGAACGCACCCAACTCCTTTTTCTCGAATTCCTTTTCCGATTTTCGCACAAACAGGGTCATGGTCTGCTCGTTTTCGCCCACAGGAATCACCAACCTGCCTCCTACTTTTAATTGAGACAATAAAGCTCTCGGCACTTCGGGAGCACCAGCCGTAACAATAATACCATCAAAAGGGGCCTCTTCGGGCAATCCTTTATAACCATCGCCAAAAATCATTTTTTTGGGCCGATAGTACATCTTTTTAAAGAACAAACTTGTGGTCTTGAACAATTCCTGTTGCCGTTCAATGGTATAGACTTTGGCCTTTAAATGCAATAAAACAGCAGTTTGGTATCCACTCCCCGTTCCAATCTCCAAAATTTTATGACCTGGTTTTACTTCTAATAATTCGGATTGAAATGCTACCGTATAGGGTTGCGAAATAGTCTGGTCAGCACCAATCGGAAAGGCTTTATCTTGATACGCATGATCCTCAAAACTACTATCCAAAAACAAATGTCTGGGTATGGTTTTTATGGCCTCTAACACCTGTTTATTGGTAATCCCCTTGGCCGCAACAACTTCGGCCAGTTTATTGCGCATTCCTCGATGCTTAAGCGTATCCTTCATGGTAATTGGTCTGGGCTACGAAGTTAAAAAGTTCCGTAAAAATTTAAAGGTACTTCAAACCTATTTTTTATGGAGGAGTGCCATCATATCCGTATTTTTGAAAAAAACTAGAATATGCTAAAAGTTGGTGTCCTTGGTGCGGGACATTTAGGTAAAATTCACCTGAGGCTCTTAAATCAATCGGACAAATACGAACTTGTTGGGTTTTACGACCCAGATGAAATCAATGCCAAAAAGGCGGCAGCAGAATTTGGCTACACCTATTTTGAAAACCTGAATGCATTAATAGATGCTGTGGATGTGGTGGATATTGTAACCCCCACCCTTTCCCATTTTGATTGTGCAAAAAAAGCCATAGAAAAAGGAAAACACATCTTTATAGAAAAACCCATTACCAATACGTTGGAAGAAGCTGAACAATTGTTGGAGCTTACCAAAAAACATCAGGTAAAAGGGCAAGTTGGGCATGTGGAACGCTTTAATCCAGCCTTTTTGGCGGTGAAGCACAAGATTGAGAACCCCATGTTCATTGAAACCCATCGATTGGCAGAATTCAACCCTAGAGGAACAGATGTCCCTGTGGTCCTGGACCTTATGATTCATGATATTGATGCCATTTTGAGCGTGGTTCCTTCCGAAGTTAAGCAAATCAATGCCAGTGGAGTTTCCGTGATCAGCAGTTCTCCTGATATTGCCAATGCAAGGATTGAATTTGAAAATGGATGTGTTGCTAACCTGACTTCGAGCCGTATTTCTTTGAAAAACATGCGTAAATCCCGATTTTTTCAACGTGACGCTTACATTTCAGTGGACTTTTTGGAGAAAAAGGTAGAAGTGGTCAAAATGAAAGATGCACCCGAACAACCTGGTGATTTTGACATGATTTTACAAAATGCCGAAGGAGAAAAAAAACAGATTTACTTTGAAAATCCCGAAATAGATATCAACAACGCTATCTTGGATGAATTGGAGACTTTTGCCGACGCAATTACCAACGACACGACTCCAATTGTAACTTTGGAGCAAGGTACCAATGCCTTAAGGGTAGCACTTCATATCATCGAATCGTTTAAAAAATAAGTATTGTCAATTTGAACTGTCACCCTGAGATGTTTCCTGAGCGGAGTCGAAGGAACAGTTATAAAAGACAAAATTCAATATACTATGAAAAACATAGCCGTAATAGGTGCAGGAACCATGGGCAATGGCATTGCTCACGTTTTCGCACAAAATGGATTCAACGTTAACCTAATAGATATTTCACAAGCTTCTTTGGATAAAGGAGTTGCTGCAATCACTAAAAACTTGGACCGTATGTTGGCCAAAGCGGTGATTGATGAAGCCAAAAAAACAGAAACCCTTGGTAATATCTCAACCTTTACCGAATCATCGAAAGGTGTTGCCGATGTGGATTTAGTGGTGGAGGCTGCTACAGAAAACCTAGACATCAAACTACAAATTTTTAAAAATCTGGATGCCATCTGCAAAGCAGAAACCGTTTTAGCGACCAACACCTCTTCCATTTCTATTACTCAAATAGCCGCTGTCACCAATAGACCGGAAAAGGTGATTGGTATGCATTTTATGAATCCTGTTCCCATTATGAAATTGGTGGAGATTATTCGTGGATACAGCACTTCCGATGAAGTTACGGAAACCATTATGGAGCTTTCCAAACAATTGGGAAAAACACCAACAGAGGTAAATGACTACCCTGGTTTTGTAGCGAATAGAATTTTAATGCCCATGATCAACGAAGCCATTGAAACCTTGTACAATGGGGTTGCGGGAGTGAGTGAAATTGATACCGTGATGAAGTTGGGTATGGCTCACCCCATGGGTCCTTTGCAACTGGCTGATTTTATTGGTTTGGATGTTTGTCTTTCCATCCTCAATGTGATGTATGATGGCTTTAAAAATCCAAAATACGCCCCTTGCCCCCTATTGGTAAATATGGTGATGGCAGGGAAACTGGGTGTAAAATCCGGAGAGGGCTTCTACGATTACTCCGAATCCCGAAAAGCGGAAAAGGTTTCATCCCAATTCAATTAGAACCTCATGGCAACAGTAAAACCTTTTAAGGCTATTCGCCCCACAAAGGACAAAGCCTTTTATGTAGCTTCTAGATCATATGAGGAGTATTCCAAAAATGAGCTTCAAGCGGTTTTGAAGTACAATCCATTTTCCTTTTTGCACATCATTAACCCAGGATTCAAATTTGAAAAGCATATTACCGGACAAGAACGATTCCATTTGGTGCGCAACCGTTATTTGGAGTTTTTGGAGGAAAATATCTTTCAAAAAGATGAGTCACCCAGTTTTTATCTCTATCAAATTGAGAAAGAAGATTTTAAAAGTCTTGGATTTTTTTGCGCGTGCAGCGTGGAGGACTACCGCAACAACGTGATCAAAAAGCATGAGGATACGCTGCAACAGCGCGAAGAATTGTTTGCCGAATATTTGGATACCGTAGGCTTTAATGCCGAACCTGTTTTGATGACCTACGCGGATAATGACGAAGTGAATGCCATTTTCCAACGAAAAATCCAACGCAAACCCGAATACGATTTTACTACGGTAGACCGCGTTAATCATAAACTTTGGAAAATATCCTATCCCGAAGGCATAGAAAAACTGGAAAAGGCATTTGCCCAAATGGACGCGCTATATATTGCAGATGGTCACCACAGAAGTGCCTCTTCAGACCTTTTGGCCAAGCATTTGGAAAAAGAAAACCCACAGCACAATGGCCAAGAGCCCTATAATTATTTTATGGCCTACCTTATTCCTGAATCACAGATGCGAATCTATGAATTCAACAGAATGGTGAAGGATTTAAATGGCTATTCCAAAAAGGAGTTCTTGATCAAGCTGGATGAATACTTCATGATCGAGAAAGAAACCAGTGGCTTGGGTAGGCCTACCAAAAAGCATGAGTTCTGCATGTATTTGAAAGATGAATTTTACAAATTGCATCTTCGGAAAACCAATTACCAATTCACCGATGCCTTGAGCGAATTGGATACCCAAATCCTTTTCAAGACCATTTTGGAGCCGATATTGGGCATTAAAGACTTACGCAACGACAAACGGATTTCTTATGGCTATGGCAAACACAACCTTATAAAAATGAAAGAGGACGTAGATCAAGGTAGATTTGCTGTTGGATTTAGTTTGGTTCCCACTACAGTTGAAGAAATCAAGGCGATTGCCGATGCTGGTTTGGTAATGCCCCCAAAAAGCACGTATATTGAACCTAAGCTACGAAGTGGACTGGCAATTTACGAACTATAATTTCAAATGTCATTCCCGCGTAGGCGGGAATCCATAAATAAAAAGATTCCGCATCTCGTGCGGAATGACACCATAAGCATTATGTCGATAAAAGATAATATTCTTGAAATTCAATCACAACTCCCCAAAGGAGTAACCCTGGTCGCTGTATCCAAAACCAAACCGAACGAGGCTATTTTGGAAGCCTACAAAGCAGGACAGCGGGTATTTGGCGAAAACAAGGTCCAAGAAATGGTCGCCAAGTGGGAGGTGTTGCCCAAAGACATCGAATGGCATATGATTGGGCATTTGCAGCGCAATAAAGTAAAATACATGGCCGAGTTTGTGTCCTTGATCCATGGGGTGGATAGTTTAAAACTGCTCAAGGAAATCAACAAACAAGCACGGAAGCACAATCGGACTATATCCTGTTTGCTTCAAATGCATATTGCAGAGGAAGATACCAAATTTGGTCTGGACCCATTCGAATTGAACGAACTAATTCAATCTGAAGAGTTCAAAGCCATGAAAAACATCAAAATTGTAGGATTAATGGGCATGGCCACATTTACAAAGAATGAAACCCAAATCCATAAAGAGTTTGCCCAATTAAAATCCATTTTTAATTCTCTTCAGAGTGAACTGCCTGATATTTCCATCCTATCCATGGGGATGAGTGGAGATTACCACATTGCCATTGAAGAAGGCAGTACCATGGTACGTATTGGAAGTAGTATATTTGGAGCTAGAAATTATACGTAAAAACTAGAATTTTCATGTACGCCATACTCGATATTGAAAGCACGGGAGGAAAATACAATGAAGAAGGCATCATGGAAATCGCCGTCCATAAATTTGATGGACATAAGGTCGTAGATCAATTTATCTGTTTGATCAATCCTGAACGTGAAATTCAACCATTCGTATCCAAACTCACGGGCATCAACAATAAAATGCTGCGTTCCGCTCCCAAATTTCATGAGGTGGCCAAACGAATTGTGGAAATTACCGAAGGAACTGTTCTGGTTGCCCATAATGCTCAATTTGATTACCGTATTTTACGAACTGAATTTCGACGTTTGGGGTACGATTTTCAGCGCAAGACGCTTTGTACGGTTGATTTATCCAAACAATTGATTCCCGATGCGGAATCACATAGCCTTGGAAAATTAGCAAGATCTTTGGGTATTCCCATGAGTGATAGACACCGCGCCAATGGTGATGCTTTGGCCACCTTGAAGCTTTTTAAATTACTGCTGAACAAGGACTCGGACAAGAAAATCATTAAAGAAGTGATTCGGGAAGAAACCCATGGAGAACTATCCCCTACCCAACTGGATATGGTGACCAGTCTTCCCTCTACCACAGGGGTGTATTATCTGCACGACAAGGACGGGGAAATCATTTTTATTGGGAAATCTAAGAACATTAAAAAACGGGTAAACCAGCATTTCACCAATGTGAACAATCAGGCCAGAAAACTTCAAAAGATCACCAAAAGGGTGACCTACGAGACAACGGGAAGTGAATTGTTGGCTATTTTAAAAGAATACCAAGAACAAAAGAAGAACAGGCCTAAATTGAACCATGCGCCCAAGAGAAAATTATTCACACACACGATTGATTTTAGTCTGAACGGCAACTCACACCTTGTTTTAAAAATTAAAAACGATAAAGAACTGGTCGCAAACAAGATGGGATTCAGTGGTCCTTCATCAGCGCATAATTTCATAAAGAAAATCAGTACGGAATTTGAATTATGTCCGTGCAACAAGGATTTAAAAGAAGTATGCATTGCAGAAACCAATCCTGAAAATGAATGCAATGAAAAGATTCAAGCTGCTTTTGACAAATACAGCATTGAGGGTAAAAACATGGCTTTATTGGACCAAGGCCGTGAAACCGGGGAACGTAGCTTTTTGCTCATCAAAAATGGTCAATTACAAGGGTTTGGCTTTGTGGAACTCAACCATCAAATCAATAATATTCATATCTTAGAATCGATTATGACCCCAATGGAGGCGGATGAGAACACAAAATTCATTATCGAATCCTATCTAAGAAAAAACAATCGACTTAAAAGAATTCCACTAACCAGCTAAACCTTGAAAACGAACAATTCGATGCCAAAATGGAAAAACACCCTTCATGAAGTGATTTATGAAGCGGACACTCCTGCTGGCAAAATGTTCGACATCATACTTTTCATCCTGATCATATTCAGTGTGATTTTGGTGATGCTGGAGAGTATTGATGATTTTGACGAGCACTACCATGGTACATTGCTCACTTTGGAATGGGCCGTTACAATTTTCTTCACTTTGGAATATATCGCAAGGCTCATCAGTATAAAAAAACCGCTGCGGTATGTGTTCAGCTTTTACGGTATTATTGATTTCCTCTCCACCATACCACTTTACCTCTCCTACATTTTGGCAGGTTCCCAGGTGTTATTGGCAGTAAGGGCATTTCGTTTGCTTCGGATATTCCGAATTCTTAAGTTGGTGAAATTTATTGGGGAAGCCTCCCAATTGCAATCTGCTTTAAGGGCGAGCAGAACTAAAATTGCAGTTTTTATCTATGTGGTTTTGATTCTTTCTGTGATTCTGGGCACATTAATGTACATCGTGGAAGGCGATGATGCAGGATTTACCAGCATTCCCCGTAGTATTTATTGGACCATTGTGACTTTGACCACAGTGGGATACGGAGACATAGCCCCCCAATCCAATTTGGGACAATTTTTAGCCACGGTAATCATGATATTGGGTTATGGGATCATCGCCGTTCCGACAGGTATTGTATCTGCCGAGTTTGCCAAGAGCAAGAAAAGTCCTAAAGAAGAAGCAAATGATGATGGCACCCACTACGTGCACGTTAACACGCAAGCCTGTCCTAGTTGCGGAATTGAAGGTCATAGAGACGATGCCACCCATTGTTTTAACTGTGGACACGTATTATGAGTGATAATGTTGTCTTGGCCGTGGTAGGACCTACGGCTATTGGAAAAACTGCTTTGGGCATTCACTTGGCCCAACACTTTCAAACGGAAATTGTATCTGCGGATTCACGACAGTTTTTCAAAGAAATGGAAATAGGCACAGCCGTTCCTTCAAAAGAAGAATTGCAACAAGCCAAACATCATTTTATTCAGCATAAAAGTATTCTTGAACCTTATTCGGTGGGGGATTTTGAGCATGATACGCTTGCACTTTTGGAGCAATTATTTCAAAACCACAAGCGGGTGATCATGGTAGGGGGCAGCGGACTTTATGTAGATGCCGTAATCAATGGATTGGATAAATTCCCCGACGTAGACCCCAAAATGAGAACATTACTCAACCAACAACTGAAGCAAGAAGGGTTGGAAAGCCTACAAAAAGAGCTAAAACAAAGAGATCCGGATTATTATAAAGTGGTCGACGTGGAAAATCCACATCGTTTAATAAGGGCATTGGAAGTTTGCCTTGCTTCCGACCTACCCTATTCCTCTTTTTTGAACCAAGAAAAACCTGAAAGACCATTTAAATCCCTTTACATTGGCATCAACGCCCCTAGGGAAATTATTTATGAACGCATCAATAGCCGAGTAGACCTCATGATAGAGCAGGGATTATTGGATGAAGCAAAAAAACTGTACCCTCACAAACATCTCAACGCATTGCAAACAGTTGGTTACAAAGAACTTTTTGAATATATTGGCGGACATTGCAATTTGGATTTTGCAGTTTCGGAAATCAAAAAGAACACACGACGCTTTGCTAAACGCCAATTAACCTGGCTTCGCAAAAATGAAGCTATCCTGTGGGTGGATTATGACGAAGACAAGGACCAAATCATTGATAAAATCAACAATCAACTAAACAACATATAAATGCCGCACAGTAAAACTGTTCTTGTGGTTATGGGGGTAAGTGGGTCTGGTAAATCTTCCATTGGACAACTTTTGTCCAAAAAATTAAACCTTCCTTTTTTTGATGGGGACGATTTTCACCCCGAAGCGAACATAAAAAAAATGAAATCGGGTTTTCCCTTAAACGATGAGGACCGTAAGGACTGGTTAGTTGCTTTAAACCAACTATGTATGGAGCATCGTGAGAACGGTGCCATAATTGCTTGTTCTGCCCTTAAAAAGAATTACAGAAGCCTATTAAGAGCGGGAATGGGCAATTGTTTAGGGTTTGTATACCTAAAGGGGTCTTTTGATTTGGTGAAATCAAGATTGGAACAACGAAAAAGCCATTTTATGCCCAATGAATTGCTTCAATCGCAATTTGATACTTTAGAACCTCCCACCAAAGAAATTACAGTTTCGATTGACCAAACTCCCGACGAAATTATTTCCGAAGTCCTTAAACACCTATGATATTTTTGAGTAAAAAGTAAGGAGTTTCAATCTTATTCTTAATCCACGTCAACACATAAAAAAAGCCACCTTTAGGTGGCTTTTCTATTTTATAATTGATTGTTTTTACTGATTTTCAGCCTTAACAACCAATCGGAATCCTTCCCCGTGAATGTTCAGTATTTCCACCAAATCATCTTTTTTCAAGTATTTTCTCAACTTGGCGATATACACATCCATACTACGAGATGTAAAATAATTATCGTCTCTCCAGATTTTGGTCAACGCCAATTCACGTGGCATCAAATCGTTTTCATGAAGGGCCAACAATCTCAAAAGCTCATTTTCTTTTGGGGAAAGTTTAATGGGCTCCTCATCCATATATTTAAGAAAACGCAATTTGGAGTTCAGGTGGAAATTCCCGATTTGGAATTCAAACTGCTTACTGTCCGCCAAAGAACTCGAGGCTTTGCGTTGAATGATTGCTTTAAGCTTCATCAACAATACTTCCGAGTCAAAAGGTTTGTTCAGGTAATCGTCTGCTCCTGCTTTGTATCCTTTAAGAACATCTTCTTTCATGGTTTTGGCCGTCAAGAAAATAATTGGAATGTTCTCGTTTTTCTCGCGAATTTCCTTTGCCAAGGTAAACCCATCCTTATAAGGCATCATCACGTCCAAAATACAAACGTCATAATTGTCCTTTTTAAACTTTTCAAAACCTTCCATTCCGTTTTTGGCCAGAACCACATCAAAATCGTTCATGGACAAATAATCTTTGAGGACGATTCCAAAATTTGGGTCATCTTCTACGAGTAGTATCTTCTTTTTTTCTGTTTCCATAGTTTATTTTAAATTAAAGGGAGTTTAATGAAGAAGGTGCTTCCTTTGTCTTTTTCACTTTCTGCATAAACCTCACCTTGGTGATCATCTATAATTCGTTTTACGTAGGCCAATCCTAAACCATGACCTTTTACGTTATGTATATCGCCGGTATGTTCCCGGTAAAACTTCTCAAATACTTTTTTAAGTACGGCCTTGCTCATTCCAGCGCCTTGATCCTGCACTTTTATAATGATGTTGTTTTTCACCACTTCGGTGTAGACATCAATTTTTGGTGTCTCCGGTGAATATTTCACCGCGTTGTCCAAAATGTTAACAATCACATTGGTCATGTGCATATCATTGGCCAGCACCTCGGAACGCACTGCATCTAAATGGGCGTTTACGTATCCTCCCCTATCTTGAACAATCAATTCCACGTGGGTTATAGCATCTTGGATAATATCGTGAATATCCACTCTATCCTTGGTGATATCCAATTGGTTTTTCTCCAATTTGGATATACGCAACACATTCTCCACCTGCGCATGCATGCGCTTATTCTCATCCCTGATCATGCCCAAATAACGAAGTACCTTTTCCTTATCATCGATGGTACTTGGGTTTTTTATGGCCTCAACCGCCAAATTTATCGTGGCAATCGGAGTTTTGAACTCATGCGTCATATTATTGATGAAATCGGATTTGATCTCAGAAATTCGCTTTTGTTTGATCAGCTGGTAAATGGCACTCGAATAGGCCAAAATAATCACCAATGTGAAAATCAGTGATAAAAGGGCCATTCCCATTAACGACCTGAACAGATACTTTTTCATTCCAGGGAATGTCAACAATAATGAAAATGTAGTCATTCCTTCAGCATCCCTAAAAATGGGCGCCTTATACATTTTATCCCCAGAAAACTTAAATTTCCTAGACCTGATTTTGGTAGGGTATCCTTGGCTGTACACTCCGTATTCGTAATCAATGTCGATATTACGGTTGCTCAGCTCTTGGCTCAATAACAATTCCAGTTCTTGTTTGGTAACACGCTTATGGATAGGTTGTGTTTTGGCGTATTCCATAAACACATCTTCCCAAGCGGCCCGTTCAATACTGCTCAGCTTTCCAATACTCGTTACTTTTTCGATGGGTGTAAGGCTATAACTTTGCCCGTCCAAGCCTCCTTCCCGTTTAAAAACCTGTTTGGTTCTTCTACTGGTAAAGTTTCTGAGCAATGTGGTGTCTTCCGCACCTAAAGTATTATCAAAGAACGTTGATGTTATGTTGTAATCCTCTTCTAGAATCCCATGTGAATAAAAAAGAATCTCATCGGAATCGAGGTCCCTTTCCATAAACATGAAATTTTTGAACTGAGCACTTTTAGGCTCTCCAATGCTATCCGCCATCATGGCCAATTGGTCGGAATATTCATTCATCTCCCTCTTCTCCACTCGCTCTGAAACCTTGTCGAGTATATCCGTAATCGTCCGTGAAAATTGTTCTTCCTTGTCGTTGATGGAGGTCCTGATCCAATACACCTGAACCAAAATAATCCCAACTAGGGACAAGCTCATGAGAACCACCAGAAGAACGAATAGCTTCTTGTTCATTAGCGTAAAATTAAAAATTTAACATTTAGAAATTTTAGCGTTTAACCTAACCTTAACAAAAATGTTAAAATTTAGAAGCCTTTGCTAAAAGTTTGAGATGTAGCGCCTTAACTTCGTCCCTGGTTTTGGCTAAGTCGAGGTTTTCGATATGAAAATGGGCTTGTTTTAGTTTTTCTCCATCTTCCATCTGATTTTCAGTGCGGTCCACAACAGCCTTTTTGCCTACTTGATCCCGCTCCATTACCCGCTGTATGCGTATTTCAAAAGGTGCTGTCACCAATATGGTGCAATCGTACTTGTCTTGGGCATTGTTTTCAAATATCAATGCGGTTTCTTGGATAACGTACGGAGCTGACTGTGTTTCTGCCCATTCCAAAAAATGGTTTCTAACGGCTGGATGAACAATTGCATTCAATTTCTGCAATAATTTTTGGTCGGCAAAAACCTTTCCAGCAATAAATGTTCTATTCAAAATGCCATTTTCGTATGACTCCTCGCCCAATAGGTCGATAATGGCTTGCTTTACTTTCTCGGAGGATGCCATTAGTTGCTTGGCCTCTTTGTCTGAATCGTAAATGGGAACGCCCAATTCCTGAAACATTTTGGCCACAGTACTTTTGCCACTTCCAATCCCTCCTGTTAAACCCACTATCATCATTGCTGTTCCAATACAAAGTTTACCGTATTTTCCTCCATGCGAACATCGTACACATCTTCTGGTTTTTGGGAAAGACTCAAAAACAGGGTGCTACTACTTGATCCATTCAATTGGGCATAATCTGCTACAATTTCAAAATCACTTGCCGCTACCTCTTTCAATCGACCGATTGTGGCTTTACAAAGCACTGTTACCGAGTTCGGAAAGATTTTGGCCTGATACCCTTCTGGAAAGTTTATTCCTTTAATAGGCACTTCAAACACCTTTTCCGAGAACTTGGACACGCTCCCTGATACCTTTACTTGTGCAATCGAAAAAATGCTGTTATCCAGTCCTTTTGGAAAAACCAAGGCAGCATCTTTCAAAAAGTCAGTGTTTACATTGGTTAATTGTATTGGTACCGTTTTGATCACCCGTATGGTGTCAATTTCATTTTTAGGCCCTTTTACCTGAACAGAATCTGGCGAAATCCGCAGTTTTCCATCCAAAATGAAGTTTTGTTGTAATTTCAAATCAATGTTGGCCTCAATGGGTATTTTTTTGGTATCCACCTGATAAAGATTCACCACTAGTTGACGTCTATCCAATTCAATCAATGATATATTTTGTGATAGTTGGCGCTCCAACTGCCTTTTTAGTGGTGCTTCGTCCAAAAAATAGTTCCCGTTTTGATATGCAACTTGCGACACATCGATATCCATTCGTTGCTTAAAGAAATTATAGTACAAAAATTGAAAACCACTGGCCCTAAGCTTTGCCTCTATCTGTTCTTCCGAATGTGTTCCCAACAAAAGGGAATCGGGCAGGTTCCTATAATTGAGATTGAAATAGGCCCTTGATTCATAAGATTCCGATAAATTACTGATAAACCATGCCAAAAAAGAGCACAACAAAAACAGTGAAAATACCTTCACTTTTTTTTGATTGAGGCCTGGCATTACCTTTTTGAGCACGATTACTTTTTCTTGAAAAATAGTTTAGGAAACAGCTCCTCTGGTTCCTTTTTACTAAAGTTAAGCAACATTGTGGACTTGAAAAAACCGAGTCCATATCCTACAAACTGGGTCAAAGCTGCAAAAATTGATAAAATGGCAACTTTTAAATTTCCAGTTTTCACAAGTGCATCGAATAAAAGTACCGTAAAATAACATCCATATAACCACAATGGTAAATCAATTTCAAACCAAGCCAATAGCAATGCCAACAACAACCCCATTATAAATAGGGTCGGAAACCAATAGGTTGGTTTTGCGGTTCCTTTATGCCAATGGTTCAAAATGGGGCGCACCATTCCAAATTTGTTCACTTGAATGTAAAATTTGTTCCAATCGATACGCCTTTTATGGTACACAAAGGCATTGGGGAACAATCGGGTATCAAAACCCGCTTTCCATATTCTAAAAATAAGGTCAGGGTCTTCTCCTGGGTGAATCCTCCCAAAACCTCCTGTTTTTTCAAAGGCTTCTTTTGAAATACCCATATTAAAACTGCGGGGTTGGAACTTCCCAACAGATTTTTTCCCTCCACGAATTCCTCCTGTGGTAAAAAAAGAAGTCATGACATAATTAATGGCCTTTTGCACGGTCGTAAAAGAATCGTCGGCCGCGTCTGGACCACCAAAACAATGCACAAACTCATTTTGCAGCTCTGTATCGACTTCTGTTAAATACTGTGATGGAAGTATGCAATCGGAATCCAAAATGATATAGTAATCACCTTTAGCCTTTTCCATACCAAAATTTCGAGAATCCCCAGGGCCTGAGTTGGCTTTGAAGTAATACGAAATCTGAAGGTTTTTTTGATATGAATTCACCACTGATTCAGAACTTTCCAAAGAACCATCCTCCACAATCACCACTTCAAATTCTTTTTTGAAATCTTGTTTCTGGAGGCTGCCCAATAGCTCACGAACTTCTTCAGGCCTATTGTACACTGGAACAATTATGGAGAAATATCTGTTCATGTCAAAAAAAAAGAAAGCCACCCACTAACGGATGGCTTTACTTGCTATATGTTTTTCTTATTTCGAAAACTCGTCTATCACTTCTTGGCTTACCCCAGTGTTGGAGAAACCGCCATCGTGAAACAAGTTTTGCATGGTCACCTTTTTGGTTAAATCAGAAAATAAAGAAATGGTATAATCGGCACAATCAGCTGCAGTGGCATTGCCAAGCGGAGACATTTTTTCAGCGTAATTGATGAATCCATCAAAACCTTTTACACCCTGACCTGCTGTTGTTGGTGTAGGAGATTGAGAGATGGTGTTCACTCTTACTTTATGCTCTTTACCAAAGAAATAACCAAAGCTTCTCGCCACCGATTCCAAATACGCTTTGTTATCGGCCATATCGTTATAGTCTGGGAAAGTTCGTTGCGCGGCCATATAGGTCAATGCAACAATACTACCCCATTCGTTCATGGCTTCTGCTTTATATAATGACTGCATTACCTTATGGAAAGAAAGTGCGGAAACATCCCAACCTTTCTCCGTAAAACTGTAGTTCTCGTCCGTGTAATGCCTTCCCTTTCTCACGTTTACTGACATTCCGATGGAGTGAAGCACAAAATCGAGTTTACCACCCAAAATTTCCATGGATTTCTCCACCAAGTTTTTCAAATCTTCCTCGTTGGTAGCATCGGCAGGAATAATTTCTGAGTTGGTCTTCTCAGCAAGTTCTTTAATTTGTCCCATTCGCATAGCGATAGGTGCGTTGGTCAATACAAATGTACCTCCCTCTTCGTGAACTCTTTCTGCAGTTTTCCAGGCGATGGAGTTTTCGTCCAATGCGCCAAAAATGATTCCTTTCTTACCTTTTAAAAGATTGTATGCCATATTTTCTTTGAGTTGTTGATTGTTGTGCAAAGATATTTAAACTATTTTGAATGATTATCATTCCTTAAGGTCATACTGAACTTGATTCAGTATCCCATCTTGCCAATAATAATTATAATGAGACCCTGAATTGAATTCAGGGTGATGCCAATACGTTTCAGTTTTATTGCAATAGTTCCTTGGCATGGGCCAAAGCAGATTCTGAAAGGGTCTTCCCACCAAGCATTTCCGCAAGCTCCCGAACACGTTCTTCCGTATCCAATTGCTTAATGTGCGTACTGGTCCCTGCAGCACTTTCTTCCTTATATACTTTAAACTGATATTTTCCTTTGGATGCCACTTGCGGTAAATGGGTAATTGAAAATACCTGCATGGAATTTCCCATTTGCTGCATAATCTCGCCCATTCGGTTGGATATTTCTCCAGAAACTCCCGTGTCAATTTCATCGAACATCATGGTCGGTAAGTTTTCATATTCTGCCAAGATCGCTTTGATGACCAACATAATCCGCGATAATTCTCCACCCGATGCAACTTTTTTCAGTTCACCATAGTTAGAGCCCTTATTGGCAGAAAACAAGAATATCAATTCATCCTTTCCGTTGGTTTTAAACGAATTGGATGGGTTGATTTCAATAGTAAAACTAGCCGAAGGCATACCCAATAACGCCAATTGCTCTTGAAGCATTCCTTTAAGTTTTGGAATTACCTTGGTTCTATTGTCACTTATTTTTTTGGCCCAAACATTTACTTCTTGGGTAATTTTTTCCACTTCGGATTTCTTTGCCAAGATATTGGATTCCATATTGGCCACCACATCTACTTTTTCCGCCAATGTTTCCCGAATCTGAATCAACTCCTCCACAGAATCGGTATGGTGTTTCTTCTGTAAATCATAAAGCTGTTGCAATTGACCGTTCACTGTTTCCAATCGTTCCGGGTTGGCTTCCACCCCATCCTTCAACTGTTCGATTTCTGAGGCAACGTCATCCATTTCAATCAAAACCGATTGAATCCTTTCACTTAAAGTTTTATACTCTGCGCCGAATTCGGTCAACCCTTGAAACTCTCGTTTTAAATCAGCCAATCTACCTTGAACACCCAACTGCTCATCATTCAATAATTGATGACTGGCCGCCAATTTCTCCATGATTTGCTCCACATTGCTCAACTGCTCATATTCTTCCTCCAATGCTTCCTGAATGCCTGCTTTGAGTTTTGCGTCTTGAAGCTCTTTCAACAAAAAGCTGTTGTAGTCGTGTTCCTTATCGGCTTCAGCCTGAAAATCTTCCAAATCCTTAAGTTCCTTTGAAGCTTTTCTCAATTTGGCAAGTTCCCCCGAATATTCCGAAAGTAATGCTGCATTTCCTCCCAAAGCATCCAACACCTTCATTTGAAAATCATTTTCGGTGAGACGCAAGGTCTGGTGCTGTGAATGCACATCTACCAATCTATCTCCCAATGCACGCATCACATCCAAAGTCACCGGAGAATCGTTTATAAAGGCCCGTGATTTCCCGCTGGGCAATATCTCCCTGCGTAGAATGGTCACAGCTTCATAATCAAGGTCGTTCTTCTTAAAAAATGATTTTAAATCGTACTTGGAAACATCGAACTCCGCCTCGATAACGCATTTTTGTTCGGTATTTTTGAGCGAGGACAAATCGGCCCGATTGCCCAAAACCAAAGAAAGACCTCCCAAAAGAATTGATTTTCCTGCTCCTGTTTCCCCGGTTATTGTGGTGAAACCTTTGGAAAAGCCAACGCTAACGTCGTCAATTAAGGCATAATTTTGAATGGATAGATTTACTAGCAATTCTGAAGATTTTATCCGTAAAGATAAATTTCTTTGGAGAACTGCCCTAGTAATTTATTTCATTCCAAGTGCTGGAATAAAATGGGGCCACTTTGTTCAGTGTTTCCTTGAGTTTTACGATGTCGACCTTGGGACCATCGGAGAAGATATTTTGGATTTCTTCGGATTTGGCATCAAAAAACGTCTGGATCAAAAAGGCATTGGGCCTACGATTGATCAAGGTTTCGAACAAACGAAGACTTCCTGCAATAATTTGCTTGCCCGTGCTATTGTTAT
Organism: Flagellimonas cixiensis; assembly: GCF_042134615.1. GTDB lineage: Bacteria > Bacteroidota > Bacteroidia > Flavobacteriales > Flavobacteriaceae > Flagellimonas > Flagellimonas cixiensis. The sequence continues at coordinate 3,368,211 of NZ_CP169639.1, forward strand.
CCGCCAATACATCCAACCCTTTTCGATGGTAATTGTACATGGCAATGCGATATTCCCTAAAGGAATTGCTTAAAAGGTTATCCACCAGTTCAAATCGGGTACGATCTCCTGTATCCTGACTCCAACCACTATAACTGGAGCTTTGTGCTTGGGTCACTATATTCTGTGCTCTACGGTAAAAATCGTTGCCGCCTTCCAAAGAGAAGGTGTCGGCATCCAAGCCCAAAATAATATACACATAGTACGAAATTACGCCAACCAAATTGGAATCAAACGAGTTTGGATTGTACACCAAAGGCTGAAACTCCTGATATAGAAAATTAAAGGCGTTGTCCTTATAATTAAAAACGGGACTTTCATAGGAAGTATTAAAAACGGGTCGAGAGGACTGAATTTGGATATTGGCCTCAAAACGATCAGATTCGTATTGGGTCACGGTGATAAACATTCTTGCGCTCACCTTTTCATTCTCGCGATACACACGGTTGGTCCACTTACTTTTATTGATGAAATCGTTCAGGGAACGTTCCAAAGTCCTAAATATCTGTTGATTGGTCTGGTTCACCTGATCGGAGTTAACCGTTACGATACAATTGAGTTCTTGAGCAGAACCAGTTATTGAACCCGCACACAACAAAAAGTAAAACAGTAGTTTACGCATGAATTCTGGAGATGATTTCTTTCCAAATATCGGAAGCCACTTCGGACTTCTCTTTCACATCAAACGTTTTTATCTCCGAATTCTTGTCTATAAAGGTGATTTTATTGGTGCCCCCCCCAAAACCTGCGCCAGAATCTTTTAAGGAATTTAAAACGATAGCATCCAGATTCTTTCTGTGAAGCTTCCCTTTGGCATTTTTCAGTTCGTTTTCGGTCTCCAGGGCAAAACCGACCAAAAACTGTTGTTTTTTATTTTCCCCAAGAGAAAAAAGGATATCTGGGGTGCGCTCTAACTCAATATTAAGTTCCCCATCTTTCTTTTTCATTTTTTCTTCGGCCACATGCTTTGGACGGTAGTCGGCCACTGCGGCAGCACAAATCGCCACATCCATTGTTCCATAATATTGATGGCAAGCGTCGAACATTTCTTGGGCTGAAGTCACTCGAATCAATTCCACTTGACTGTTTTCCAATGATAATTGGGTAGGTCCAGACACCAAAACAACCTCGGCACCCAAATTGGCCGCTTTTTTGGCCAATTCAAAGCCCATAGTACCTGTGGAACGATTGCCTAAAAACCTGACAGGGTCTATCGCCTCGTGTGTTGGACCTGCCGTGATCAACACTTTTTTTCCAGTAAGAGGCAATCCCTTGCGCAAATCGGCTTCAATAAATTGAAGGATGTTTTCCGGTTCGGCCATACGTCCTTCTCCATGAAGTCCACTGGCCAATTCCCCTGATTCAGCAGGAATCATCACATTTCCAAAGGACTCTAATTTTTCAAGGGAGATCTTAGTAGACGCATGTTTATACATGTCCAAATCCATGGCCGGAGCAAAATACACCGGACACTTGGCCGATAGATAGGTTGCCAATAACAAATTATCGCAAGTACCATGGGCCATTTTGGAAAGCGTGTTGGCCGTAGCTGGGGCCACTAACATTAAATCGGCCCAAAGTCCCAACTCAACATGGTTGTTCCAAGACAGGCTTCCATCTTCTTCATTCACAAAATCCATCAAAACAGGATTCTTGGATAAGGTGGAAAGTGTGAGTGGGGAAACAAAAGAGCTGGCGCTCTGGGTCATTACAACTTTGACCTGAGCGCCAGCTTTTATCAATAACCTAACCAGAAATGTGGTCTTGTATGCGGCAATTCCTCCGGAAATACCCAAAAGGATGTTTTTACCGCTAAGCATTTCTTAGGCGTCTTTCTCTGTGTTTCTGTAATAGATTTTGTCTTCCAACCACTCTTGTACAGCCAAGGCGTGTGGTTTTGGCAACTTTTCGTAGAATTTGGAAACTTCGATTTGCTCTTTGTTCTCAAATACTTCTTCCAAACTATCGCTATAGGTTGCAAATTCTTCCAATTTCTCCAACAACTCTTTTTTAATTTCGGAGTTAATTTGGATAGCTCTTTTGGATGCAATGGAAATAGCTTCGTAAATGTTACCGGTGCTGGCATCGAACTCGTTTCTGTTCAATGTTTTGGTCGAAACCGGTGCCTTTGTATTTTTCAAATCTTGCATGTGCAGTGGTTTAAAAACTTTTTATTTTGATAGTGATGTGTTGTAGTTGCTCAATTCCTTTTGGATGGTCTCCGCAAGGTCATCTGCTTTTTTCTTAAACTGGGTTTCTGGAAAATAACGCATAAGGGTGTTATACGATTCCAAAGCGTCTTCCAGACGTTCTTGTTGTTTGTCCATTGTACTGTTCAACGCCAAAGTGGTCGCTGATTCAATACGGTAATATAATGCCTCTTCTCTATAAATAGAACCAGGGTTGTCGGTAATAAAGTTATCGAATGCCTCAATCGCAGAAATCAAAACTGGAAAGTTAAACTGCCCTAACTTATTGAACTGCTTGGCAATTTCAATTTGTTTTTTTTCTTTTTTGGCCGTCAACTCTTCTGCCATTGTATTTGCTTGGGCAAAATATTCCGATTCTGGGTATTGGTTGATAAAGGTTTGCAATTTTGCCAATGCCTTATCTGTATCTCCTTGATCTAGCGAGTATGCCGGGGAAAGCTCATAATAGCTTTTGGCACCCAAAAAACTGGCTTCTTGAATTTTATCACTTCTTGGATAGGATTTTACAAATCGTTCAAATTGATATCCTGCCAAGTAATAATCCTCTGTTTTAAAATAAGAATCAGCAAAAAAGAACATTACGCGCTCTCCCTGTGGTTTACCCACATATTTGGGGGCAATTTGCTCGAATAAACGAACAGCTCTTTTGTAATCTCCTTCGTTATAGAGTTTTTCTGCCATTTCGTACTTGGCCGCAACATCTGTATTTTTAAGTACTTTTTGGTACTCGCTACAGGATGCAAGCAAAACAACTGCACAACAAAGAAGAAGTATTGACCTCATTTTCAAAAACATTTTGCAAAATTAGTGATATTGAACGGATATAAAAAAAGAATTTTAACCACTCAAATGTAAATGGAACCTAGGCCAATCCCCAAGAATTTGGGCAACTTTTAACGAATTTTAAACATGGGCCCTATCCAAGGACTTTAAAAAGGAACCAATTTTATCCTTCAATCCTCTTGTTGCTTCCACTAATGGCAAGCGAACTACGGCAGTAGAAAGCCCCAAGCTTTCGAATACACTTTTAATGCCCGCCGGGTTGCCCTCTTCAAAAATAAGGGTCATCAAAGGCAATAGTTTATGTTGAATCTTATAGGCTTCTTCGGCATTTCCTTCGATGCCAAGATGAATCATTTGTGAAAACGCCGATGGCAATCCTTGTCCAAGCACCGAAATTACTCCAGCTCCTCCTGCCAAAACGGTAGGTAAGGCTGTAGGATCGTCCCCGGAAATAACCATGAAATCTTCAGGTTTTTCTTTAATGATCTTATCAATCTGAACCATATCGCCACAGGCTTCTTTTATGGCTATTATATTGGGCACCTCGTGCGCTAAACGCAATGTGGTTTCCGGCAACATGTTGCTCCCGGTTCTTGAGGGTACATTGTATAATATAACGGGTTTTGGTGACGCTTTGGCTATTGCTTTAAAATGCTGATAAATGCCCTCCTGTGTCGGTTTATTATAATATGGAGAAACAGAAAGAATGGCGTCAAACTCGGACAAATCCGAGGACTGGAGTTCGTCAACCACGGCCATCGTATTGTTGCCGCCGACGCCCAAAACCAAAGGCAAACGACCTGCATTGGTTCGAACAATCACATCGATAACCAATTGTTTATCTGCTTTGGAAAGTGTGGCGGATTCAGCAGTGGTCCCTAATACCACCAAATAATCGACACCTTCCTTTATATTAAACTCTACGATTCTTGTTAGTGCTTCTACATCAATTGAAGCATCATCCCTAAAGGGAGTTACCAACGCAACGCCTGTTCCAACCAACTGTTCCATTCTAAATTTCGTTTAAAACCTTTAAATACTTTTTCAATTCACTTTTGAACAATTTAAAATCGTTCAAGGGTGTATTTAAGATCAAATCGTTCAATTTTGGGTCCTGCGAGCCCAAACCAACTTTTAACCGGGCTGAGCTTTGTACCGAAAGTAGCTTCATCATTAAACTGTCCTCTTCGTAGTAATTGACCAACATATCGTATTCCCTGCCCAAAAACTCGAGTACGTAACCATTTTCTATCTGCCCTTTCCACCCTAAATCTTTATCTGAAAAAATCTGAATGGCATAAGGCGAATTTTTATCGTACTCTCTTTTGTACCCAATAATTTTAATGGCATTGGGTCTCAGTGAAAACTCCTCAATCAATTCGTAAAAGGCCTCGGCATTTTGGAAATTATCTACATCCACGATGCATCCAACACTACTAATGCCTTTCTCCCTAGCTACCGGTTTGGAAGGTTTATCCAACTCCTCCTTTAAATATTTTTGCCCGGATTTAACCTTAAATTTGTCTTGGAGTCCCCGTATAAACATATTTTTGTTGCATTTTTACAAAGGTAAATAATCTACCAAGACAACTTAGCAAAGATACGTACGTGAACTATTTAAATTTTAAACAATTTGTTGTATTTGCAACTTTTTGTTTTTTAATGTCCTGCAAGAATGAAACCGGTACACTTTCTGAAATACAGGGCCAACAAATCCCCATCGACTCCACATACTCGGCTGTAGATTCCATCTCAGATTTTGTTTTGCCTTATCGAAACCGTATTAATGAAGTTTTGGACAGCACGTTGGCCTATGCGCCAAAACCATTATTAACAAACGATGGTAAGCGTAGCACATCCATGGGAAATTTAATGGCAGATATTGTTTTTGAAGAAACAGCTCCCATTTTTAAATCGAGAACTGGGAACGACTTGGATTTTGTGGTTTTAAATGCTGGTGGTGTACGATCCATTATTTCGGCAGGAAATGTGACGGCACGCAATGCCTACGAGGTAATGCCTTTTGAAAACTATATTGTGGTCGTGGAATTGAGTGGTTCTGCCACAAGAAAATTGATCAATTTTGTTTCCAAGGCTACACGCAAGCACCCTATCTCACATATTCAGATCATAACCGATAAAAATAGGGCTTTGGAATCGGTGAACATTCAAGAAGAGCCCTTTGATGAATCCCGAAATTACTACGTTGCCACTTCCGATTATTTAGTGAACGGTGGACCGAGTGTTGGTTTTTTTGATGAAATTGTCTCGGTTACCGAAATCGATTATTTATTGCGAAATGCCATCATCGACCACTTTAAAAAAGTGGACACCCTTAAAGCTAATATCGACGACCGTTTTATTCAATTGGACCAATGAAAAGAAGAGACTTTATATCCAACACAGCCGCTGCCTCAACGTTAATTGGATTGGGAGGCCTTAGCCTGAACGGTTGTTCCAATTTGGGCAAAAAACATATTACCATTTTGCATACCAATGATGTGCACAGTCACATAGACCCATTTCCCAGTTCGCATTCTGAATACCCAAATTTGGGTGGTGTGGCACGCAGAGCTACTTTGGTGGAACAAATTCGAAATGAAAATCCAAACACCTTACTTTTTGATGCTGGTGATATTTTCCAAGGCACTCCTTATTTTAATTTTTATGGTGGGGAATTGGAATTTAAGCTGATGAGCATGCTCAACTATGATGCCTCAACCATCGGCAACCACGATTTTGACAATGGCATTGATGGACTTTTAGCACAAATGCCTTATGCTAATTTTGAAATGATCTCCGCCAACTACGATTTTTCGAACACGGTGCTGGACGGTTACGTTAAACCTTATAAAACGTATGTGTTGGATGGAGTGAAAATTGGGGTTTATGGCCTTGGCATTCAATTGGATGGACTCGTAACCAAACGCCTGTACAAGGAAACGGAATACCTCAACCCTTATGAAATTGCCTTGGACATGGAGCGCAGATTGAAGGAAGAAGAACAATGCGACCTCATCATTTGTCTTTCACATTTGGGGTACGATTACAAATTTCCAGACAAACCAAGCGACATTCAATTAGCACAAAAAACCCTCCATACCAACCTGATCATTGGTGGGCATACCCATACGTTTTTGGACAAACCCGATGTGCGCACCAACCAAAGTGGAGATGCCGTATTAGTAAACCAAGTGGGTTGTTATGGTATTCATTTGGGGCGAATCGACTTTTATTTTGATACCGATAAAAATGCTGCCGCCAAGGGTGTGAGTATTACGGTTTGATGCAGCACTAAACAATTAAGTTGGAATGTCATTTCAAGCTGTCGACCTAGGCGAAGTCGAAGGAGCTGTAGAGAAATCTATTTTTAATCAAAATTTCAGATATCAGAAATCGAACTTCTGACTTCTGACTTCTGACTTCTATAAAAAAGAGATTCTTCACTATGTTCAGAATGACACCTATCGAAAAATCAAAAAATATAACCTTCAATTTCTTACATCTCACATCTCAATACCAACACCTACAAACAAAAAACCACCGAACACTTTTTACAGCATTCGGTGGCAAACTATCAAGGGGTGGGAAAATTTATTTTTTATCTAGAAGCACGGATTTAGAGGTCCTTCATCATTGATTTGCCAATTAAAATTATTTATTAAGTCTTGACGTGCGGCAGCCCCTTCTCCGCACAAATAATTAACACCTTGTGCACCAAGAGAAATATCGAATAATTGAACTGATTCCATCTGGTTATTCCAACCTATCAAAGTATTGGAATAATTTTCTGGTGACATTCCAGAACCAAATAACATATCAGCCATACTTGTTACATTACTAAGGTTCCAATTCCCTAAATTTTGGTCAAATGCTGTTGAACCAGAAAACATTCCAGTAAATACTTCAGCACTTTGTGTATCCCAATTACTAATATCCCTATTAAAACTAGTGGCACCTTGGAACATATAATTGAAATCAGTTACATTTTGAACATTCCAAGTCTCTATATTACCATTAAAGTTGGTTGCATTAAGAAAAGTAAATGCCATCGAAGTTATATTTTGGGTATTCCAATTACTTAAATCAACATCAAATAATGTACACGATGCAAACATTACAGCCATATTGGTCACATTATCCAAATTAGGAGTGTCAACTGCATTATATTGCATATTAATACAGTTTTGAAATGCAGCATGCATGGATTGCCACACAATATCTCCCCATTGCTCAATAGAGACCAAAGCCTTCTTCGAGGTTTCATCAATTCCATCGCCCATTCGAATTGCTGGAAAATCTCCTGCAATGGCAACGGTATACACACCTGGGGCGTTGTAGGTATGCGATGGGTCTTGATCTGTGCGTTCTTCAACCGTTCCATCCCCCCAATCAATAGTATAATCGTATTGGTAATTGTCGAAGGTTGTTATGGATATCGTTCCTCCAGCGACTCCTTTCACTTCCCATTTGGTGATAAAAGAGCTTGGCAATTCAAATAGTTCATCATCAACATTCGACACCATTATTTGGACCATTACAACAATGTCTTCTTTTCCATCTGAAACACTTACTTGAATTTCATGTGAAGTACTTTTTTCATAATTCAAAGCCATTCCCTCCTCCAAAAAGATATCACCGTTTTCGGTAATTCTAAATAAATCGTTGTCGTTTTGTACAATTTGATATGCGATAGGGTCTCCATCTGGGTCTTCTGCTCCTAAATTTCCTATCAACTCTGTATCCAAAATATCTTCTTCCACTTCAAAATAGGTGTTCTCTACAATAGGCCCACCTAATTCAACATCAATTACGTTAATGACAACCTCCTTTTCCACCGTGTAGATGCCATCACTAACCGCCACGGTAATATTATGCTCTTGTTGTTCTGTGAAGTTCAGTTTTTTTCCGTCTGCCAGACTCAATTCTCCAGTTTCGCTTATTTTGAAAAGTTCATTGTCGTTTACGGTGATACTGAACGTAAGCTGATCATTATGTGGATCCGAAGCTGTAAACGTATCAATCACATAATCTGAGTCTATGTTTTCCTCTACTTCATAAGAATACGTTTCTTTTTCAAATTCTGGAGCCACATTAACATTGATTGTCATCTGAGCCGATGCCTCCATTTCTGAATCAGATACAGTTACTGTTATCTTGTGGGTGGGCTCAGTGTTAAAGTCAAGACTTTTTCCATCTTTCAATTTAAGGGCACCGCCAACATTGGCAATTTCAAATAGATCATTACTATTTTGGGCGATGGAATACACAAGCTTTGTTCCCACATTGGCATCATAAGCCTTTACCAGTCCAATTACATCTGCATCAGTTATGGCACCGGGAGGATTGAATGTTTGCTCATAGATAACGGGGCGCTGATTTGGAAATCCAGTAGAACCGTCGTCTTCGCTGCATGAAAACAAAGCGATAAAAACAAATAATCCTGATATGATAAAATTTCGTTTCATTTTTTTTAGGTTTTAAAAGGTTGCAAACAATGGCAAGTTGAAGTTTTTGTAGGGTTTTCTACACTTACAATTAACGCATGGGGTGTTTGGGTTTATGAATGACCCATATCAATTGATGGATATTTTTTATTTTCAATTAACAATGATCTATAATCAATTGAGAGGTTGAGAGTGATGAGTGATGGTAATATTCAAAAACTGACCTCTTTTGGGCAACAAATAATCTAACGCAATAAAGCCGCTGGTTGTCTTTTAGAATACCAGCGGCCTATAGAAAGAAAGGGTGGGAATTATTTTACTATTTAATTACAGTTTATACCATTATCTGTGTTAATGGTCCATTGATTATCCACCGTACGTTTAAATAAAAAACTGCCCTCCACATTTGGAAAGCAGTTTTTTACTTTTATGGTTTTTATGGTTGACCAAAAACAAACAAGCGGGTTTTAAGTGCTGTGTCTTCTGTTTTTCTTCCAAAACGGATATCTTTAAAATCCTCATATCCATTATAATTATCTCGGTCTTCAAAAAGCATTGTAACATTCGCTTCTTTAAAAACGATATCGGAACTGTTGAATACCTCGTTGGTCGCTGTAACAACTTCAGTGGGTATTGGTGGAAAGGAAATATTATCATCCGCAGAGAAACTTTGCCATTTAAATGTAAATGTATCGCTTGCGCTCACTTGAAAAGTGGTAGCCAACCAATCAATCTCGTCCATTGAAGTCGCCGTGATATCCAATTGTGATAATGTTTTATTATCAGCACTAAAGGTGGCATCAAGTTTTGTCATGGAAGTCAATATTTCTTGAAAGGCCTCATGCACATAAGTTTTACCGTTCAATTGTATTCTGGCATTGGTGTAGTAGTGGTCAAATACCTGATCTTCTGCATTTGGGACATGAAACTTGCTCTCGTATGGATTTCCCCCAAGATTTACATTTTCACGATATAAGGTCACAGCTGGAGAGTAACGTCCAGGACCCGTATGCCCTTGCACCATTAAACTGGCGGTGCTTAGAGAACTGTTGTCAGTAAAAGTATGGCTATCCATAGATGTATTCATGGCATTCAAAGGCAGTTCATGATTACCCGTTCCAAATGGAGTTGCATGGTAGTAACCTGCATCCCCAACTTTCAGGTACACATAGCCAAGGTTAAATTCATCATATACCTTAAACGAGCGCACTGTATTTTCGGCTATCGGATTGGTGTTTCCTCCTGAAAAAATCATTGCATAGTCGTGGTCGGGCACTTGTGTAAAAGTTACTGTGGCCTCCCCTATCTCGTTCCCATAATTTGTATAGGTTGGCTGTGAAGGACTGAAATCACCGGGAGTAACACCATGGTAGCTTGTAATTTTCCCATCGTTGCCATCATTATTCATATAATATCCCACAAAATGAACATCAAATGTTTCGTCATCAAAATCTGCAGGACGCTGCACAGTTTCCGCAAACGCACCTTCAGGAATTTCGGCAACATAAAGAATCTCCTTCTCCGGTGCCGGACTTGTAATATAGGTGAAATTGATGATGTCGGGTCCTGCACTCAAATAGCCATCAAAAATGTTATAATCTAGCAATACATTCTTCACTTCAACAGTAATACTGGCCGTGGCGGTGGCTCCCTCGTCATCAGTAACGGTGGCTTTTAACTCCACGCTGCCATCTTCCACATCTTTACTGTTCCAATTAAAAGTGTAGGGCGAAGCTGTTGCCTCAGATACTTTAACTCCTTTTGCATAAAATTCAACTTTCGCCACTGTACCATCATTGTCCGCGGCATTAACCTCAACAGTTATATCATTCCAAAGGTTACTTGCATTAGCCGCTGGGCTTACAAAGGAAACAGTTGGTTTTTGATTTTCAGGTTCGGGTGTTGGGGTAGGTTCATCATCTTTACTACAGGAAAATACCATAGCAAGAACCATCAAACTAAATAATAATTTTGTTTTCATTGTTTTAAAGGTTTTCATTGTTGTTTGTTACTTTATTGCCAGCAAGTTGCCGCAATAAATTGACTTAAAACCACTAGATCTTATGAATGCCCTTTATGAATTGATGGATGCGGTATTTGAGTTGATGTCCTAAAGTTAAAAAAGGTGATTTTTTTAAAGTTGAAGTTGAATAAAACGCAGCGAGATTTGAATTCCTTTGATTTATAGCTTACAATTAATTGTCATTTGGAGTAAATGGAGAAACGTTATCATTTATCCTTTGAGATTTGTATTGCCCTATTCCTAAAACCAAAAACCACCGAAAAACAATTACGCCCTTCGGTGGAAAACTATCAAGAGGTATGGGGATATAAGTTTAAAACTGAAATGTATTATAATGGATTTTTACTCGATTACGTTAATAGTTACTTCAGCCTTTGCACCAGCCAATCCATCGTGCACACCTATTAAAATAATATATTGCACAATTTCATTATTCAAACTCTTTCCTTCAGCAAGACTAACAACCCCTTCATCGGAAATAACAAAAAGATCATCTTCAGCATTAGCTAAAATCTGAAAACTTAGGGGGTCCTCATCTTCGTCAATAACTTTTACAACGCCAATTTCACCTAAATCGGTCACATTTTGAATAATCTCAAAGTTCAATGAACCTTTATCAATAACTGGTGCAACATTAAAATTAGCAACATTGATGGTCATCTCAGCTGATGCCTTATCAATTCCGTCGTAGACCTCAACAGTAATTTTATGTATTGTAGTCGCATCAAAATCAAGATTTTTACCCGCTCTAAGGGTAATGGCTCCAGATATTTCTGTTATCTCAAACAATGCATCGGTATCGTCCGTAATTTTGAAAATCAAATTATCAGTAATATCACCATCTGTAGCATACACATTGCCTACTACATAATCATCACTAATGTTTTCTTTGACTACAAAGCTTTGAGCTTCAATTTTTGGGGCACTATTCTCAAGTTTTTCTGGGGCAGCTGGGTCATCATCCTTACTACAAGACCATAATACAGCCATAACCATTACACCTAGAAATAAATTGTTCTTCATGATTTTTAAAGATTTTATTCTTGTTAATTATTTATTTCCGAGCAAGTTGAAGTAATTTATTAATGTGTAGCCCTCTGATCTTACCTATACCCTATCTGGGTTGATAAAATCAGGGTTTCAATTGATAGATTTTTTTTGAAGAAAGACCATTTTGTTCACCTGCTAAGCAAAAAGGTCAAAATGTAAAGGAAAGGCGTGGTAGTTTATGGTTAGATACTCCCACTCAATTTGTTACTATTAGGTATAGAGCGAAAATGACAGGTTCAGGAATAATTTATTCCTAAAAGTTGCTAATTAGTGATTGTTTATAGGTTCGCTTTCACTAATTGTTGAAGCTCCTCCTCCAAACTATGTTCGGGAAATGGTTGACCTGCTTGGCGATACCAGTAGCCAGCATTCCATTCATCGCCCTCTTTACGGTGCAAGTAGGCGTGAATCCAACTGCCCATGGTGGAATGCAGGTCTTGAGCAATGTTGTGCGATGACTCCCAATCACCCTTAGCATCAAACCAAAGGGATTGTAGCGCTAAGGACCATGAACGTGGTGGGGCAGATTTGTCTAAGGTTGCTTGAAATTCTTGATAAGTGCTGGGTACCATAGTTACAATTTTTGAAGAAATTCCTGTTCAGAGATTATAGGAACCCCCAAACTTTCCGCTTTGGTCTTTTTACTCGGACCCATATTATCACCTGCCACTACAAAGGTGGTTTTGGATGAAATGGATGAGGCCACTTTCCCCCCATTATCCTCAATCAATTTCTTTAAATCGCTACGACTAATAGATTCAAACACTCCAGAAACCACAAATGTTTGTCCTTTTAATTTATCGGTCTGGTTTTCCAATTGTGCTTCGGACAAAGAGAATTGCAATCCGTAAGATTTTAATCGGTCTACAATTTCCAAGTTGGTCGGTTCCGAGAAAAATTTGATGACACTTTCTGCAATGCGCTCCCCGATTTCATCCACTGCCACCAACTCCTCTTGGGATGCCGCCATCAATGCATCGATATTTTTATAGGCCTTTGCCAATTTTTTGGCCACGGTTTCACCAACATATCTAATTCCGAGCGCAAAAAGCACCCGTTCAAAAGGTATAGCTTTGGAGGCTTCTACCCCTTTTACCAAATTCTCCGCAGATTTCTCTGCCATTCGTTCCAAAGGCATTACTTGTTCCTTTGTTAAAGTGTACAAATCGGCATAATTGGCAATAAGCCCCTCTTTAAAAAGCAATTCCACGGTTTCACTTCCCATGCCCTCAATATCCATGGCCTTTCGGGAAATAAAATGCTGAATGCGCCCTGTTATTTGGGTGGGACACCCTGTATCGTTCGGACAAAAATGCTGCGCTTCGCCTTCTTTTCTAATGAGTTCCGTTCCGCATTCTGGGCAATTAGTGATGTATTGTGTTGGAATTGAATCCGTGGGACGTTTGGTGAAATCTACGCCTACAATTTTAGGAATAATCTCCCCTCCTTTTTCCACAAAAACGGTATCTCCTACGCGAACATCCAATTTTGCGATTTGGTCGGCATTGTGCAAAGAAGCTCTTTTTACCGTAGTTCCTGCCAAAAGAACAGGCTCCAGATTGGCAACTGGGGTTATGGCTCCCGTTCTTCCAACTTGATAGGTAATCTCATTTAAAACCGTACTTTCCTGTTCGGCCTTAAACTTATAGGCCATCGCCCAACGAGGGGATTTAGCGGTATATCCCAATTCCTCTTGATGCTGTATATTGTTGACTTTTACCACTACTCCATCTGTTTCGTATGGCAAATGATGACGATGGGTGTCCCAGTGATCTACAAATTGCATGACTTCGCTGGTAGATTTGCACAATTTCGCCACCGTGGGCACCTTAAAGCCCCATTCACGTGCTTTTTCGAGCATTTCAAATTGAGATTTGATGCCTAAATTATCACCAACAACGCTGTACAGCAAACACTCCAAAGGTCGTTGTGCCACCAAAGCACTGTCTTGTAGTTTTAAACTGCCCGAAGCGGTATTTCTCGGGTTCATATACGGGTCTTCCCCTGCTTCAATACGTTCTTGGTTCATTTTGGCAAAGCCTTCAAGCGTCAATATAATTTCACCTCGGATATCAAATTTCGGAGGATAATCGCCTTTCAATTGCAAGGGAACCGACTTTATGGTTTTGATGTTGTTGGTCACATCATCCCCCTGAAAACCATCACCACGGGTAACGGCACGTATCAATTTCCCCTCTTCATAGGTAAGGCTTATGGAGGCTCCGTCATACTTTAATTCACAGGTGAATTCCACTTGCACATCACCCAGAATACGTTGAATGCGCTTTTCCCAATCTTCCAAGTCTTCTTTGGAATAGGAATTATCCAATGAATACATGCGCTGTTCATGGGCAATGGTTTCAAAATTTTTGGTGACCATTCCCCCAACCCGCAAAGTTGGTGAGGTCGGGTCTTGAAACTCTGGATGCTCAGCCTCCAATTTTTGAAGCTCCTTGAGTTTCATATCGAACTCAAAATCGGAAATGGACGGCTGGTCCAGTACGTAATATTTATAGTTGTGTTCGCGAAGTTCTTGCCTTAGCGATTGTATCTGCTGTTCAATGTTCATATTTTTCTTTTTCAAGATGAAAAAACACCACCTAGTCTCCTTTATGCTTCGACTCCGCTCAGTATACGGACTTTGTCCCCTTTAGCATTCTGTCGTTACCGAAAATATCCTTGCGCAGTTCAATTTCCGAAAAATTATGGGCTTTCAAAAGTGCCGCTGACTCTTCGCCTAAATATTGGTTGATTTCAAAATACAGTATGCCTTTTTCAACCAAATACCTTTTTGAAAACTGGGCAATGGCATCATAAAAAACCAAAGGATTGTTGTCATCCACAAATAGCGCTAAATGTGGTTCAAAATCTTTTACATTCTTTTGAATTTCCAACTTTTCCAATTCCCGCACATAGGGTGGATTTGAAACGATGATGTCAAATTTAAGTTCAAATTCAAGTTCAGATTTAAGGATGTCTTGTTGGATGAAGGCTATCTCTACACCATTATTCTTAGCATTTTCCTTGGCAACCTTAAGGGCTGCTTCGGACACATCTATGGCGTAGACTTTTGCTTTCGGTAGATGTTTGGCCAAGGCTATGGCTATACAACCGCTACCGGTTCCGATGTCTAAAATTCTTAGAGGTTGGTCATTGAGCGGAGTCGAAATGACACTTCGATTGCGCTCAGCGTCCAGAATCCATTGCACCAGTTCTTCGGTTTCTGGTCGGGGAATCAACACATTTTCATTCACCTGAAGCTCCAAATCCATAAAATGGGCCGTACCTAATATATATTGTATGGGCTTTTGCAATTTAAGTTCTGCCAATGCTTCGAAAAGGGGCTGTTCCTCTGTCTTGGTCAACACATATTGCGGTTGAAGGGCCAAGATAAAACGTTCCAACTTCAAATAATGTTCGATACAATGATAAAAGAAAGAATCAATCTCCTCCTTGGGAAAGATTTCACCCAATTCTTTGTGGAAAATATTTTTGATTTCCCTTAGCAGCATTACAACTTTTTAAGCATCCAAACTGGGCAAGAATAATGTCCCGTGTTGCCCATGGGGGCATCGATGTATTCAAATCCGTTTTTTTTGTATAATTTTTGGGCCGCTTCCATGTAGGGCATGGTTTCTAAATAGCATTGTTCAAAACCAAACTCCTGGGCCTTTTCAAGGCAAGCAGAAATCATTTTTGCCCCCAAACCTTTACCTCGCGCTTCTTCCAAAAAATACATCTTTTGAAGCTCACAAACGTTGCCCTCGTAATTGTCTAGCTTAGCTACACCTGCACAGCCTATGATTCTACCTTCGTGCTCCACCACAAAATAAGCAGCCTTGGGCACATTGTAGTTGGAATACATATCGTCCAAAGCCTTATCGGCATAGGCAGTTCCCACTTTGGGCACTCCCATATCCTCAAAAACTTTGCGTATTACTTGGGCCACCTGTTCGTTGTCTTCGGGGGTTATTTCACGAATCACCGTATCTCCCATATTGTGTTTTAATTGTTCTATTTTTGTGGGGTGAATATACATCAAAAATACCTCCTTCGCTGCATCGAATTAGGCAAAAAAGGGCTCGGGTCCACAGCTCCAAATCCTATGGTGGGATGTGTGATTGTGCACAACGGTAAAATCATCTCAGAAGGTTTTACCAGTCCCTACGGTGGACCACATGCCGAAGTAAATGCCATTAATGCCTTAAATAACAAGGAAGTATTGTCCGAATGTTCTCTTTATGTGACATTGGAGCCATGTTCCCATTATGGCAAAACCCCGCCTTGTGCCGACTTGATTGCACAACATCAATTCAAAGAGATATTTATTGGCTTACAAGATCCACACGATAAAGTAGCAGGACAAGGGATTGTAAAATTGGTGGAAGCTGGATGCCAAGTTTCTGTTGGTATTCTAGAAGAGGAATGTAGAGCCCATCACAAACGATTTTTAACTTTTCAAGAAAAAAAGAGACCTTATATTATATTAAAGTGGGCCGAAACCTCGGATGGTTTTTTGGCGCCAGAAGATTCCCTTCGTGAATCTGCTCCACAACCCTATTGGATTACCAACCGCTATTCCAAACAATGGGTACACCAATGGCGAAGTGAAGAACAAGCCATTTTGGTGGGCACTCAAACAGTTTTAAAAGACAATCCAAAACTTACTGTTCGGAATTGGAGCGGAAAAAACCCGATTCGGGTGGTTTTAGATAGGACTTTGAAAATTGACACAGCGTTCCATGTGCTGGATAAAAGCGTAAAAACTATTGTCATCACTGAAATAGATGACCACTCGAAACATGTTGATGGAGTAGATTATGCCATCATTGATTTTGAGCAACCCTTGGCAAAACAGATTTGTGATGTATTGTTTCAACATCATATTACCAGCATCATAATAGAAGGTGGGGCAAAGACCCTACAAACCTTTATTAATGAAAATCTATGGGACGAGGCTCGAATTTTTCAAGGTCAAGTCCGTTTTGAGTCTGGAATTCCTGCGCCAAAAATCAACGGTGGCAAGCTCAAGCATACCCAATCAATTTTAACCGACACCCTATCTATTTACCACAATGATTAAGAACATCATTTTTGATTTTGGCGATGTACTCATCAATTTGGATAAACCTGCAACAGCACGCGCCATGCTCGATTACGGTTTTACTGGAATTACGTCTGACCTACAGCATCTATTCAATTCGTATGAAAAAGGATTGGTGGCGTCGGATGAATTTTTGGATGAAGTCTCAGCACACTTTCCTAAGGCTAGTCGGGAATATTTAACCCAAGCATGGAATGCCATTTTACTTGATTTCCCAGAAAAACGCCTACAGTTTTTGGAAAATCTAGCCCAAGAAAACCAATACAAATTGTTTTTGCTGAGCAATACCAATGACCTTCATATCGAACATGTGAAATCCAGCATGGGCATGGAACGATTTAACCGTTTTAAAAATACCTTCGACGTATTTTACCTGAGTCACGAAATGGGTATGCGCAAACCTGATTCCGAAATTTATGAGTTTGTACTTGAGCAAAATCAATTGGAACCGACCGAAACTTTTTTCGTTGATGACCTAAAGGAAAATACTGATTCAGCAGCTCAATTGGGCATCAAGGTTTGGAACCTTCAGGTAGGCCAAGAGGATATTCTTCAACTTAAATCCAAACTCTAAATGATTGCACTGTCCCTAAGCGTTCTTAGCTCCACTTGGATTTTTGTGGTCTTTAAACTGTACGATGTGTACAAAGTACAAACCTTGGTCGCTATCATCGTCAATTACATTACTGCCTGTTTGGTGGGGCTTACCTTATATAAAGGAACATTAAATGTTAGTGAGATTATTGGGTCTTCTTGGATTTGGGGACCCGTTTTTATGGGGGTACTTTTTATCACCATTTTTAATTTAATGGCGAAAACATCGCAGGTCGCTGGGGTATCCGTAGCCTCTGTAGCTACCAAAATGAGTTTAGTGATTCCTGTTTTGCTGGGTATGCTATTATATAATGAGCGATTGAGTTTTATTGAAGTAGCGGGAATTGTACTGGCTCTAACCGCCGTATATCTGGTTTCCGCCAAGGGCAAAGGACTTCATGTAGACCGTAAGCATTTGATTCTCCCTTTTTTGGTATTTCTAGGTTCGGGAGTTATTGATGCCAGCATCAAATATTTTGAAGAGGTGCATTTGAGCGACCATGAGATTCCCATTTTCTCTTCCATGATTTTTGGATTTGCAGCCCTTTCTGGTTTGTTTTTTATTGCCTTCAAATCCAACAAATCCGAAATGAAACTTAACCTTAAAAATATTTTGGGCGGAGTGGCTTTGGGCATTCCCAATTATTTTTCCATTTATTTTCTTATTCAAGCGCTTCGTTCCGACCTGTTGAGCAGTGCCGCAGTTTTTACCATTAATAATGTTGCCATCGTTATGTTATCCACTCTCGTGGGTATTCTTTTATTTAAGGAGAAGCTAAGTGCAAAAAATTGGGGCGGGGTGGCCATTGCTATTTTGAGTATAATATTGGTAGCTTTGTTTTAATGGAGCAAGAAGATGTATATCGTACGTTGAACCGACCTTCCACCGAGATATTATATAAGGATAGAAAAAGTAAATTCTTTGCACAGGTATTCCCCGTCAATTCTGAAGATGATGTAAAACCGATTGTGGAAGAACTTCGAAAAAAATACCATACGGCCAATCATGTCTGTTATGCTTGGCAATTGGGAATCGAGAATCCAACGTACAGAGCAAATGATGATGGTGAACCGAACAATTCAGCAGGCATGCCCATCTATGGTCAGATTCAATCTTTTGATGTGACCAATGTATTGGTTACGGTCACCCGAATCTTTGGCGGAACTAAATTAGGGGTTGGTGGACTGATTCAAGCTTATAAAACTGCTGCACAAATGGCTTTGGAAGAAGCCAGGATTGTTGAGAAGGTTTTAGAAACCCGTTTTACCCTCAAATTTGGATATCCGGACATGGATATAGTGATGCGCACCATCAAACAAAAGAACCTTACTGTGGTGGACCAAAAATTGGAGCTGGATTGTGAGTTGCTCATCTCAGTTCGACAGAGTGAAGCGGAACAAACGTTTCAACTTTTCGATGAAATGCACACCATCCAAATTAAGCGCTTGGATTAGCCTTACAGTTTATCTAAAATATAGTCGGGACATCGAATAGGTCGACCCGTATTTTTATCCATAAAGGCCAACACGGTGTTTCCTGTTGCAAGAAGCTCTCCTGCTTCATTTTTTACAACATAATCAAACTCTATCTTAACCATGGGTTTTGACTTCAATCGCGTCTCTACGGTTAATAAATCATCATAAAGCGCAGATTTTTTATAGTCAATATGCAAAGATATTACGGGTAGCATCACACCATTATCCTCCATACTCTTATAGGTTACCCCCAATGCTCTTAGCCATTCCACCCGACCCATTTCCAAATATTGGGCATAGTTCCCATGATAAACTACCCCCATTTGGTCGGTTTCTGCATATCGAACCCGAAAAGAATAAGAATTTAGACCCATATTTTAACTTAAAAATTATATATTTAGAAGCTTTGTTAATACAGCGTCAACATGCGAAAAAAAAAGAAAAGATTCAATGACAAATTGATTTTTTTTTTAAAAGATTTGTTCACATATTTGTCGCATCCAATAAGCATCTATATACCTTTAGATGTTTAATCTATAGTATTAACACTAACCACTAAAACAAGGAAAAACTTC